>CAZRKP010000011.1:0-128234 GCA_964600895.1 uncultured Victivallis sp.
TTGTTCTCCGCGTAGAGCGACACCGAGAATAAAGCTGCCAACATTATTGCAGATCTTTTCATTTTCTGTTCTCCATTGCCCAAAGTATTGCATATAGTATTGAGGATTCACCAATTGTGCTTCCAACAGTGAATTCGCTGTGCATGGCGGCGACACGGTTGTCCAGCCAGCATCTCCATATCGGAACTTCGGCAGGATACGCTCCGCCAAGTGATTTGCTGTCACCTCCCGGACCGAAAACTGACACTCCCGGTGCAGGGCCCTTTTCGCTGTAGAGCCAGCCGCGCAGTTCCGGATGTTCCGGTGGACGTGCGCCTATGCCGGTTATGAAACAGCGTGAAAGGGGATTCGCTCCGAGTTGGTAGTCGGAATTAATGCATGCCGCATCGAGATACTTCTGTTCGCCGCTGAGCATATATGCCATTAGGCAGATATAACCGTAATATCCGCCGCCGACATTGTTTCCCCATCCGCCCGCATCTCTTCCGTTGCCCATCCTGTATGCGTGCGCTTCGTTGTTCTTTATTACATCGTCGGCACTCCTGCAGATGCTGTCGATCAATGTTTTCTGGAGCTGTTTATCAACACTGGGATTCTTCGCGCTCGCATATGCCCACTTATAGAAAGGAACCATGTACCCCATGTTCCAATGGCTCTTGAACGCGTCCTCCTTCTTGTCGGCAAGCCTTACGACCTCGTCACTATATTTTTTTTCGCCGGTGGTCTTGAAGAGTTCCGACGCAGCCCATACCCATGCTTTCTTCCATTCCACCTTGCAGTAGGATGTCCCTTCCTTCTCGTATCCGTCCGCCTGATGCTTCTCCGCCCATTCATAGGCCTTCTTCGCCTTTGACAGATACAGATCCGCCTTCTTCGCATCAAATGCCTTCACGCATCTGGAGAACTGTGCCGCCACAGCCGCAAATGTAAAAGATGATCCGGCGCACGGGAAGAAGATATCATACGGCGGATAATTTCCGTATTTCTTCCAGGCTGGATTCATCTCCTTCCATTTCTTGAACTCATCGCGCCATTCCTTGCCGACATAATCCTCGTCGTTCCCTCGTCCGGCATAGACACCGCCATAAGCCTCCTGCGTGTCAGCATAGAACTTGAGCCCCCATTCCGCCTCATCGAGGATGTCAGGGATCTTGTTTCCGCTTTCAGGAAGCTTCAATTCGCCATCCTTGAACACCTCAGGGGCAAATTCAAACGCGATCATCGACATTGAAGATGCTACAAGATGCCCGTAGAACACATCGAAGTCGCCGGCATCATGATATCCCCCTCGAAATTCCCTTACAGGTTCGCCTTCCTTGGCGGGCTTGTTCTGGATAACAGGTTTTCCGTCCACATACTTCTCGTTGCATCCGTATACCAGCGGTCCGCTCTCGTAGTTCTTCAGATGACAGGCGGGACGCGGATAATCCGTCACGTCCTTGGTCAGCTCGCAACCACATCTCTGGATGAGGAAGCCGCGCATTGTCACATAATAGCAATTCCTCATTTCCTCGCCGCCGATCCCGAATGAGCTTGAACTTCCGAGTCCAGGAACCACGATGCGGTATCTTCCCGACTTTTTGAAGCTGGAAAAATCAAGCTCATATACGTTCTCTCCGCTGACATTGAGCTCGGTAAACTTGTCTTCCTTCGCCTTATCCCCGGAAGATTTCCTCAGTTTTATATCTCCTGAGAAGACAACCGCCCCGCTCTTGTCGTCAACAACCGAGAACTTCTTGAATTCCGAATAGTCCTGAGGCCCCATGTCCCCGGCCCACCAACCGAGATACGCATACCTTTTTGAAGCCTTGGAGGAATATGCGCCCTGGTTTACCTTTACCACAGGAGTCACCATATTGTCGGAACAATCAAGTTCCATGGTGCTTGCGAATTCCGCAGGAATCCCTTTCACCGATACGGAATATCTGCTTCCGGACTTCAACGCCTTCGGAAGCTTCAAGTAGTATGTATGCCAGTAGATGTTGTTCCCAGGGAAGGCTCCGATATCAACAGTGTCATATTTCATTGTGAACCTGCCGACCTTCGCCGGATTCACTCCGTTTGCGAAATTCGCATCCTTGCCGTCGGATGACTTAACCGTGAAATTCTCCTCCTTCTGGAGTGCAGCGGCCTTGGATTCTCCCTGGCCTGCTCCACCGGCAACAACGGCGTCTATGGTTACAGCCAGAAGATCAGGCTTTATCATTTCGATCCTGCGGACACCTTTGACCATGCCGGCCTTCTTCATTTCGGTGAAAAGCCTTTCCTGCTCCTGTGCTATGCGCTTGTCGAAGAAATCCGAAGGTGGACCATCCGGACGCTTGAAGTCCGCTTTGATGTCCGGGTTCGTAAAATAGTCGTCGTCATCAAATGTCACCGCCCATATTATCGGCACTGACTTGCCCTGAGACTTGAAATCAATCTCCGTTATCGCCTTCCCAGGATTCGGATTCTCCCACTGCATCGCCCAGAGTCCGATGTGCTGCTTATATTTCAAAGTATAGAAGTTGTGCCCCATATAGACAGGCCAGCTCTTTCTCTCACTGTTGTCCCACCAGTTACCGGTCCACCATTGCCTGATCTCCACACCGTCATGCATCTGAATCTGTGCTGATGTGCCGTCATCATATTTCACAGTATAAACGGCAACGACATATTCCTTTGGCTCCCCCCTGACCTGTGCGGCGGAATTCTGAACGAAATAGAGATACTTCGACTTCCACGAGGGAACTTTTACCGCAACCTCCTCCGGTTTATCCTTGCATCGGCTGGCCCCCTTGAGGATTATTACCGCATTTCCATTGTTAGCCGCAGGATCAATTATCTTGAACTTGTAGCCGTTCCTGATATTCTCCCCGAGCTTGATCTGGGGGTATATGACCATGTCGTTGATTCCTTCATCCGTCCAGCCGCCCTTTCCATTGTCGGCGATCCCGTCATCCTCGAAATTGGCGTTCGCTGACTTCTCAAGATCGAGATATTTCGGTGCGGCCTGTGCGAAATTAGCAGACAGCACGAAAATAAAAGCGGCAAACATCCTCAATGGCTTCATTTTACTCTCCTCGTCTTATGGGTAACTTATGCTTTAAGCGGAACCTTGTACTTACGCGGTCTTGTTTTGTCATCGCCAGGATCAATGAATTCCCTCTTTCCCATCATCTTCTTGCAGTAGTTCTCTGGAAGCTTCTGTTTCCCTCTCAGCGGCGGGGGAATGCACATCCTCATGCAGTTTCCCATCGCATGAGTCATTCCCGCCTGAAATCCGGCAAGACCGTTCTTCTCGTAGAACGCCGAAAGGAACATCTCGTCGGTGATCTTTCCTTCCTCCGGCGGAAGTATCCCGATCTCCTGGCCTCCCATCATGGGGCCTTCCTCGGGAATGTTGTTCACCTGCTCGGACCAGCCGCAGCGCCAGTGGTCGACCTTTGCATATTCAAACACACGTTCGCCGATTTTGACCTTTTCTAGGTTCTCAGGCCTGACATCTATCGAACGTGATGGACAGCTCTTGAAGCAGAGCATGCATTTGTCGCAGAGCGAGGGCCCGCTGTACATCGGATCGGCCGTGAGAGGGGATTCCGTCACAATCGAGATGAACCGCTGCCTCATCCCATACTGCGGAGTTATGCAGAGGGCATGTAGCCCGAATTCACCGAGTCCTGCGGCGACTGCAGCATGACGGTTGGAAAAATCCGCGCACCATTCCGTCTTGATGCTCTTATATGGATGAAGCCGCCAGCGCCCGGAAACCATCATGGGGACAGTCTTGTATCCTTCGTCCTCGAGGAGCCTGGTGACTCTCAACGCAGCATTGTAGAGATTCTTGCCGATTACCGTGTTCTGGTAGTTCTCTATGGAAAAAATACTTTCCGCATCGCCGGAACCAGCATTCACGAACATTGCATCTGGATATCGGATAGCCATCGCTATCACGGCATTCGCCTCAGGGAGATGCGCCCGGGGATGTACCATCTCCGGCGCGTGCGCATACCTGTCGATCGATGCCACACCGACCAAGTCCATCCTGTTCTCCTTAGCCAGCTTCTTGACTCTTTCTGTCAGTGATTTCATGTCCGCCTCCCACATTAAACTGCGGATTTCGCATATTTCTTAACAAGGTCCACGCCCCTGAGATGCGGTGGAACACACTCACGTTCGCACTCCCTCATCGAATACGTATACCAGGTCTGGAGTCCTCCCTTTCTGCCTTTTTCCGAAAGGGCTTTCTGGACATCCTCCTCCTTGATCTCATCCTTGGGCGGCTCAATCGTCACATTCATTCCATGGAGCTTCGGTCCCATCTCAGCATTGAGCATGAACTTCTTCGACCACATGCAGCGCCATATGTCCTTCTTCGCGACATAATAATTCCTGTCGCCAACAACCACCTTGTCGAAGTCCTTTGCGGAAATGGCAGCCATCTTGCAGGCGTTCACGCACTTCATGCACTTGTCGCAGAGAGATGGCCCTTCATACATCTTGTCCGCCTCGATCGGTGCGTCGGTAACGATTGAAGTGAACATCTGACGGGTACCATATTTCGGAGTTATGACGACTCCGTTGAATCCGAGTTCGCCATGACCGGCGGCGACAGCCGCGATGTCGTTCCTGAAATCCTGTGTCCAGCATTCCTTTATATCCTTATATGGCTGGACCCGGTACATCGAGGTTGTCATAGGAACCGCGTTGAACCCGAAATCCTCCAATGTTCTTGCGACATCCATGGCAGCCTGCAGGAGCGCAGTCTCCATCGCATTGTTCTCATACATGTCCATTGACATGTATGATTCGGCCTTTGTCTTTCCGGCATTCTCGTACATTGCAAGAGGATAACGGATCCCTATGCTGACAACACATTTTGCATCTTTGAGATGCGCTTCAGGACGCATCCTGCGGTGAACCCCGTTGAATCTGTCCATCGGGGCGAATCCGGTAAAATCCATGCAGCCTTTTTCAGCAGTTCTTATGATTTCTTTCCTCAATTTAGACATATCTGTTTTCATGCTTTCTCCTGCTATTTCGAAATTCGACATTCATTATTCGATATTCTGCGGTTTGATTTAAAACGTCTCCCCTTCCACCAGGAATGGCTTCACATTGACAACATTGCCTTCAAATTCACGCTTCTCGAACAAATAGTCTACTGCGATCTGTCCTGCCTCGGTAAGATTCGAGTTGACCGTGGTTATCTGAGGGCTGATGGAGGTCGCGGCAGCCATCCCATTGTAGCCGGCGATATGGAACGGCCTCCTGCTTCCAGCGATGTTCACTATCTTCCTCGCATATAGATCATCTGTCAGCACCGCATCAAACTTTTCCTTGAGTATATGCTTAAGGTCCTGGGCCGGGGTCTCAGTGGATTTCAATGACAGTTTCATGCTCGGATCAATGCCGGCAGCCTCCCTTGCCAACGTGCTGAAAAGCTTGTCACCATGCACTTCCCATCTGTCCATGTATGCGTTTAGGAAAAGGACCTTGCGGCACTTTTTCTGGGTTGCACGTTTCAAGAGGAGCAGATTGCCGGCAATGCGGTCCTGACGGACCTGGAATATGTCGTCCTGCAGGTTCCTGTCGATGATTGCGATCCTGATGTCCTTGAGGCGCTTGATCTTTTCCAGCAGTTTCATAGGCTCTGGGAATATCCTCTCCTGATGATCCATCGGTGGAACAAGGATGAGCCAGCGGCTGCCACGGTAGTTTATGAATTCGTTGACGCCCTGTATGAACCGCCTGGGCTCTTCGTCGGAGGACATTATGATGACCTCGTTGTCGAGCTTGTCGGAAGCATTCCTCACACCGGCCGCGAGATGCACATATATCTGCATGTAGACGGTGTTGAACGGGGCGACAATACCGATAAGCGCCTTCTCGCCACGGTGGGTGACGTAATATCCTTTGCCGTGTATTCCGACCGCGAAACCGTCCTTTACGAGCTCCTGCATCGTCCTGACGATCGTCACCCTTCCGAGGGAGATCTGGCTGTCGATCTCCGCTATTGACGGAAGAGGTGTTTCCGGCTTGTATACCCCTTTCCTGATTTCAGTTATGAAAAACTGTTCAAGCTGGGCGTAGAGAGGCATTGAACCTTCGCTGTCCGCCTTGAACTTCCTGAGATTCGGCTTGTCTTTGGCCATCACGCACCTCTTATTATGTCTTATTATGTCTTATCATATACTCGCGTAAAACTGTTTCAAGCCGGAAAAATGAGATTTTTGGAAAAATTATCTGGACCGAGGATTAGGTTCAGAAATTTTTTGAGAATTCCGAGAGGGATTCAGCGACCTGCGGAAGCCTGAAGGCCGCTGCGGGAACCTGTCCGGGACGCAGGCCAGGATAATCCTTGAGGAACTCGCCGTCGTGCAGATATCTTAGATGTCCATGGACCTTTTCGTTTGCCATGGCAATGTAGAACTTCTTTTCTTCCTCACCCGTCTTCAGTAGCCGTATCCTTGCGCTTGCAGGGAGCGTGACTGTCATGGTTCCGGATTTTATCTTATAATCATCCATGTGCTCCCCCGCCGCGGACTCGATCTTCATCCTGCCGCCGCACCACTGGCTTCCACTTGAGAACTTGAATGAGCACTTCGTCATGACAGGCCTGAACTCAAATCCCTTCGGCTGTACATATACTGGATTGGTGAAAGCCGCATGCCTGATCTGCTTCTGGCTCTCAGCGTCGATGCTGTCGTTCTCGCCAATGGTCCGGGCAATCACATATCCCGGAAGCTTTCCAACCTTCATATCGAATTCGAGCTTCCCGCCGGTGAAATTCCTGACGGTCGCCAGTGTTTCTCCTCCACGGCCTATCAGATCAAGGCGTGACATCTTCTTCTGTCCCGGTACAGGATATGCCTCGACCTTCACAACGAGCCTGTCACCGGATTTCCTCCTGATGACACCTCCCATGCCGACATTCCCGACCTTGAGCGAAAGATACGCTCCGGTGGAGAAGAAATGCGATTTCTCCCTTGCGGCGGAAACTATTTTTGCTCCGGACATCTTCCCCGGAATCCTGAAATAGTTCATATAAAGATGATCATATGCGAGCAGATCAGCCTTGTCAAAACAGGCATCTGTCTCGGCAAATCCCGGCACTATTGCCCCGAAATCAAGCAGGTAGAACCAAAGTTTCTGGTAGTGCCTGTGGAATGCGTCATATCCCTGCACGACCATGCCGTCGAGATATCCGTCCGCCAGCAGATGGAGTACCATTTCCGAGGCTATATTGGTAACGAAAGCCTCCTTGTCGAACCACCAGCTTGTCGGATGCGCCCAGACAGCCACAGCCCCGCTCTTTCGCTGTGTTGCGACAACTTCAAGATATGTCCGTCTCTCATGAGGTTTTCCGGTGATGGAATTCATCTCCCGGTACGGATCGTCGTCATAGTAGGAGATCTGCCTGTCCTGCGAATAGTCGTGCCAGGCCGGGAAATCATATTTGTACCCGAAATACCAGAGATGCCCGAACCTACCCTTGGGATTCTCGTTGTCCTGGTAGAAAAGGGTCTTGCCTTTGGACATCCTGTTGAGGTCTTCAAAAAGTCTTCGGATCTCCTTCTTGTCCATGACCGACTTCGGATCAAACAAATCCGAATAGTAGAGATCGCGTTCAACATGCTCATAATGGCCGTAATGCCCTGCGGAAACCGGTTCCCACGGGGAGCCAATGCCGACGGCAGACACGCCATATTTCCGGCACCAGGCGACAAGGTCCTTCTTGGTCTTTTCGAAGGGGGACTCCTTGGAACGGAGCAGGTGCGTATGGCTCACGACGCCACGCAAGTCCGCCATCAGATCCGGCGGAGCATCCCTCCTGACTTGTCCAAGCAGTTTCATTTTTTCTGGTATTTTTCCGTGCCTATTAGTAGGAAGCAAGATGGAAAAAAATCAATACCATAAGAGTGATTGTTTTTTAATTTTATCTGCAACATCATCACGGGCTAGCATTTATATTACAACAACATGGCAGCAGATTTGAAATTTAAAGGATCTTTATTTTAGACAGGCTGCAAGCCTGTCCTTGGGGTGCGTGTAGCGAAGTGAAGCGGCCTGTCGCGCCGTAGTTCTTATCGAAGGCGGAAGATACCGCCTTTCTTCTGCGAAGCTTGCTTCGCAGGGAACAAAGCTGAAGCTATGCTTCAGCACTCCAAGGATTCGTCCTTTGAATATAGGACTCATCAAGAAATTCAGATGATGATCTTTTCCTGGACTATATGCACAATCAAATATATTCATCTTGGCGCGTGCAGGCACAGCACCGGATAGGAAATGCCCTTGCATTCCTGGAACCTGATCGTGGCCACACCGGTATGCTCGAAGGCAAAGCGCCCTATGGGGAAAGGCCGCAGTTCAAGGAGGAACGAAAGCATTATGTTGAGCGAACCGCCATGTGCGAAGACCGCAACGGACAGATCCTTCGCATCCTTGTCGATCACATAGCCTCCCATCCTGGGGTGGACACCGATGCGGTCAAGGGCCTTCAGGAACGGAGGACATATCCTTGCATACATGTCGAAACATCCTTCACCCATCTCGGTTTTCCATGTTTCCTCGGCATAGAAGGCCGAAGTGCGTTTCTGTATTGACTCGAATTCCGTCCTTGGCAGTTTCTCAAGCGATCTGTCAGGCAGCCATTCAACCATGAAAGGCAGGATCTTGATCGGGGTCCGGCGTCCGGCAAGGACGATCTCGGCGGTCTGCAGGGCGCGCCCGTACGGCGAGGAAAAAGCCACATCGAACTTAACGTCCTTCAGCTCCTTCGCAGCGGTCTTCGCCTGTTTCACGCCTTTCGGCGAAAGACAGCCCTTCACCGGCCTCTGCGGGCACACGAATGGATCTCCTGCAATCTCAGCATGTCTTACGAATGTTATTTTCATGGAAGTTTCCTGTATTTGTCCAGGCAGCCCTCAAACAACTTGACCTGTCTTATCTCCGGCTTGTATGTTTCGACCGGGAAGGAGGCCTTGACGATCTCCCTTCCGTCCTTGAGGGAACCGAGTTTGCCGTCGGCTATGGCCTGGGACATTAGGTTTCCGATAGCAGTAGCCTCGATCGGTCCAGCGACGACAGGAATATTGATCGCATCTGCCGTAAGCTGCATGAGGAGCTTGTTCTGGCATCCGCCGCCCACCATGTGCAGACACTCATATTTCACTCCGGTTATCCCCTGAAGTTCATCTGTCCTGACCTTGAAACACAGCGCAAGCGAGTCGAGGACGCATCTTACCAGCGCACCGTCATCTACGGGTTCCCCCTGTTTCGTCTCCTTGCAGTATTCCCTGATCTTGGCAGGCATGTCGCACGGGGCGAGGAACCTCTGGTTGTTAGGATTGATGATGTATTTCAGAGGTTCAGCCTTTTCAGCCAGCTTCACCATTTCAGAATATGAGAGATTTTTTCCCTGCTCCTTCCAGTTCCTCGAGCATTCCTGCAACAGCCAGAGCCCCATGATATTCGTAAGGAAACGTATCTTGCCGTCAAGTCCACCTTCATTAGTATAGTTGGCCTTGCGCGCCTGTTCTGAAAGCAATGGCTTGTCGTTCTCGACACCGAGAAGGGCCCAGGTACCGCAGCTTATATAGGCCCAGTTCTTAACCACACCGACCGGCACGGATGCCACAGCCGACGCGGTGTCATGGCTGCCGACATGGAACACGGGAATCGGTCCGCAGCCAAGCTCCTTCTGTAGTTCCTCCTTGAGAATTCCAGCCTTTGTGCAAGGTGGAACTATGTTCGGAAATATCGACTTTGGGATTCCAAGCTTCTCGATGAGTCCGAAATCCCATTTCCCAGTCTTCGCATCAAGCAGCTGCGTGGTGCTCGCGTCCGTATATTCGCATTCAACCTTGTCGCAGAGCATATAGGAGAGCGCATCAGGTATCATGAGAAGTGTCGTATCCTTGAGATCCTCTGGATGCTGCTCCTTGTGGGCGAAGATCTGGAAGAGCGTATTCAACTGCATGAACTGGATTCCGGTCCTCTCATAGATCTTGTCCAGTGGAATTATCTTGAAAAGCTTTTCAGGGACTTCATTCGTCCTTGCGTCACGGTAGTGATATGGATTCCTGACGAATTTCCCATTCTTCCCGAGAATAGCATAATCCACTCCCCAGGTGTCTATGGCGATTCCGTTTATCTTATGACCGCCTGCCACTGACTTCTTAATGGCGGTCTTTATCTCCTTCAGGAGACCTTCAATATCCCAGAACAGCGAACCATCCTTTTCCACCGGCCCGTTCGGGAACCTGTGTATCTCGGAAAGCTCCAGTTTCCCCTTTTCGAATTTTCCCACTATTCCGCGTCCACTCGACGCTCCAAGATCAATTGCAAGGTATGCTGACATGAATCCTCCAGATATTCAAAGCTCATTTCTTTCTTTTCGCCGTTACTCCGTTACGCCCATTCTCCGTTTCATTCTTTTCCAGGAGCACTACCGCCATCGCGGCGATCCCCTCCTCCCTTCCGCAGAAACCCATGCGTTCAGTCGTGGTAGCCTTCACGGATATGCGGTCCTGCGTCACGGAAAACACCCTGGCAAGCTTCCGCCTCATCTCAGGAACATGTCTTGAGATCCTGGGCCTTTCGGCGATCACGGTAGAATCAAGATTGACAAGTTTCCAGCCTTTGAGCCTGGGATCAGAAAGCATCTTCGAGAGGAGTTTCATGCTGTCGGCATTCTTGAACCTGGAATCGGTGTCGGGGAACCATTTTCCGATATCTCCGAGTGCCATGGCTCCGGCGACTGCATCCATTATTGCATGGACAAGCACGTCCGCATCGCTATGTCCGAGAAGTCCCTTCCCATATGGGATCCTGACTCCGCCGATTATGCATTTCCTGCCTTCGGCGAATCTGTGAGCATCAAATCCCTGTCCTGTTCGAAACACCTGGAATCCTTTCTGGAGAAAATATGGAAACTGAATTGAAGTCTATCGTCACCAGGATTCAACAATGCTGTCCACGGCCTGTTTAGCGGCCTCACGGCAAGCCTGTTGGATTCCTCTGCGTCTTGCTATCTCATTATCCATGGCGACCTGGTACTGTACATCGGCTACGACTTCCCTGTTGTTCACAAGGGGTTTGGTACGGCCTGGTATTATGACCGTGAATTCGAACTTGAGCTGGAGCCCGAATTCAGCGGGAGTATAGGTCTGCTCATCGTTCATGGAATCATATCCCACGGCGGTCGTCTTGACTCCAACTATCCTGCCATATAGGACACAGTCAGCCTCCTCGATGGTCTTCAGCTTGAGCGACTGATCCAGATCGAACTGCTCCGCAAGAGCCTGTCTCATGTATTGAGCGGCCATCATTTCAATTGTCTCATTCTTTATCGGTGCGATCGCAATCGTCTTGATCTGAGGGTGCATCAACGATCCCATCTGGTATCCGCAACCTGCCATCACCGCCAATATGGCAGTCGCAGCAAGACATAAGGCATATTTCATGGCTTTCATATTCCTATTTCCCCTGTTCATCTTTCTTTTTCCCGTCAATTTCCTTGTTGCCAAGCCCAAGATCCTCTATGGGAAGCATCCATTTGCCGTTGCTGTTTTCCGGGACAATCAGGATCTTGTCCTTCTCATGCGGCATTGGTTCCGGAGTATACTGCACCACAAATCCCTCTTTCCTCTCAATCCCGGTCGGCTTGTATTCCTCGTTCATCTTTCCAAGAAGCTCTTCCGCGTCATCAGAGACCTGGTTTTCAGGATATGTCCTTATAAGATCATTTAGATAGCCCTGTGCAGCCTCATCCCTGTCCATCCTGTGATAGAACTTCGCAAGTCCGTAGAGCCTCCTGGCCGCGATCTGGTCGGCCTCGGCTAACATCTCCTTCGCCCATCCGACTTCCTTGTCTTCAGGATATTTCTCGATTATCTTCCTCAGCGCATCCTGTGCCTGGCGCACATATGTGCCGTCACCGTCGCCCCTTCTGGCCTTCTGTATGAGAATGTTGGCAAGTTCGAACTCGGCGAATTTGACCTCTTTCGACTTGGGATACATCTTTACAATGTCCCTGAACGCCTTTATCGCTTCATCTATCTTGTTCTCTTCGATGTACAGTTTGCCGAGGCGCAGACGCATTTCCGGTGCGAACTTCGCAAACGGAGCGTGCTTGAGAACGGCTTCAAATGTCTCACGTGCGCGGTCCTTGTCCTTTATCCAAGGCATCCATGAAAGCGCCGGATCTCTTCTGCCCTGGTAGAACAATGTCGCCAGTTCGTATTCCCTCTGTACTGTCGCGGGGAAATCTATGCTCGAAGGAAATGCGTTCAGCAGGCTCTCATGGCATTCGAACTCCTTGTAGAGCAGATTGGCTTTCCTGTATGCCCCTGCTGCCTTCTGGAGGGCGTTGACTTTCAGTACCGTATCATCGGCATAATGCTCAGCTGCCTTGTAGTCCTCGGCGGCGGCCTGGTACTTGCCCGCCTTCTCCTCCTCGGCAGCCTGATTGAATAAAACCCTCGACTCGGCATCACCTGCCGACAGGTGGAATCCGAAAACCAGAAGTCCCCACGCCATAACAGGTATGATATTTTCCCTATTCATGCTTCTTCCATGGAATCCGTTAAATTTTTCAAATCGTTTAATTTATACTATTTACCCGTTTTTTCCATGTCCGTCCCGTTTTATTTGGAACAAAAGGGTCTATTCCGCTGTCTATAGGATAAAAATAACAAAATAGAATATCAACATTGGAGTTTTGCATGAAAGCAAGGCTAATTATTTCATTTGTAATAGCCATTTTCCTTTTTTCAGGTTTTTCCGGTTTCGGCGCTTTCGATGAGGCAAGAAAGCTGCAGGACGCCTTCACTTCCGTCGCCGAAAAGGCTTTCCCGGCGGTGGTGGTCATACATGTCAAAAAGGAACTCACAGATGCCGAGAGCGCACAGTTGAACTTATTAAGGAACCGTGGCAGGAAAGCTCCTGAAACACCGAAGATCGAAGGCAAGGGATCCGGATTCATCGCGGATGAGAACGGATACATCATCACCAACTGCCATGTCGCTTCCGGTAGCGACGAGATCAATGTCAAGCTATATGACGGACGCGAGTTCAAGGCTGAGATCGTCGGAACTGACGAAAAGACCGACATCGCACTCCTCAAGATAAAGGCCGACGGCAAACTGCCTTTCCTGAATTTCGCCGATTCCGACAAGGTCAAGGTCGGACACTGGAGCATAGCTATAGGAGCTCCATTCAACCTGGACTACAGCATGACCGTAGGAATTGTCAGCCAGAAAGGCCGTTCCGTAGGTATGAATACTTATGAGAACTACATCCAGACCGATGCAGCGATCAACATGGGCAACAGCGGTGGACCGCTCCTGAACATCGATGGTGAGGTCATCGGTGTAAATGATTTCATCATGACGGGCAGCGCTTATTCCCAGGGCAACATCGGCCTTGGCTTCGCAATCCCCAGCAACATGGTCAAGGACGTGATGGAGCAGCTCATGAAGGGAGGAAAGGTGGTCCGCCCATGGGTGGGCATAATGATGGAAACTCTCTCACCTGACATGAAGAAGCAGTCCAAGATCGAAAAGGGCGTGCTGGTCCGCGAAGTTAACGTCGGAAATCCCGCAGACAAGGCCGGCATCGAACCGGGAGATGTCATAATCTCGGTCGATGGAAGTCCTGTGGCTGAACCGAAGGACATCCAATTTGCAGTACTAAAGCATAAGCCCGGCGATAAGATCATATTCACATTGATGCGCGACGGAAAGAAGATGGATATCACCGTTGTTGCGGAAAAGCAGGACGAGAAGAAACTCGCCGTCGAGAATCCTTCAGAAAAGGATGCAAGTAAAGCAAAGGACTACGGACTTGAGTTTGCCGCAACAAAGGAAGGTATCGAGGTATCCAAGGTGAAGCCAGGAAGTCCTGCCAACGATGTCGGTATCGAGGCTGGACTAAAGATCATTGGAATCAACAAGATGAAGGTCAGGACGCTTGACGATGTCAACAAGGCTCTCGCACAAGGCAAGGACTCACTCCTTCTCTATGTCAGCGACGGCCATTCAAAGCGTTTCATCGTGGTTGAAGGTAGATAACGCCTAAGCCTCTGGGAACCGAGTGGAACGAGGTTACCAGAAGGCGTATCGTTAGAAATTACATTTTATTGGTTACCACCAGCAATTCCAAAGTGCCTAATGTAAAAACCCTTTATTGATATTTCCTCACCTAAAAATACTTTGGACTTGTCCTCTAATATAGAAACCAAATGTCCATTAAACCACCAGATAAATTTTGTGACTGGAAAATCAATAATATCTTTGGATTCATTATATTCTTTATGTTCTCGGATTAAAGCCATTTTACAATCTTCTCTTACTTCTTTACAATATTTATTAAATTCTTCCTGCAAAAAGAGGGAAACATACATGAGATATTTTTTGTTTTTATAAATTTTATGCAAATCTGACTCTTTCACGAGAATTGAAAAGACAACCTGAACATGTTCTGTCTCTCCATCTATTCTGAAAGTATCAGATGATAGAACGGCAAAATATTCAGAATCATATTCATCTGATATCTCTGAATAGGGCAATATTTCAA
Organism: uncultured Victivallis sp.; assembly: GCA_964600895.1. Lineage (GTDB taxonomy): Bacteria > Verrucomicrobiota > Lentisphaeria > Victivallales > GWF2-50-93 > GWF2-50-93. The sequence goes on from CAZRKP010000011.1 coordinate 14,560, forward strand.
CGAAGGATGCTTGCTTAGTGGCGCAGCTGGCAAAGAGTAAAAACACAGGGATTGTAAAAATTATATTTTTCATATTACTAAACTACTTATTATGCGGTTCCTCATAAGCAGGGGGTCGAAATTACAATTTTGTAGCCCCCGCCGCAGATTTAGCCTCAAGCCTGTCATCATATGTATATAAGACATATGATAAATCACCATAAGTAACTAATATAGACCACAACAGGCCCTGAATTCAAGGCTTCAGATCTTTGTCCCTGGTTGCTGACGACTCGGCATCCCTACCAAGAACTCAAGACAATTAAGGGACTATTAGTAATATTTCCGTGTCGTTTGTGTGTTCTGTGGTTAACTGGTCTTTGATGAACTATATTAATTATATGAAAAACCATCTTGACCCATTTCCGCACAGCGGAATCGTACTCGTCGACAAGCCGAAGGACTGGACGAGCCACGATGTCGTGAACATGATACGCAGACGCTTCAATGTGAAGAAGGTCGGCCACTGCGGAACGCTCGATCCAGCGGCCACCGGACTCCTCGTCATCGTCCTCGGCCACGCCACCAAGATGAGCCAGCAGCTCAGCGGATCAGACAAGATCTACGAGGGAACCATCCTCTTCGGGAAGGAAACGGATTCACAGGACATGGACGGACAGGTCACTTCCGAGAAGGACTCTTCCTTCCTTACCGAGGAGATAGTCCGTGCGGAATTTGCGAAATTCGCAGGCGAGATGGAACAGGTCCCCCCGATGGTCTCGGCACAGAAGATCGACGGCAAACGTCTCTACGAGCTCGCACGCGCCGGAAAGGTGGTCGAACGCGAGGCCAAGAAGATCACCATCCACAGCATGGAAGTCAAGAAAGTTTATCTGCCATACACCGACTTTGTCCTCAAATGCTCCAAGGGAACATATGTCCGGACGATCTGCTACGACATCGGAAGGAACCTTGGTTGCGGTGCCGTCCTATTCTCCCTCAGGAGAACTGAAAGCGGCGAGTTCAGCGTGGCAAAGGCTGCCACGGTCGAGACGATCAAGTCCTGGACACAGGAAGACCTGTACAGGGCGATTGTGGAGTTTTAAAAAGTCGTCAGTCGTCGGTCGTCGGTTGAAAAGCAATAATCCCCAAATTATCCACACTTGAAAATAAAAGCCCTCCGAATGGAGGGCTTTTCATAAACACATTTCAAACAAGTTTTCAGAACTTGAAATTGATTATCGGAAGGTACGGGATCGCGGCGTCCTTGATATAGTTCAGGAGCCCGATCTGGAATCCGCTCTTCTCACTCACGTTGACGATACCGAGCTGGAGTCCACCGGCCTTCCTGGCAAAATTGACGATGCTGAACTGGACGCCGTTTATCTCGTCGGCATCGGTATAGAATCCTGCTGTCTGGAGGCCGTTGACCTCCCTGGTCATGCTTGTGAACACACTGGCTTCGACGCCGTTGACAAGTCCGTTTCCATTTGAGATCGGTGCTCCGACCTTGATCCCATAGACATTGGAAGTAAGGCAACTGGAAGGAATGCCCGGCAGGAATACGAGCTCAAAAAAGACCCAGCTGTCGGCATCAAGCTCCTGGAGCACGGCCTGTGGCGGAGCCACATTGGCCTTCGGTTTTGCTGCGGGTGCCGGCTTCCCGTCATCGGCACAGGCGCTGAACGCTGAACTGAAGACAAGGCAGAGGGCCATGGGAAGTATGAATATGATCTTTTTCATGTTTATTCTCCTTGTATGCAGTTAAAACTTGAAGTTGAAGATTATCATGAAGGGCAGGAATCCGTCCTCAATGACGTTCACGAGTCCGAACTGGCATCCGCCCTTCTTGCTGTAGTTGACCACTCCCAACTGGACACCCTTGAGTTCCTCGCTTGCGACATTGACCGCGCTGGCCTGGAATCCGGTCACCTTGCGCGAGACGTTTACAGCGCTGGCCTGGAATCCGGTGATCTCCTTGGTGACGTTCACGAGACCCGGCTCAAATCCGATCACTTCATCCGCTACGTTGACCATGCAGTTGGCCTGGAGTCCCCAGACCTGCTTGGCCTTGGTGGCTCCGAACCATCCCGCCTGGATACCGTAGACGTAGTCTGATCCGCTGAAGAGGAGCGATGGCTCGATCCCGTAGACCCTGCTACCGGTGCCTGAAACCATCGGCGCACCGAGTTTGATCCCGTATACGTTGGAATAGTTTGTTCCCTGCGGGAATCCGGGGAGGAACCCGATCTGGAAGAACGTCCAGTCATCAAGAGGCTTTAGCACAGGTCCCTGCTTGTCGCCGGCATCGGCGGTCGCGATCACCGCGCCGCAGAAGGCGACAACCATCATCAGCATCATTTTTTTCATCATATGCCGTCTCCTTATATGATTTTATACAAACTTTGTAATATTGCACATACCCGTGAAAAATCCAATTTGGGTGAACCCTTAGATATTCCACTTGACAAGGTAATATTTTGTAATACCGTATGTAAAGAAACAGGAGATCCCATGTCGAAAAAAGACGTAGTGATGACTTTCAAGGTGGATGGACCGCTGCTCAAGGCATTGGACAGCGTGCCCAACAGGTCCGAATTCATAAGGTCGGCAATACTCTCGGCAATGCAGAACATATGTCCGCTTTGCGGAGGAACCGGCATATTCACCCCGGACCAGAGAAAACACTGGGAGTCGTTCAACAAGAGCCACGCCATAAGGCATTGCGGTGACTGCAATGCTCTTCACATTGTCTGCAAGGTCGACAGGAAGACCAAGATGCATCCGAAACCGTCAGACCGTGTCAGGAAAACCAGTAACCAGTAACCAGTAACCAGTGGACAGTGATCAGTAGAACATGGAAATAGGAATTATAAGCATATGAAACTGACAAGATGGCTCCATGCGTTCGTGCTGTTCTTTTCAGCGGTGACATTGTCATCAGCTGAAAAACCGGAGACTAGGATTGTGACATCATTCTATCCGATGTATGTCGCGGTCCTCAACATCACTGCCGGCATTCCCGGAGTTTCCGTAACGAACATGACAAATAAGGTAACGGGCTGTCTTCATGACTACCAACTGACACCGGACGACATGAAGACACTTTCCAATGCCGACATATTTGTCGTCAACGGGGCCGGAATGGAATCATTCCTGGAGAAAGCGATACGCGAGAGGAAGAGCCTGAAAATTGTTGACGCAAGTGAAGGGATCGAACTGCTAAAGACCGACAATGTCCCGAATCCCCACATCTGGGTAAGCATCAGCCTGCACATAAGGCAGATCAAGAACATTTCCGAAGCCCTTGCAAAGCTTGATCCATCTAAAGCCGAAGCCTACAGGAAAAATGCGTCAGCCTACATTGGCAGACTGGAAAAACTAAGGGGGAAAATGCTTTCGGAGCTCAAGGATATCAAGAACCGCGACATAATAACGTTCCATGAGGCGTTCCCCTACTTCGCAAAGGAGTTCAATCTGAATATTGCGGCAGTCCTCGAGCGCGAGCCTGGCTCGGAACCGAACGCGCGTGAACTTGCCCAGGCAATAGATCTCATAAGGAAGACTAAGGTCAAGGCCATTTTCACGGAACCCCAGTATTCCGCGAAAAGTGCCGAGACGATAGCCCGGGAGACAACGGCCAAGGTATATATCCTCGATCCGGCCGTTACCGGCCCGCTCGAGCCAGATGCCTACATCAAGATAATGGAAAAAAACCTTGAAGTGCTGAAGAAAGCGCTGGAATGAAAGTAATAAAGGAAGACAGAATACAGAAGTCAGGAGTCAGAATAAATTGGAACCTTGAATCTTGAAAATGGAAATTGAAAATCGGGAATCGGAAATGAACAAACCGGACCATCCTCCCTGCGGAGGTTGCTGCACCCGTCTTACCGGTTTCAGTGTCGCCATTGGGGCTAACCAGATCATCAAGGACATCAACCTTCATGTCCATTGCGGTGAACTCACTGCGATAATCGGCCCTAACGGCGCAGGCAAGACCACTCTTCTCAGGGCGATGATAGGGGAACTTCCTCATGATGGCGAACTCCATTTCGTACATGCAGACGGATCCTCCTTCGGCAAACCGAGGATCGGATATGTCCCGCAGAAACTTGACATCGACAAGACCACGCCGGTGAACGTGATAGACCTGTTCTCATCCCTTAACTCCAGTTTTCCCTTATGGCTCGGTCATGCGGCAGATGACCGGAAAAAGGCCGTGGACATGCTGAAGATGGTGGACGGGGAACAGTTCGCGGACATGCGCCTGTCCCAGCTTTCATGCGGACAGCTGCAGCGTGTCATGCTCGCGCTTGCCCTGTCGCCCACACCTGACCTCCTCCTGCTGGATGAACCGATATCCGGTGTCGACAGGACCGGAATAAACGTCTTCTACAAGATCGTCTCGAGGATCCGGCACGAATTTGATCTTTCAATCTTCCTGATATCACACGATCTCACGGAAGTTGCGAATTTCGCAGACAGGATGATCCTGATGGACAAGAGCATCATCTGCGATGGAACTCCCGCCCAGGTGCTTTCATCTCCGGAGACGAGGAGGATATTCGGAATAGGACCATTGCCTTCTCCAAATGGCCCCCTGCATGAGGATCCGGCAATTGAAAGGATCAACTGTCCGCATTGCGGAAACTGCAGCGTAAAACCGACGACCGACGACCGACGACCGACGACAGGAGGAATTTAATAGACATGGAATCATTTATAAATATTTCTACGGAATGGCTGCATTATGACTTCATGCGCAACGCGCTGATCGCCATACTCCTGGTTTCACCGATGTTCGCCCTCCTCGGTTGCATGGTCATCAACAACCAGATGACCTTTTTCTCCGAAGCTCTTGGACATGCAACACTGACCGGAATAGCGATAGGAGTACTTGCCGGGCTGGCCGATCCGATGTGGGCAATGCTTCTTTTCGCCGTTTTCCTGACGGTGCTCATAACCATCCTCAGGAAATACAGCGCCGCATCAACTGATACGATAGTAGGGCTTGTCATGGCCTTCAGCGTGGCCCTGGGAATAGTGATCCTGTCGAAATACGGTGGAATAGGAAAATATTCGAACTACCTGATCGGCGACATTCTAACTATCACTGGATGGGAGATAATCAGGCTGGCGGTCGCTCTCGGGATTGTGCTTCTGCTATGGGTATTGTTCTTCAACAAGTTCTTTCTCGTAAGCCTGAACCGTTCTCTCGCCCAGAGCCGCGGGATAAATGTCTGGCTTGTCGAATTTGTTTTTTCGCTCATCGTGGCGCTGGCCGTGACGATCAGCATCCAGCTGATAGGCCTGCTTGTGATAAATTCCATGCTCATACTTCCCGCCGCAGCTTCCCGAAACATAGCCAGAAATGTTTCAAGCTATACCATAATTGCCGTCATGATAAGCCTTGTTTCCGGGGTTATCGGCCTCGCCGTGTCATATTACTGTGGAACTGCAATGGGCGCCACCATAGTCCTGATATCCATGGTATTCTTCATCATATCGCTGGTATGGCGGCTCAGGAAGAAGTGATGATATTGACTTGAATCAGTCCGTTACCAGGTCGGGATAGTTTTCTGAATAGAATTCGCGTATTATCTTCTCGAGGTTCTCCCTGCTCATGTTCCATTCTATCGAAGGACAGCCGAGAGCCTCCTGGACATTCTTCAGATCGAAAATGATCTCGGAAGAGAAATAGGGAAGGAAGTCCGCAAGGAACTTCTGGACAATCTTCTCCTCGGGATTCGGATTCTTCACCTCGGATTCGACAGAGACGCCGATCAGCCCGAGGGCCCTGCACACCGCCTTCTCGATCATCTTGGTGGTTACCGGACTGTCTCCGGTTATATGGTAGGTCTTGTTCCTGACGGTCTTGCTGAGGAATATCTCCACTATGCATTTCTGGACATAGTCAACCGGGACGAAATAAATCTTGTCTGAAAGAGGAGCTTCCAGCCTGATGTTGAGCGACACCTTGTCGTCGGGCTTTATATTCAATTTTGAACAACGGTGGCGTTTAAGTTTCGCCATGAATTCAAGCACCCTGTAGAATGCCAGAGGTTTCCTGATCCTGCCGTCCTGAATCCTGCCGACCACTATCGAAGGCCTGTATATGGTGAATGGTATTCCGGAATTCCTGACAAGTTGTTCAGCCATATACTTGCTTTTCTCGTAGGAATTATTGAAGTCCTCGGCCACGAGGCCGTCCTCTATCGCCTTACCCCTGTGCTTGCCAGCGACATATGCCGTGCTCACATAGTGGAAAGCCTTTATCTTGAGCCTATGGGCGAGGCTCAGCATCTTGCGGGTGCCTTCGTAGTTCGTCTTGAACGTGTTACCCGCGAGATCCTTACCGAAGTTCACATCTGCCGCGCAATGGAAGAAGATATCCACGCCCTTGAGCTTCTCGAACAGGACATCCTCGTCAATTGAGGATATTTCTCCGTCGATCACATGGATGCGGCTCAAGATTGAGGGTGCAAGATTGGCATATCCGTCAAATTCACATTGCTCTTGTATGATCTGCTTTACTCTCTTCTTGGCGTTCAGAACATCGGCCCCCCTTGCCAGTGCTATGATCTCCATCTTCTCTTTACGTGCAAGCAATTTAGCTGAAAACGCGCTGCCAATCAGGCCTGTTATCCCTGTTACAAAGACTTTGGACATCAACTCCTCCGGTTTCCTTGACAAAATATTAGATACAAGAAACATGTAAATCCGAATTATAGAAAATACAAAAGGCTAAATATTAGCATAGAATGGCGAAAATTAAAATCAAATGGCTTAAAAATTGCAAATATTAGTTTACTGAAATACTAGTGTTTACACAAAAGAACTGTCAGGCAATCCAACCGCCACCTACCAGCATGTCTCCATCGTAGAAAACAACTGCCTGTCCAGGGGTTATGGCACGCAAAGGCTTTTCAAACTTCACGGAAACTTCGCCCGTATCAAGGGGGCTTACGGTTGCCGGAACTGGACGGCTGCGATAACGTATCTGCGCCAGACATTTGAATTCCTTGCCTGCGAAATCCGCAATCTGCCAATTAACCGCCGTAGCCGTCAGACTGTCAGACATCAGATCTGACTCATCAGGCGATATGAACACATCTCCCGTTTTCGCATCGATCCTGACGACATAGGCCGGTGAACCGAGGGCAATGCCAAGCCCCTTTCTCTGCCCTATTGTAAACTGATGGATACCATCATGTTCACCGAGGACTTTTCCCGACATGTCCTTCAGATGCCCCTTTTGGGATTTCCCCTTGAAAAGTTTCTGCAGTGTCTGTGCAAAGGTCTCTTCACGATATCCGAAGCAGGCATCCTGGCTCTCTGTCTTGTCGGCGTTCGGAAGTCCGAACTTCCTGGCCATATCGCGGACTTCGCTTTTCTTGAATGGTCCGAGCGGCATATATGATCTGGCAAGTTGTTCCGGCGTCAGACCGAACAGGAAATAGGTCTGGTCCTTCTCTGGATCCACCCCGCGACGGAGCAAGGGCCTGCCTTCATTTCTTTCGATGATCGCGTAATGTCCTGTAATGATCCCTTCGGCTCCGATCTTCAATGCGTAGTCGATGAGGGAGCCGAATTTCAGGTATCGGTTGCAGAGTGTGCAGGGATTCGGGGTCCGCCCGATGCTGTATTCGTTCCAGGCCTGCTGGAGGATCTTCTCCTCGAAATCCTCCTTCACGTTCAGGAAATAATGCGGGATTCCGAGCTTTTCGGCGGCGCCACGCGCATAGATGTCGTCCTCGATCCCGCAGCACGACTTGCGCTTGTCTGGCATATTCTCGCATGAACGCATCTTGAGCGTGACTGCGACCAGTTCCACGCCCTTTTCAAGGCAGATCGCGGCCGCGACGCTGGAGTCCACCCCGCCGCTGATCGCCGCAACAAGCTTCTTCGGATATTCCATATTCTTTTTCATGCCGACAAAAATATATGCTCAAACAATCTTTTCCAGAGGGAAAAGGATACTACTGACGTCTTTGAATTTATTCTATTATAATGTATAATAACGAATGAGTCCGACAGTATTAAGATACAAGAATTACAGGCTTCTGTTTTTCTCGAAGGAGGAAACCAGAATCCACATACATGTTTCATCTCCTGACGGAGAGGCTAAATTCTGGATTGAGCCTGAAATTGAACTGGCGTACAATCATGGTTTATCGCAAAAGCAGATTAATGAAGTTAAAAAGTTTATTGAGAAAAATGAAAACGACATTAGAAATGCCTGGAAAAACCACTTCAGCAATTGAAGTCACGCACATAGACAATCACGGCTTCTGGCTTTTTGTGCAGGACAAGGAATATTTTCTGTCATTTTCAGAATACCCCTGGTTCAAAAATGCACGGATAAATGAGATTACCGGAGTCTCCCTTCTCCACGGCCACCACCTGTTCTGGCCGGCCCTCGACGTTGATCTTGAACTGGATTGCCTTAAGAATCCACAAAACTATCCCCTTAAATACAAATAGATTTCCATAATGGATAATCCAGGATGAGATATATTTTTACACTCCTGCTGCTTCTTTGTTTGGCATCTTGTGCTAACCAATCTATGTTCACAGAAGGAAATGTAGAACTGACAGGCATAGCGAGTATTCTGCCTGATAATTCAGAGAAGGTGAACCGTTCAGGCATTATTGTTGGTGGTGAAAAAATATTATTCAGAGGCGAATACAAGAAATTTCCTGAGCAAACCTTGGGAAAAAGGGTAAAAGTAAGCGGGATTCTTAAGAAAAAGAACCTGCCCATGTTTATCTGGGATTTTGATAAGGAAACAGAGGGAGTGCCTTGTGGAATACCAGTTCCTCCCGGAACAGATATCGAGAAGGAAAGCATTTATTACATTATAGAAAATCCGAATTGGGAAATCTGTAATTGAAATGAAAATATTCAAGACATATTTATCCGTAATATGCTTTCCGCTTCTTACCGTTTTATTTATGCTGGCCATATATTCCCTCCTTGTCTCTCCTTTCCTCGAAAGCACAACTAAAGCCACGGAGTCCAAGGTTTCCGAAAAGATGAAAGCCCGAGGGAAGGAGAACCTCAGTGAATTCGCTGCCAAAGCAGTCGTCAGGGCAACTTATGAAACAGGACGTATCGCCATGTATGCCTTGGAAGAAGAGTGTAATGAAGAGTCAACAAAAGACTTCCTCAAGAACCATATCATGCCTGCCAAGACATTCGTTGACACATTCAGATTGAAAAACAACCGTCTCCCGACAAAAAAGGAGTTTTTTGACTGGGACATTAAAGGAAGATTCGTTTATTACCCCAAAAAACCGGATTATGAACTTAAATGCGGATGGGGCAAGGAAGGTTCAGCATATATAATCGGAGCATGGACAGGTGAACGTTATCGTTTCTATTGTTCATGGAACGGAAAAAGTTTCACGGATTCTGAGGGACTTTGAATCCAGCTTGTTCTCCTTCTAAAAACCTGAAGAACATGTCTTACGACATTAACTACAAACGGATTCCTGTGGATAAAATTCAACGAATTTCAAATTTCTAATTTCAACTTACGAGGTGCAAGTTACCAGTTACAATAGACACAGTCTACTGGCTAATTCCTACAGATGATATATATTTCCCGACTTTCAAAAGCGGAGTATCATGTTTACGGGAATAATCCAGAGTGTTGCGAAGATCGCAGACAGGAAGATGTCCGGCAAGGCCGGAAAACTTGTCATTGATCTTGGAAAGCCTTTGACGAACCCAGACATAGGCGAGAGCATCGCCGTTAACGGGGCGTGCCTCACTCTCGAGGGAACCAGCGGTTCAAAGCTGTTCTTCCATGTCCTTGAGGAGACGTTGAAGAAGACAAACCTCGGTTCGCTGCCCAAGGGAGCGAAAGTCAACATCGAACGCGCCTTGTGCGCCGGAGATTCTCTCGGTGGCCACATCGTATCAGGTCATATCGATGCCACATGCCCGGTGAAAAGCCTCAGGAAGAAAGGTTCGGACCTTGTCCTTACGGTCAGTTATCCTCCGGAAATGGCTGTATATTTCGTCGAGAAGGGAAGTGTGGCTGTTGACGGTGTCTCTCTGACAGTCGTCGAGGCCGGCAGGAATTTCTTCTCTGTCCATCTGATCCCCACCACCATCGAGATGACCTGTCTTTCCGAAAGAAGGCCCGGAGACCTTGTGAATGTAGAGACGGACATGATCGGCAAATACATCCTAAGATATCTCCATGCTTCCGGGGGAAAGATCACCAATCCTAAAATAAACATGAATCTGCTTAAAAATTCCGGATGGGAAAATTGAATTTAACCACAGAACACACAGACTACTCAGAAATAATTAATTTTGTATTTGCCATATAAGAATTAAATATTCTTTTGTTCACTTCTGTGTATTCAGTGTGTTCTGTGGTTAAAAGATCTCCCAAAGGTAAATTGAAATGAACGAATTGCACAAGATAAGTTTGACAAATCCGTTGGCGGTAAGTTTCGCATACGGTCCTGAGGACTGGGAATCGACCATCGGCCACATAAACCACAGGATATTCCAGGCGGTCGAGATACCTGGAGCCCTACTCGACATAAAGGACGTCTCCAATGAATTCAAAGTGAACAACCTGAAGATCATAAATGTCGAAGAACCGCTTCCCTCGCCAGTGACAGGAAGCATCTACGGCCAGGATCCGAAGATTATCGAAAAGATCTGCAGGCAGCTCTCGATAGTGCTTAAATCCATTTCTTCTTTCAAATGCAAAAACATCTCTATCGATTTCAGCATAGACCTGGCGGTCAATGTCCCTGAAAAAAGATCGGCACTTGTGAAATTCATAAAGGACATTGCACCGCTGCTGGAAAGGGAGAAGATCAACCTCTGCCTTCCCGCAAGGATCCCTATGCCTCCGCCAGCCGTGCCGGAAAATTATTTCTCCCTTCTGAAGGAGACGATGTTCGGTGCCGTGCGTTTTTCTGTCGACATATATCCTCACGAGATCAACCGGGCATCGAACTACGAGGAACTGCTCAAATGGTATAGGTTCGATATGAACCTTGCACGCTTCATATATGAACCGGAGAGCGGGAACCTGCTGGTTGAAAAGATCCTCGAGAACTGGTTCTCTGCATTTGAAAAGGCCGCATACAGGGGGCCCATCGTATTCTGTCCGAAAATCTCATCGTCCTCTCATTTCACCAATGAATGCGACAGGCTTGCAGAACTCATAAAATCATTCAGGACCAGGAAGAAGGCCGCCAGATAATCCATGAAACGATTTTTCATATCATTGTTTTCACTGATTCTGTGCATCTCTCTCATCGCACAGAGCAAACTTCCTGAGAAAGGGCAACAGCTCTCCAAGCTCCTGGACGGTCTCCAGGTCGAGAAGAAATGGCTGGCAGCCATTGAGAAGATCGACTGGCGGACAGGCGAGATAACAGCAAAGACAGATGAGAAATCCGATCCTGAAAAGGATCCTTCCTCGGTTAACGGCAAAATTCCCGTGATCGACAGGAAGATCCGGACTCACTGCAGCGCATTCGTCGCCGCCACTTGTGAAAAGTTCGGAATCTACATCCTGAGGCCCCCGGAACATTCCACCCCTCTTCTCTCGAACGCACAGTATGACTGGCTTCTTTCGCACGGTGCGGAAAAGGGTTGGAACCAGCTTCTTCTGCCTAATGAGGCTCAGGAGATGGCAAACCAGGGAAACCTTGTCGTAGCCGTGTGGAAAAATCTTGATCCTTCAAAGCCCGGACACATTGCAATCGTCAGACCGGGCTCGAAGAACGACTCCCAGATCGCCATTGAAGGGCCTGACATAATCCAAGCGGGAATCAGGAACTACAATAATACGACCCTCAAGGAAGGCTTTAAGAACCACAAAGGCGCCTTTGATAATTCTGAAATACTGTTCTTCTCACATGAGATCCCTGCCGCAGGAGAGAAGAAGTAATCAGTAACCAGTGAACAGTAATAGGACGAAGATAATTTAAGCCAAGTTAGAAGCATCTTTCCCAAACGCCGACACACCGTTACGCCATGACGCCGTTACGTCTTATTTGAAATGCGACAGCTTTGAACTTCCGATCGGGAAGACGTTGAATCCTATCTTGTAGAGCGCTTTATGGTCGAGGATATTCCTGCCGTCAAAGATGAAGGCGGGCTTCTCCATGGACTCGTAGAGCTTCCTGTAGTCGAGAGTCTTGAACTCGTTCCACTCCGTCAGGATAAGAATCGCATGTGCATCCTTGGCGCATTTATATGGATCGCGGACAAGCTCATACCTGCCTTTGGCGCCAGCAAGATCCTTTTCGGCATTGTCGAGTGCTTCGGGATCATAGATGGAGAGTTCCGCCCTTTCCTCCAGGAGCATTCTGCTAACATATATTGCCGGAGATTCACGTGTGTCACCGGTATCCGCCTTGAACGCGAAACCGAAAACTGCGATCTTTTTTCCAGCCACGGAGTCGAACATGTTCCTGACTATGTTCTTCACGAAACGCTTCTCCTGGAAATCGTTTATCCTTACAACTCCTTCCCAGTATGAGGCGACTTCAGGCAGACTGTAGTATTCGCAGAGATATACGAGGTTCAATATGTCCTTCCGGAAACACGAACCTCCGAATCCAACGCTTGCCCTTAGGAATTTCGGCCCGATTCGGCTGTCCATTCCGATTGCCCTGGCAACCTCGCCTACGTTGGCATCTGTCTTCTCGCAGAGAGCTGAAATACTGTTTATCGATGAGATCCTCTGTGCGAGCATCGCGTTCGCGACAAGCTTTGAAAGCTCGCTGCTCCATACATTCGTCGTGAGTATCCTGTCCTTCGGAACCCAGTGCGCATAGATGGAAACGATCTTGTCGACAGCTTTCTTTCCGCTGGCGGTCCTCATTCCGCCTACAAGGACCCTGTCGGGATTCTGCATGTCATCGATAGCCGATCCTTCGGCCATGAACTCTGGATTCGATATCACCTCGAAATGGAGTCCCTTTGAATTTGAATGGAGAATCCTGTGCATCGCTTCCGCTGCACGCAGGGGAAGAGTGCTCTTTTCAACGACTATCTTGTCGTCCTCGGCATACTCGACTATGGCCCTTGCCGTCTTCTCCCAGTATTGGAGATCAGCCGCCTTCCCTGCACCTTCACCGAAAGTCTTTGTGGGCGTATTGACGCTTACAAAGATGATCCCTGCCTCTCTTATGCCTTTAGCAATGTCCGTAGTGAAGAAAAGGTTCTTACCCCTAACCTTCTTCACCATATCATAGAGTCCCGGTTCGTAGATCGGGAGTTTGTCGGAATTCCAAGCCTTTATCTTTCTGTCATCAATATCAGCGACGGTCACCTTGTAACCAGGGCATTTTGCAGCTATAACAGCCATGGTCGGGCCGCCAACGTATCCGGCTCCTATGCATAAAATATGCTTCTCATTCTTCATAAGATGTCCTCTTCATGGTTTAGAAATTGATGGTGTCGAATGCAAATGAAAGCATATAATCTATATCTTAAACCGCACAAAGGCAATCCGCCGGCCAGAAAGGCGGAAAAACTCTCCGTTGCCAGATGAAAAAATGCGGAAGACACATTATATTATATTTAGGCGGGGGGAGATTATAAATATTGGAGCATTATGGGTCGTTTTACAATAAAGGCAATCATTCCCGCTTGTATCATACTCTCCGCCTTATTCTGCCTTGCATTCAGCGATAAGGACAAAGAGAAGGAAAAGGGCGTCGTTAAGATCGGCAAGGAAGAAAACATTGATTCCGAAGGTCTGAAGATCAAGCTGTTCAAGGACGTCGTCACAAAACCCATCCCGTCCCCAAACTTCCTCACGATCCACAATAACAGGGGGGAGAAATTCGATGGATGCAGACCATGGGAGCTCTGGACCCGCGACCAATATGTCGCAAGCTGGGGTTGTCCCCAGGGAACGATACTCATATTCAAGCTGACTCTGCCCCCACCTTCGGATCTTAAGACCGTCGTCCAAGGACTCGCCCTAAAGAAGGACTACGACGCATGGAGGATTGCAGCAAAGCCTGATTGGGATGAGAACTCCATCAATGAGTGGCTGAAATATTTCACCCAGGCCAAGCTCTCCGACAAAAGCGAACAGGTTCAGAAGGACATCCCCAAAAAGAACAAAATCATGAGGTATCATTACGCCGACAGGTCAGACGATCTCTATGACTTCGTGTATCTTGTGGAATGCACCGACAGGCCCGGTGAAAGATATTTCATCTCCTATGAGCTTTCTCGCAACGTCGATCTTGATAAGAGCGAGAAGGTCATTATGCAGTCCCTGCAGTCCCTGGCCTTTTTCCCGCCGAAGAAAACCGGGGAAAAGCAGTCAATAGCAACAAAAATACCGGCGAAAAAGGATGAGTCTCCCGAATTTGCAGCAAGCAGGGATGCTGTGATCAGGAGCATAAAGAACTTGAAGGGATGGGAATATCTGCCATCTGCAAACTTCATCATCGGCTACAACCTCAAGAACAAGAAGACCATCTCGGAGATACAGTCCAATCTGGAGAGGAGCAGGAACGCCTTCACCAAGTTCTATCCCCTCAAGGGACAGCTGAAAGCGGTCAGCGTCTGCAAGGTATTCGACACAAGGGAGGAATATATCAACTATGTTCCGGAACAGATCAAATGGACCGCTGGCGCATGGATGCCCATGAAGAAGGAGCTTGTCATATCTCCTGCGAACTGGGGAAGTTCCTCGGACAACCGCAAGATGATGGTGGACATCGCCTACCATGAGGGATTCCACCAGTATCTGTTCTATGCGTCGGACGAGGTGGAAAGCACGATGTGGTTCAATGAAGGCAACGCCTGTTTCTTCGAGGGAATAGATTTCAAGGCAGGGGACAGGATCAAGATCGACACCACGGAACGCCTTGAGGAAATGAAGAAGCTGGCTGACACGGACATCAATATCGAAAGGTTCATATCAATGGACCAGAAGGCCTACTACGGCGGAAACCGCAACCAGAACTATACTATCGGATGGGGGCTCATGTTCTATCTCCTCAAAGGCGCACCCTCCGCAAAAGAGAAGAACAACTATACTGAAATCCCATACAAATATTATGACGCGCTCCTGGAACTCAAGGATGGAGACAAGGCCACGGCCAAGGCATGGGAGGGCATAGACATGAAGAAGTTCGCTGTTGACTTCAAGGAGTTCTGGAAAAGCGATACGATGATCCGTCGTGCAGAAATGTTCGACCCCATAGAGTCCAGGGTGAAACTCATTCCGAAGACTGCTGCTCCAGGAAATACCGCAACTCCGGCAGGCAGGTAGTATTCAAGGAAAACAGAAGATGCGACGGTTCAGAAAAACGATAAGGCATCCGGAATCGATGCGGGGAAGAAATAAGAACACCTCCCAGCAGTACGACTATGTCCTCGATCTGCATGGAAAGACTTCCGATGAGGCGACATCCCTTTTTAATGCTATACTTTCCTCATATTCCAACTCCCGCATACTCATTGTCCACGGCAAGGGTGAAGGAGTGCTACGCCGGAGGGTACGTGCAATGGCCTCCTCGGACCCGAGGATAAAAAAGGTCGAGTTCGGCGAGGATGCCCTCATCTTGGGAGGAGACGGAGTGACTGTGATTCATACAAATTAAATTTCCCGACTGCCAGCAAAAAGAGTTTTTCCGGTCCTGAAATCAATCGCTAATTTCGAATTTTTTAATCGCCGGCACTCCGTTACGCCGGTTCTCCGGTTCATGCTCACTTCCTCGCATCCATCACTCTTGCGATTACGTCCTCGGGATCGAATTGGTGCGGATGTGACAACGTATCGACATGAATGATCTCGCTCTTTCCCGGACCGCAGGCATTCCATCTCCTGATGAACCGGGGATTGTTGCTGCCTGCAAAGATCGTATAAGCATCTATTCCGAGGGCCACGGCAATATGTTGGCATGAGGAAGCATGCCCTATGAACTCGTCACTCTCCGCTATAAGGGAGGCAAGCTCTCCTAATCTGGAACGAATCCCTATTATCCCGTTGGAAAGCACGGTATCCTTTAACGAGTCAAAGGAAGTATTACTGGTTCTAATTTTCCTTCTGGCTGCGATTTTGAGCAATGCTTTGGCTCTGGCGTTCTCATCTGCCCCTGCCCCCTTGTCGAGAAAAACAACTGTTCCGGGCTCCGCAGCGAGTCTCAGGATCAACTTCTGCTCAAAGTTTTCACCGACAGCTTTTCTGGAGTTGCCACCGACCCCGAAGTTGACTGTAATTATCTTCTTGCAGCCTTTCCGTCTCACTGATTTCGTGAAGTTCGCAGACTTTTCGAGGAGATCGTCGGACAGCCAGACCATCGGATAGCAGAACTCCGATTCCCCGAGGATCTTGTCCATCCACAGGTTCGCAAGCCGTGACAGGGAGAGTTTCGGCGGGAACTTCTGGCTTCCACGGCTGTTGAAGAAAAGGTATTTGCTGTCGTCCACAAGCGGAAGAACTCCAAGCTGTGTAAGCCTCGACTCGGGATCGATCAGGAGGACGCTGTCAAGTTTTCCGGAGGTTTCGTTCTCCACCACCTTGAGGACGCTGTGCCAGGCACTGAACCTGTCGATGAGTCCTCCGTTCTGTGTATAGACGATCGGGGCCATCCTGATGTTCGGATTTGCACCAAAGAGTTCGGAGAGCCTTTCATCTCCGATCAGGACTATCTCGGTAGACGGGAACCTGTTCACAAGGCGCTGTATTATCACGCTTGTTATTGCGACATCCGCACTGATGCTCATTCTGGAAAGCATCATTATCTTCTTCGGATTCCTCGTCAGTTTCCTGAAATTTCCGCTCTCGGCGCGGAGTTTCTCGACGCGTTCAAGCAGATCTTCGAACTTGAGGATTCCGAACTCGTTCAGGCATCTGTTGAACTCCCTGCCTGCGGGAAGCTTCCTGCAATAGCTTATGACCTGGCATATGCTTCGGTTGTAGGTATCCGTCTGCAGTTCCTCGAATTCATCGCGGAGCCCCTCGACGATGATCCCGAAAAGAGCGGAAGATGCGATCCTGTCCATTTTTACATTCCCGAAACATGTCGCCATCTCACAGAGGATGTCTATGCATTCGGCATCATAACGGTCGTTATAGAAGTAGCGGTCGAGAAATGAAAGGGCAATCTGGCTGGCGAGATGTTTCAATGCCGCCGCATCAGGCTTCCTCTTCAGCCCATCCCACTTTTTCCTGTAGAATACCGGTTTCATTGTCATGAATGCACTTTTAAAGCATAATATAAGCCAAGCCGGCAGGGAAAGAGCGTCTTACATTCTCACTCCCTTTTCGGCACATCCAGCTTCCGCCTCTCATCGATCCGTTTTGATTCATTATATATGTCCACGGTACAGAACGCCGCCCAGGGAAAAAATACTATCACGGTAAGAATCAGAAGCAGATCATCCTTGTAATAGAGATATGTTGTCAGCATGAAGAGAAGCAGTATGAACGGCGGGATGTAGAAAAGGCTTTTCCTGTACCAGTTGATCTTCAGGACAGGTTCAATCTTCTTTTCGTCATGGGCATCAGTGTATGGTTCGTCCGTCTCACCGTATTCCAGGACCTCCCTGCAGATGATACATTCGTAGCTCCCGAAGCTGTTCCGGGCCCCGCATTTAGAACATATAACAGAATTTTCATCCATGAAATACTTCTACCACAGAACACCCGCCTTCGCAAGGCCTATGGCGCGGCAGGCACAGATTACACAAAAATTTTATGATTTCAGGAATATTATACTTCCGAGTGGCCTGTGCGTTCTGTGGTTAAAAATTTTTCCCTGATTTAATACCTACCCACCTCGGGACTTTCGACTTGTAATCTTCCCATTCCTGGCCGAATTGCTTCGTCAGGCAAGGTTCCTCGTAAAATACCACGCGCAGATGAAAAATCACGAAAAATACCAGAATGTATGCGCTGGCCAATAAAGAAGCAAAAAGAAGTGCCCACCCGCAGAGAAGGGTAAGAACCGAAACATACATCGGGTTTCGCGAGTATCGGTAGAGGCCTACTGTGACAAGACGTTTCGGAGGATCCCAGGGAGCGAGTGTCCCCTTCCCTGCGACATAGAAATCCCTCACGCACCATAGCAGCAGGAAGATACCTAATCCCATAGATCCTGTTCCGGGAATCACAAGCATCTTTCCCTTCCAAGGATCAAAATGGGTGATGAACGCCGGAATAATCCCGGCTACTACGCCTGGAAGCACAAGAAAAGCTGTCAGGGCTCTTAAGAACATCGGTCCCTTTCATCAAGTTCAGGCATCTACAATACAGACAGCACAGATCATTGCAATCACCTAAATTTCGACAACAATTGACATTTTATGACATACGGTGTAATATGGCGACATGCAAAACACGGATGACTGGGTATCCGGATGAATGGTTTGGGATTTTGAAATTTGACCTGCCCAACCATCCAACTTCCCATTCATCCACCCATCCATGGTTTTCATATGCAATTGACCGTACATGATGTGGCAAAATATTTCAACGTGTCTGAAAGGACCGTTTACCGCTGGATAGACCAGAAGATAATTCCCTCCTACAAGATCAGCGACCAGTTCAGGTTCAACCGTGCCGAACTGCTCGAGTGGGCGACAGCCCAGAAGATCAATGTCTCTCCGGAGATATTCGAGTCACAGCAGGACAATGACGGCAATCCTCCATCCATAGCAGAATCCATCAAGTCAGGCGGAATATTCTTCCGCATCGAGGGTTCCGACAAGAAGACCGTCCTAAGGAATATCGTCGAAATAATGAAGCTTCCTGCGAATGTAGACAGGAAATTCCTTTTCGAAGTCCTGCTCGCCAGGGAGAACATGGCATCCACCGGCATCGGAGACGGAATTGCAATCCCACATGTCAGGAATCCTGTAGTACTGAACGTCGATATTCCAGTGATAACCCTTTGTTTCCTGGAGAAGCCGATCGATTTCGGCGCCCTGGATAAGAAAGACGTATACTGTCTTTTCACCCTGATATCACCGTCACCGCGCCTGCATCTCCAGCTCATCTCGAGACTCGCATTCGTGCTCAAGAATCCAAATGTAATGAAAACCCTCTCAAAACCAGGAACCCGCGAAGAGATTATCAGGGAGATCGAGAAGGCTGAATCGAAGGTGAATGGAAAATGAAACTTCTCCTCACAGGATTATCAATCCTCCTAATTTCATCATTTGTACCCCTGTTTGCAGGAAAACGCAGCAAGGTAGCATCGCTTTCAGTGGTCATTGGAACTGTCTCGTGCCTTCTGCTCTCATCCGGCATATGCATTGACAGCCTCATCGCAGGTGACAGCCATGAACTCTCCTTTAGGATGTTCATCCCATTTGCGAACTTCGCAATCGGGGTGGATCCTCTCTGTGCCTTTTTCCTGATTCCGCTCCTCTTTCTTTCGTCGCTCTGTGCGATCTACGGGTCGTCGTATATGGACGGAAAAGGCTCAAGAAGCAACGCCTCCTGGTTCTTCTTCGGTCTTCTGGTCCTCGGAATGTCCCTGGTGGTACTGGCTCGCAATGGAATGCTCTTCCTGATAGCATGGGAGATAATGACACTCGCATCGTTCTTTCTTGTCATATACGAAAGCACAAGCAGCGGAGTGCAGAAGGCCGGCTGGATATATCTGGTGGCATCGCACGTGGGAGTGGCATGCATTTTTGCGGTCTTCGCAATACTCGGCAGGAACGCTGACAGGCTGGATTTCGATGTCTTCCCGATCCTCAACTCCAACACGACCGCTGCAACTGCAGTGTTCATATTCTCGCTGATTGGATTCGGCTCTAAGGCCGGATTCATCCCGCTTCACATCTGGCTACCCGAAGCACATCCCGCCGCACCAAGCCATGTTTCCTCCCTGATGTCCGGAATCATGATAAAGCTCGGTATATACGGGTTCCTCCGCACTTTGACCTTCCTCGGAGATCCACCGCTGTGGTGGGGGGTGACGCTTGTCGTCATCGGCTCCAGTTCAGGAATCCTCGGAGTTCT
The DNA here is from genome assembly GCA_964600895.1 of uncultured Victivallis sp. Taxonomy (GTDB): domain Bacteria; phylum Verrucomicrobiota; class Lentisphaeria; order Victivallales; family GWF2-50-93; genus GWF2-50-93. Next base: position 34,527 of record CAZRKP010000011.1, read on the forward strand.
TTTCGCTCTTGCCCAACATGACCTCAAAAGACTGCTCGCCTACCACAGCGTCGAGAATATCGGCATCATCGCGTTGGGGATCGGCATGGGCCTTATCGGGCTCTCCTGCGGCGAACCAGTCGTCGCCGTACTTGGTTTCGCAGGAGGGCTCCTGCACGTCCTCAACCACTGCCTCTTCAAGGGACTTCTTTTCCTCGGCGCAGGTGCAGTCATACATGAGACAGGCACTGGCGACATGGACCATCTTGGCGGACTTATGAAAAAAATGCCCCGTACAGGGATCTGCTTCATGGCCGGTTCCGCCGCGATATCCGGTCTTCCTCCATTCAACGGATTCATCAGCGAATTCCTGATATTCCTTTCAGCCCTCTTCGGCGTCACCACAATGATCGTCCCCCTCTCCTTCTGTTCAATCGCCGTGATAATCTCACTCGGTCTGATTGGCGGACTGGCTACCGCCTGCTTCTCAAAGGCTTTTGGAACGATCTTCCTCGGGGAGCCACGTTCGGAACACGCCAAGCACGCAAAGGATCCCGATCATGCCATGACAATGCCTATGCTCATCCTTGCAATTCTCTGCCTGGCGATAGGTCTTTCCGGAGCGTCCATTCTGCTGCTTGTAGGCACGCCGGTATCCGAAGTCTCAGGTCTCTCAATCACTGCCTGCTCATATGGATTCAAGTCCGCGATATATCCTCTTACCGCGATAGCGATGCTCTCCATGCTGCTCATGGTGTTCGGAGCGTTCATATTTACAGTTCGAAAGGCGTTGCCGAGAGGGAACACGGAATCCAAGGCCCCGACATGGGATTGCGGCTATGCAAAGCCGGAAGCAAGAATGCAGTATACATCATCGTCCTTTGCCCAGCCCCTGACAAAACTCTTCTCATTTTTCCTGAGGACCAGGACAAAGCTCCCAGGTACAGCTGAAACATTCCCCGGAAGGAATTCATTTTCGACCGACACCCCTGATTTCTGGCAGGAATATGTCTTCCGCCCGATGGTCATCTTGTTTGCAAAACTGTCTTCGGCAATTGCCCGTTCCGACAGCGGCAGGATTCACATATATATCCTTTACATAATAATAACGGTCCTCGCACTTCTGATCTGGAATTTTTTCAAATGAGCCAATTGCAAAACTTAAATTTAAAGGAGCGCGGGTTTTCCTACCCGCGGAATACTAACTCAAATGGCGGACAGGAAAGTCCGCCCTCCGTTAGTTTTGCCTTGGCTCAATGTAATATTTGGAATCAAAACAGATGATCGACTTTGACACATTTCTGATGGCGCAGATGGGTTTTATCATAGCCCTCATCCTTGCTCCGCTTCTTCCGGGAATAATAAACCGGACCAAGGCAGTTTTCGCAGGAAGGCAGGGACCGCCCCTGCTCCAGCTCTACTATGATCTGTTCAAACTCATCCGCAAGGGTACTGTCTATAGCAGTTCGACAACCTGGGTTTTCAGGATGGCCCCGCATGTCACCCTCGCCGCAGCTGTCGGAGTCCTGATGCTCATACCATGCACGGGCGCGACACCAGCACTGATCTGGTTCCGTGGTGACATAATCCTCTTTGCATATCTCTTCGGGATTTCCAGGTTCTTCACGGTGACTGCCGCACTCGACACAGCTTCAAGCTTCGAAGGAATGGGAGCAAGCCGCGAAGTCCTGTATGCCACTCTTGCGGAACCTGCATTCCTCATAGCCCTGTCGGCTCTTGCCTGCCTGAATGGCAAGATATCCATCACCGAAATCTTTGTCGCAAGCACCGCAAGTCCATTCGCGAACATCGCAGTGATCGTCCTCGTGGCTGTCACCCTGGCGATTGTACTGCTCACCGAAAACTGCAGAGTTCCCGCCGACGATCCCAACACGCATCTGGAACTGACGATGATCCACGAGGTGATGATCCTCGATTACAGCGGTCCAGATCTTGCATACATACTCTATGCGAGCTCCCTGAAGCTCTGGGCATTCGCATCCATTCTTGTCGCGATCGCGCTGCCTGTCAGGACAGGTTCGTTCATGACAGATTCGATAATTTTCATATGCGGAATCTTCGCCGTGGCCGTAGTGGTCGGCATAATTGAATCCACAATGGCGAGGTTCAGGTTGGACAAGATCCCAAAGATGCTGATAGCCGCCGCGGCACTGGCCGCTACCGCACTTCTTTTAACTTTGACAAGGGGCTGAGAACATGAACATTGCAGATACAATCATGATCTTCCTGATCCTGACTAACCTGAGCCTGCTGGCCTCGAGCCGTCTCAATGCCTGCATCAAGATGGTCGCCCTACAGGGTATACTTGTAGGACTTCTTCCTTTAATCGCTGTAAAAGGTCCGCTGACCATATATTCCTATCTGCTTGCGCTCCTCATAATTGCCGTCAAGGGAGTGATCTTCCCGTACCTTCTCAAATACACACTCAGGTCGGTGGATGTCCGCAGGGAGATTGAACCTTTCATCGGCTACGGAGCCTCGATAATAATCGGTGTGATCGCACTGATAATCTCGTTCTGGCTAAGTATGCACATCCCATTCCCGGAAAAGATTCTTTCGAATTCGGCTCCGGCAGTCTCTTTCTTCACGATATTCTGCGGCCTTTTCCTGATCGTCAGCCGCGTGAAGGCTCTGACTCAGGTCATGGGATACATCGTGTTTGAAAACGGGATATACATATTTGGTTCGGCGCTTTTCATAGAACAGAGTTTCCTCGTGGAGCTCGGAATCATACTCGATGTGTTCGTCGTCGTGTTCATCATGGGAATCATGATGTTCCATATCAGCAGGGCGTTCGACCATATAGATACGGACAAACTGGGAGAAGCGAAAAGTAGGGATGAATGAACAGCAGAATATCGAATAATGATTAACGAACTCCGAAGTAATGGAAACTTCGTTATTCGATATTCGGAGTTCGTAATTTGATATTCGAAGGGATTTAGATGGTTTTAGCATTGTTAATACTGGTTCCGGCGGTTGGAGGACTTGCGTCGTTCTTCGTGACGCAGCTTTTCCTACGTCGCACGCTTCTTGTTCTGACAGCCATCACCAATGCCCTATTGACCGCGTTCTGCTGGTTTGTCAGGCCTGAACCGATCCTCAATGGCTGGATCTCGTTGGATTCCGCAGGACTGCTTTTCATGACAGTCTCCGGGATCCTTTTCCTGACGGCATCCGTATATGCAATCGGTTATCTTGCGAAGGAACCAAAGGAACAACAGGATTCCGATGAAGGCTTCTTCTTCAAGAATACTCCTGAAAATATATTCATCGCCTGCCTGCAGCTTTTCCTTTCAGCGATGTCGCTTGTCTGCCTGAGCCAGCATTTCGGCCTTCTGTGGGTCGCGATCGAGGCCACAACCCTCGCAAGCGCCCCGCTGATTTATTTTCACCGCCATCACAGGTCCCTGGAAGCAACATGGAAATATGTCCTGATCTGCTCCGTGGGTATCGGTCTTGCTCTGCTAGGAACCCTGATCCTGACCGTGTCTGCATCGGCCATCCATAACAACCTTATGATTTCAGAACTGATGGACAACAGCCAACTGATAAATCCTCAGTGGCTGAAGGCTGCGTTCCTGCTCTTCCTCGTAGGATACGGCACCAAGATGGGCCTTGCCCCGCTCCATACCTGGCTGCCTGCCGCTCATAGTGAATCTCCTTCCCTTGTCTCGGCTCTTCTCTCAGGAGCCCTGCTTAACTGTTCATTCCTCGGCATCCTCAGGATCCATCAGGTCTGCGTTTATTCCGGGCAGTCTGATTTCAGCTGCAGGCTTCTGATCTTCTTCGGCATATTCTCTATGGCCGTAGCCGCCATCTTCATCATAGCACAGAAGGACTTCAAGAGGATGCTGGCATATTCAAGCGTCGAACATATGGGAATACTTTCACTTGGCGTCGGGCTTGGCGGGACAGGCGTCTTCGCCTCAATGTACCATCTCGTCAACCATTCAATGACCAAAGGGATGCTCTTTCTGGCGGCGGGAAACATAATCGCCTATTACAAGACAAGAACCTCTACTGATGTAAAGGGACTCCTGAAAAGGGCCCGGGCAACAGGGATCCTTTGGGTTGCCGGTCTGTTCGCCATCGCAGGATTTCCGCCTTTCGGTCTTTTCGTAAGTGAATTCACAATTTTCAAGACCGCATTCGACCAGGGGCATTTTTTCATATGCACCATCTTCCTCTTCCTTCTGGCGATCATATTCGCGGGCATGGCCTACGTGATGCTCAAGATGGCACAGGGAGAAAATCCCGACGGTATTGAAAAAGAATCTCCACTTATGGTTGTCCCGCCTATAATCCTGGGGATAATCACTCTTATTCTCGGTCTTCACATACCTGGATTCCTAAACGATATCCTGAATGAAATCTCAATAATCTTCGGAGCTCTCTGATGAATCTTGCACCATATAAGACAGTGTTCAATGGAGAGACGGTGAGTCTCGACAAGGTTCCGATACTTGATTACGAGGAGTTCAGGGAGACCGTCCTGATGTTGATTGAGAAGCAAGGCAGGATCGCTTCGATGTTCGGAATGCCGGTGGAATATGGAATGACAAGGATTTTTGCGATCGTCGCAAAACCTGGACAGGGAAACCTGTGCGCCCTCTCAACTGAGGTTGGAGACAGCTACAAGTCGCTGACACCGGACTGCACGCAGGCACATTGGTTCGAAAGGGAGATCGCAGAGCAGTGGGGCATAGTTCCTGAAGGGCATCCATGGCTGAAGCCCATCCGTTTCCACAAGTCCTATGAGGACAGGGATGCCTGGAAACGGAATGGAGGAGAAGAGATACTGCCATGTGTAACGGATTATTACAAGGTTGAAGGCGAGGAGATACACGAGGTCGCTGTCGGTCCGGTTCATGCCGGCATCATCGAACCGGGGCACTTCCGTTTCCAGTGTCATGGCGAAACTGTTTTCAATCTCGAGATCTCACTCGGTTACCAGCACCGCGGAATAGAAAGAAAACTTGCGGATGGCCCCGATGCCCGGACGATCCATTACATGGAGACTCTTGCTGGAGATACATCTATCGGACATGCCATCGCATATTGCGAAGCGGTCGAATCACTGTCAAAATGCAGCGTATCTCTCCGCGCCCAGGCGATCCGCGGCATACTACTCGAGCTTGAACGTCTCGCGAACCATACAGGAGATCTCGGTGCACTTGCAAATGATGTCGCCTATCTTCCTACCGCCTCGTTCTGTGGGAGGATCCGAGGAGACTTCCTGAATATCACTGCTCTCATATGCGGAAATCGTTTCGGAAGGAACATAGTCAGGCCGGGTGGTGTCATGTTCGACGTTGATATTCAGATGAAAAATGAAATACTGAAAAGGCTTGACGCCGCATTCAAGGACACTGAGAACGCAGTCAATCTGCTATGGGACAGCCCGTCAGTGCAAAGCCGTTTCGAGGAATGCGGTAAGCTGGGCAGGGAGCTCTGTGAAAAAATCGGAACTGTAGGACCTGCTGCGCGAGCCTGCGGGGTGGAGCAGGATGTCAGATTCGACATGCCATCCGGGATATACCGTTTCTCGCAGATACCTGTTTCCACGTACAATACTGGAGATGTCTTTGCAAGGGCTTTTGTGAGAATGCTGGAGATAAGGAATTCAGTCAAGTTCATCAGGGAACAGCTCGGGAACCTGCCGGAAGGGAATATCATGGAGAAATGCGGCAGGATTGCACATGATTCACTTACTGTCTCCTTAACCGAGGGCTGGCGCGGAGAGATCTGCCATACGGCTATAACTGATTCCAAGGGGAAGTTCGCTCATTACAAGGTGGTCGATCCATCCTTCCACAACTGGTTCGCGCTCGCAAACGTCCTTAAGAATGAGCAGATTTACAATTTTCCGCTGTGTAACAAGAGTTTCAACTTGTCATACTGCGGCCATGACTTATGAAGAAAGGCACAAAGTATAAAGAAGGTACAGAGGCACAAAGTTTTGAAAGGCACAAAGGCGAAAAATACAAGATTAGGCACAGAGGCACAAAGTTTTATAAGAAAGAATGATGGGGGGGTGGATGAAGACATATAGGGATTTGATTGTTTGGCAAAAGGCAATGGACTTTGTTAAAGAGGTTTATAGGTATACCAAGGATTTTCCAAAAGAGGAATCCTATGGATTGACAATGCAGGTCAGGAGGAGTTCTGTTTCAATCCCCAGTAATATTGCAGAAGGCTATGGAAGAAGGTCAACCGGTGATTATCAGCGTTTCCTTCAGATAGCAATGGGATCAGTTTTCGAAGCACAGACACAGATTGAAATATCTTTTAATCTAGGTTACATGTCAAAGGATTCCTTCGAGAAGATTTATGAATCATCACGTGAAATTGAAAGAATGTTAAGCAGTTTATGCGAAAAGATAAGGCAGTGAGGCAAGCAGAAGGCACAAAGTATGAAAGAAGGGACAAAGGCACAAAGTATTGATTGTATTAAACTATGTGCCTTTGCAACTTTGTCCCTTTGCTGCTGTTTGAAACTCTGTGCCTCTGTGCCTTTGTTACTATTAAAGTATTAAAGGTTAATCATGTTCAACGAAATCAAAGCACGTATAAAGCAGGGCTACCGTACGGCACCATTTCCGAGCAAGGAAATGAAGCTACCTGAGCGTTACCTTGGCGCACCGGCGATCGAAAAGAACAAATGCGATGAGACCGCATGTCAAAAATGCATCAAGGAGTGTCCGCTCTCATGCATAACCAAAAAGGAAAAAGGTGTCACAATAGATCTCGGACTCTGCATTTTCTGCGGAGAATGCGCAAGGGCATGTCCATCAGGAGCTATTTCCTTTACCAGGAACTATGCGATGGCATCCAGCAACAGGAACGACCTGAAGCTATCAGGCAAAACATTGAAGCTTGCAAAAGCCCTTGATGAAAAGTCCAAAGCCATATTCGGACGCTCGTTTAAACTCCGCGAGGTCAGCGCGGGTGGATGCAACGCATGCGAAGCTGACACGAACGTTTTAAACACCCTTGCATGGGATCTCGGCAGGTTCGGCATTCAGTTCGTTGCATCGCCACGACATGCCGACGGACTTCTTATAACAGGTCCTGTGCCGCAGAACATGCTGCTTGCTCTGAAGAAAACTTATGATGCCGTTCCTGAACCGAAGATTGTCATCGTCGTCGGAGCTTGCGCGATCTCAGGGGGGATCTTCAGGGAACATCCTGAAGTGAACAATGGAGCCGACAAGATTCTTCCGGTAGACCTCTATATCCCCGGCTGTCCGCCGCATCCGGCCACGATCCTGGACGGACTGCTACGGCTGCTGGGAAGAATTGAACTTTAATCGACAATAATCAGCTAACTCCTTGATTGTTCGCCATATATGGATTATTTTCATATTAATAAAACCTATGGGGATAAATTATACCTGTTATGGCTGAACTCATTTTATCTGGCATTGAGAAAAGCCAGAGGTTTTCTCTGGAAAAAGGCGCTTCCTGGACAATTGGAAGGGCCGAAGATTGCAACATCTTTCTAAATGATCCCGGCATTTCGCGCCATCACTGCAGGATAACTAATGAATCTAGTTCCTTTACTGTCGACGACTTTGGCAGTTCAGCCGGAACTTTTATAAATAATATCCGGATTTCAGACACAACCCTCATCCGAGATGGAGATGAACTACGACTCGGAGAATTGAAACTTATCTTTTCCATGTCCTCGCCATCAAGGGACGGAGTTTCACATGCCAAGGGCCAAGGCCATGATCTGACAATAGCTGGACGTGAACATAAACCAGTTTCTGAAAAAGACAGAAAAACTTCAAGCTCTCCTAAACAATATCCTTTAAAGACGCGGATGATGATAGGTCGTGCAACCGAATGCGATATCCTTCTTCCAAGTCTAAACGTATCCCGTTTACATGCGGAAATATCCAGAAGAGAAGATGGGAGAACCATGTTACGGGATCTTAACTCCGTAAATGGTACTTTTGTCAATGGGAATCCGTTCACAGGATTGCTTGAAATAAACAAGGACTCCAGAATCAGAATAGGCCCTTTCATACTCCGGTTGAGCGGAGATAACATAAAAGTCTATTCCGAGCAGAACAATGTAAAACTCGTAGCAGACAAATTGACAAAGGTTGTAATAAGCCGCGACACACAGGCAAGCATTAAGTTGATAGATCAAGTTTCCCTTGTGATAAATCCTAGGGAATTTGTAGCCCTTCTTGGAGGTTCCGGTGCTGGAAAATCCACACTAATGGATTCATTGAACGGTCGTAGACCACCTACTTCCGGCCGTCTTTTAGTCAATGATGAGGATTTCTATTTGAACTACCGTTATTTCAAGACTGCAATCGGATATGTCCCGCAAAAGGATATTGTCCACCTCTCATTGACAGTATTTGAGGCCTTCTCTTATGCCGCCCGTCTTCGGCTTCCTGCTGACACCTCGGAACGTGAAATCTATGAACGCGCCAACCGGGTCATTGAACTCTTAGGTTTAAAAGAAAGAAAAAACACGATTATAGGCAATCTTTCCGGCGGCCAACTAAAGCGTGTCAGTCTCGGCGTGGAACTGCTTGCCGAACCAAGCTTAGTTTATCTTGATGAGGCTACTTCAGGTCTTGATGCAGGGACGGAGGCACAAATGATGTCACTGTTCAGGGAACTTGCCGACAGTGGTAAGACAGTTATCTGCATCACTCACAATATTGATAACGTGTCGCAATGCGACCTTGTTGCTGTTCTCACCAAGGGCAAACTTGCCTATTATGGTCCGCCCTCCAAGCTTCCGGAATACTTCGACATTGAACGGATAAGCCAGGTATATGAAAAGCTGGAGACAGAAAATCCTGATTTCTGGCGCGATAAATTTTCCAAGTCTAACTATTTCCATGATTATATAAATTCAAGAATGCAAAGCAGAGAAGGCAGCATTTGCCCTATATCCGAGAAACGCCATTCAAGCTTATTCGAAGTTGTTTCTGCCAATCTAAGGCAAGTAAGCATTTTTACTGCCCGGTCCATCAAGCTCATGTGCAGGGATCCTAAAAATCTTGCGCTGATTGCAGGTTTCCCATTTCTCATTGGAATCCTGATTGCCTTGGTCTTCGGCCTTCAGGATCTCAAAGATCCGGAAATTAAGATGAGTGCACATAAGTTTTCTCCGTTCATAATGGCGATTGCGGTGCTGTTTTTCGGGTGCATCAACGCCTCCAAGGATATTGTGAAGGAAATTTCCGTCTATCTCAGGGAACGAGCAATAAATCTTGAAATACCCGCCTATCTCATGTCAAAGGTAGCAGTTCTTTCAGTCATTAATTTCTTCCAGTGCATTGTCCTGCTGGGAATAGTCTATCCTTCAGTCCATCTGGAAATGGATTTCATGAAGACATTCCTGACCTTGTTTGCCACATCTCTTGGAGGAATGGGCATGGGACTTTGCATATCCTCCCTAGTCGACAACAATGACAAGGCCATATCTCTTGCGATCCTCGCAGTAATTCCTCAGATAATACTGGCAGGGGCGATAATTGCGCTGCCTGGAATCATAAAATCTCTTGCCGCCGGAATGATAGTCCTGTTCTGGGAGAATGATGCCATGTTGCTTGCCCTGGACAGCAATATGCGTTCCGCTCTGAAAATCAAGGACGGAAACTGGTCTATGGACATTATGATTATTTTAGGATTCAGCATGGCGTTCATAATCTTGTCCGGACTGATATTGCGCAAGAAGGATGTGAACTGATGAATAAGAAAACCCTTATCATTGTTCTGTTTATCCTTGCTTTTGTCGGAATGGTCTCCTTCATTCATTATGAAATGGAACGCTCGCGGGGAAAAAACGTGCAGGAGACCGTAAATATCATAAAGGAAGACAGTCAAGAGACAGTCCAGAAAACGACAGATAAGATACCAGAAGTGGTACAGGAGACAGGCGAAGCAATGAAAAACGTGATCTCCCGGCAGGCTAATACAACAAAACAACCTGTAAAAGAAGTTTCCCCCGCAGACGTGTCTGCATCAAAGAAGACCACACTGCAAGCTGAAAACAGCACACCTCCGGTCAAAGACAATTCTCCTTTCAAATCTCCGGTCGGAACAATCTTTGACATCGGGAAAAATGTAATTAATGAGGCCGATAAGACCGCACAAGAATTTCTGCCTCCAATCACTTCGGAAGAGGAAAAACAGATTGGTGCTGAAATAAACAAGATGATTCTTGCCAAAAGCCCCGAATGGAAAGATTCTGCTCTGGTAAAAAAGGCAACCTCCGTCTTCAACAGACTTCTTCTCTTGTCCAGCAGGAAGGACATATCTTACAAGTTGATAGTCATTGACGATCGAAAGACAATAAATGCTTATGCCGCTCCCGGCGGATACATATATTTGACCAGGGCGCTTCTTGAACGTTTCAGTTCCGAGGCCGCCATTGCAATGTGCCTTGGCCATGAAATCGGGCATCAGGAACTGCGTCATACTATTGATCGCCTAAGAGTCATGATGGCAGCCCGGAAAATTGCAGGCTCAGATGTAGCAATGATAGCCCAATTCGGATATCAGATGCTTACAAACTGCTATACGAAGGAACAGGAATTCGCAGCAGACGATTATGGTTTCAGGATGTCTCTGAAAATTGGAATTCCAAGGGAGCAGATGCTATCTTTCTTTGAGGGGCTAAATTCCCTTGAAAAGGACAGGCTGAAGAAGGCTGGATCGACATCGGATGTTTCGCCAATCCTTCATGATATGGAATACTTTTTACAAAGCCATCCATACACCGAGGAACGGCTTGAACGCTTGAAAAACAAATGAGGAATTTGGCTTGTAGTAGCGCATGTTTGCGCGTTCTCATTTTATAAAAAGGGCTCCCTTTGATGTATAACTGTCCAAAATGCGGCAAGGAAGTAAAAGCGCCAAAGGATCTTTCAATACGCTCCGCACGTTGTTCCTGCGGCAACTTAGTGGCATTCTCTGATGCTGTTACCATGCTTCCCCAGGCTTCATCACAGAAACCTTCATCAAAACAATCTTCAGGTGAAATTATCATTCCCGGCTACAGGATTGCAAGAAAGATCGGGGAAGGTGGAATGGGCAGCGTCTACGAGGCCATCCAGGAATCCCTTGATCGTAAGGTTGCGGTTAAAATCCTGCCTGGAAATCTTGCCAATGACCAACAGTTTGTGAAACGCTTTGAAAGGGAGGCTGGAGCACTGTCCCAATTGAGACACCCGAACATCGTCGGCATAATTGACAAGGGAACAGTCGACGGCACATACTTCTTCATAATGGAATATGTCGCAGACAAGAATGGAGATAATACCACCCTTGAAGATCTAATGCGGCAACAGAAGCTTGCGGCCCACAATATTCTCAAGATCACTAAGGAAATTGCCAATGCATTGGCTTATGCACACTCAAAAGGGATAATTCATCGCGACATCAAGCCTTCCAATATCCTGATAGATGAACTGTCTTCTGCAAAAGTTGTCGATTTCGGCATAGCCCAGATTTTAGGCGACGAACAAAACAGAAAAATCCATCTTACTCTCACAGGAGAGGCGATTGGCACCCCGCAGTATATGGCGCCAGAACAGAAGACGAATGCCTCAAAGGTTGATGCAAGATCTGACATTTACAGCCTTGGCGTCATGGTCTATCAGATGTTAACCGGAGACTTTCCGGAAGGCGCATGGGAGCTTCCAAGTGAACTTGGCTATGATTCCAAATGGGATTCTCTGATTGAAAACTCAATAAAAAAGCTTCCTGAACGGCGTTTCCAGGTCATGACGGACTTTCTTTCTGCCTTGGATGCCATCGGGACTGAACCGCCAGCACCAAAAGAGACCTCCGCTTCAGCCGACAAGCCGAAAGAGGAGCGTTACAGGACACCAGTCCCCCCGACCTCAATTCTCGGTAAATGTACTTCCTGCGGAGTGGAGAATTCCGGAGACAACCGCTTCTGCAACGGATGCGGGGCTTCCTTATACGAGCCTTGCCCGTCCTGCCAGGGCGAAATCCGCGTCGGCTTGAAGTTCTGCGGGAAATGCGGCGTCGACATTCCAAAACAGAAGATTATCAATGACCTCAAGTCTTCCATTGCCAAGACCTTGGAGGAAGCCACTGCAAAGAAGGACGATATAGTGTCGGCAACAGAAATCCTCCTGAACGCTATTCCCATTGAGGAACAGCTTATAAAGCTATCAGGAACGCTCAAGGGAACTATTCAACCTCCTGCAATCCATGATGCTCTCAACAGCCTCTGGGATGAAAAGGCTGTTGCGTCCGATATCTTCCCGACTTCCGGGACAAAGCACATTGAATTTCTCAACAGGATTTTAAAAGTTCTTCCCGACCACCAGGATATCAAGGCAAAAATTGGGAAACTGCATTTCGAGAAGGAGAGATTCCTTAAAGATCTGAAGAAACTCTTCTCAGATGGCCAATTTCTGACCATTATGCAGGCAGTTTCAAATTCCAAATGGAGTGACAGTCCTGAATTTACTGCAATTGTTAGCGATTCCCAGGAAAGGTTCACCAAAGCCAATAATCTGATTGATTCGCATGTGCCGGAATTGATTTCAAAAAAGAAATATTACCAACTTATGAGCGCGCTTCTTGAACTTGAAGGCTTAGGTATTGCAATCGAAGGACTTGATGATCTGCGTAAAGAAACATCCTCAAATATTGAAAAATCTAAGGAGTTATATAACCAAGCCTTGAAGCTTATTTCCTCAAATAATCCAATTAAAGCTACAGAGACATTAGGGATACTTTTGAATATTTGTTCGGATTATCCCGACGCTTTGGAACTGATGGGAAAGATTAAACATCAAATTTCTAAATATAACAAGATTATTGTTGAAGCAGAAGCCTGTATGAAATCCAAGAATTATAGAATGGCCGTTAATATACTTACTCCTATCCTTTTTAAATATGACCTCGATGAGCTTAAAGTTATCTATAAAGAGGCCGTAAATGGTTCAGAAATGATGTTCAGGAGAAAAGTGCGTTTTGCTGTTTTTATTTCTCTTTCCGCCATCTCAGTAATATTCGTTTTTATCTTAATAAAATGGCATCTGGATGCTCAAACGTTCAATTCCTATTTTGAGAATGCAAAAACTGCCCTTGAGGTAAAAGACCATGAAAAGGCCATAGACCAATGCAAAAAGGCACTTAAGGTTCCAGGCAATGAAGACCACGCCTCAGCAATGAAGCTCTTGGAGGATGCACAACTGGGGCTCGAACATAAAATTCATTATAACACACTGATGGAAGATGGAAAACGCAGACTTGATAATAAGGATTGGGCAAATGCTCATAAAATATTCCTTGATGCCCTCAAAGTTCCCGGATATGAAAATGATGAGGAAGCAAAATATAACATGATGAAATGCGAGGAACACCTTACGGAATACAAGAAAAAGAACGATACAACATTTAGGAATTTAGTCCTTGAAGGATCAAAGGCATTATCTGATAAAGAATATGCAAAGGCATTGAAGTTTTTCGATGAAGCGCTGAAAGTCCCCGGATACGAGAAAAATGATGCTATTATAAAACAAAGAGAACAGGCAATATTAAGTTTAGAAAGAAAATCTCAATTTGACAAATATATGTCTGAGGGAAACGAAGCATTTGAAAACAAGGACTGGGAAAATGCTAAAAAAGCGTATGGAACCGCGCTTTTAGTCCCAGGATATGAATCCAGCATTGAAGCGTCTGATAAATTAAATAAATGCGAACAGAAATTAACCAATATTATCAAGAATGAGGATGATTTTAAAAAAGCTATTTACTTGCTTCACAGAAGACAGGCAACAAGTGCATATGAAATTCTCAAAGGAGTTGAGGATGAAAAGAAGCCATATGCGCTAGCTATTATTGGGAATATGAGTCGCTTGGGATATGGCGTAAAACAAGATAATGCGATAGCAAAGACCTACCTTGAAGAAGCAGCAAAAACAAATCATCCTCTGGGATATTTTGGGCTTGCACGATTGGCAACAACTTCATCAGATAAGATTAACGCAGAGAAATATTTCAAAGATGCTATAACAAATGGCCTTGAAAAACTTGTAGATACAGACTCGATTTCGGCAATGGCTACGGGATACTGCTATCAATATGCGCTTGGTGGTCTTGTAAAAAACGAAAAGAAAGCCTTTGAGCTATTTGCAAAGTCGGCCGACCTGGAAAATCCTTTTGGACAATTGAATCTAGGCTTTTGTTATCTGGAAGGCACTGGTGTTCAAAAAGATGAAAGAAAGGCATTTGAGTTATTTAATAAAGCATCCCATCAAGGATTGATACAAGCTAAATTCCAACTTGGCTTATGTTATGAGAATGGAATTGGTGTAGAAAAAGATGGGCAAAAAGCATTTAATTGCTATTCAGAGGCAGCAGCCCAAGATGATATTGAAGCCCAAGCTTCACTCGGGTGTTGTTATTTTTTAGGGATTGGGACAAAACGAGATGTTAAAAAAGCTGTTGAATGGTTTACCAAGGCTGCGGAAAAAGGCGATCCTTTGGCACAAAACAATCTTGGTGTCTGTTATGAAAATGGATATGGAATTCAACTAGATAACGCTAAGGCTGTTTTTTGGTATACCAAGGCTGCAGAAAAAGGTCAATCTAATGCTCAATATAAACTAGGTCTTTGCTATTTGCAGGGCAATGGAATTCGCAGGGATGAGAAAAAAGCTATTGAATGGCTCCAAAAATCCGCAGACCAAGGCAATGAGGACGCAAAAAGGGTTCTCAAAGACTTAAACAACAGATCTCAAGAATTCAAAACAAATTCTACAAATGAGACAAATAATTTTCCAGCTGCTGATTCGAAAAACAACCTGATATCATTGGGTTCTACCCAGGAAACAGTCAAGAAAATCATGGGACTTCCAACTAGCATGTCTGCCGATTCATGGGAATACGGCTATTCTATTATATACCTTGATTCTCAAGGTAAGGTTAGGGGGTGGGCTAATATTAGTAAAAATTTGAAAGTTTCTATTGGAGAAAAGAAATCCAATGCACTTCCTATAACCCTTGGTTCTTCACAACAAGATGTAATAAATGCCATGGGGACTCCAACCAATATAAGCACTGGTTCATGGGAGTACGACTTTTCTATTATATACTTTGATTCTCAGGGCAAGGTTAGGGGGTGGGCTAATATTAGTAAAAACTTGAAAGTCTCTATTGGAGAAAAGAAATCCAATGCACCTCCTATATCTCTTGGCTCTTCACAGCAAGATGTAATAAATGCCATGGGAACTCCAACCAATATAAGCACAGGTTCATGGGAATACGACTATTCTATTATTTACTTTGATTCTCAAGGCAAGGTTAGGAGTTGGTCTGATATAAGCAAAAACCTAAAAGTAAAATAGCTTTCTTGAAGAAGAATAATTTTATAAATTTCAGTGAATGGCTCATTTCATCAGCAGCATATCAGCCACATGAACCTTCCCAGCAATTTCTGATTGCATGACAACCCACAATTGACGCTCCGGAGAAACCAGTTGTATCTGATGATAAAGAAGCCGGTGCCATGCTACGGAAGTAAGTGCTGGGAAATGAGTAGCGTCCATACCGTTGGTGTCCCAGGAAATCATTTTAACCGATACTGCCTTCAAGATCATTTCTCATTGAGAGAAGAAGGGAGCCTGTTCTCCAAATTTTTCAATTACAGACTTGACTTGCCATGCTTAAGGTATTACCATATTGCCAGAATTATATTATACAGTTCCATATTCATGAAAGGGCGATGGACATGACAACAATTTCATTGAAGGTTC
The DNA here is from genome assembly GCA_964600895.1 of uncultured Victivallis sp. Taxonomy (GTDB): domain Bacteria; phylum Verrucomicrobiota; class Lentisphaeria; order Victivallales; family GWF2-50-93; genus GWF2-50-93. The sequence continues at coordinate 50,303 of CAZRKP010000011.1, forward strand.
CTGATGCGCTTGACCTCAGGCTGGCGCAAATTGCGGAAAAAAGCGGATCCAGCAAATCCGCGCTCATCCGTGACGCGCTGGAAGACATGTTCGCGACAAGGCACGCCCGAAAGTGCTCCTGCCTTACAATGGCATCCGATCTGATCGGATGTGTTGACGGGCCTGCGGATCTCTCCCACAACAAGAACCGCATGAAGGGATTCGGGACATGAGGAAGCAGATACTCGTTGACACCGGCCCACTGGTTGCCTGTATAAACAGAAATGACAGTTTCCATTTCTGGGCACGTGAAAGACTCAGTGAAATAAATCCCCCAATGCTTACATGTGAGGCGGTACTTGCCGAGACATGCTTCCTGCTCCAGGACACTCCCGGCGGCACTTCAGCCGTCCTTGGACTTCTTGAAAGAGGAGTCCTGCTCGTAGACTTCCAAGTTTCATCACACATAAGATCCATACGTTCCCTCATGGACAAATATTCCAGTGTCCCGATGTCATTGGCAGACGCATGCCTGGTAAAAATGGCGGAATTGCACGAGGACAGCATGGTCATGACGATGGACAATGACTTCCTGATATATCGTCGTCATGGCAGGAAAACCATACCGGTGCTGATCCCTCCTGAAGCCTAGAAGTAAACATTCAATATTCTCTGAAGCATGTTATTCAGCAAGCACTTACCCTCAGCTATTTCTTCTCAATGTGAGCAGGGTCACATCATCCTTGAGGTCGGCATCGCTATATTTCCGGATCTCATCGGAAACCTTATTGTCGAGAATCTCGACATCCTCGGACCAGATCCCGGAAAGAAGCCTGGTGAATCTTTCTTCTCCGTATAATTCTCCGCCGACCGGATATGCCTCTGTCACACCATCTGTGAAACAAACAAGCGTGTCTCCGGGCTGGAGCGTAATATTTGCCTCGGAATAGTCAGTCCCTGGAAATACCGCCGCCAGTGGTCCGGTTGGTACAAGCTCCTCCATTTTGCCATCCTTCCTGAAGAGGTATGGGGGATTGTGCCCGGCATTGGAATAACGCAGTTCTCCAGTCTTGAAGTTGTAATGCCCGTAGAACATGGTCACAAACATCATCTTATCATTGTCAATTGCCAGAAGATCGCTTACTTTCTTAACAACTTCCGCCGGCTTTGAATTAGACAGGGACATGTCTCTCAGCATTGTCCTACTCACTGCCATGAACATGGCTGCGGGCACTCCTTTGCCTGAGACATCGGCAATCACAAACGCCAAGGTATCGTCATTGAGCATGAAGAAATCGAAAAAGTCCCCAGCCATGAACTTTGCAGGAAGGTTAAGGGCGTGAAGACTGAACTCCCTCTTCCCAGGAAATGGAGGAAATCTACGAGGCAGGAGTGAAAGCTGTATTTCCCTTGCCACGTTGAGTTCCGCTTCGACTGCTTTGGCGACAGCCTGTTCCCTTACCCTTGCATCGATGTTGTCCTTGAGATCGCCAAGCATCTTGTTATAGGCCCTGGCAAGCACTCCTATTTCATCTGTGTTCTTGAGTCCTGTCACCTTGGCATCGAGATCGCCCTTGCCAAGCCTGTCAACCGCATCGGCAAGCATTCCTATAGGCCTTGTTATCCTTGAGGAGATTATGAATATTGCGATCGCTATGACCAGGAGCCCAAACAGAAAGAATATTAGGCTTCTCTTGATATGGGCATAGATAGGCGCCATTACGGTATCCTCCATAATGACAGCCGCCATGGACCATCCTGAAGAGCGTATAGGTGCAAAGACAAGCCATTTTGTCTCCCGCATTTCCGAATCATAGAACTTCCTAAATCCGCTTTTACCTGAAATCATTTCCCGGCCTGCATCTGCAAGCTCCTTGTTCCCCATCTTTTCAGCGATCGAAAAGACCGTCTCCTTCATGATGTATGACCGGTCGGGATGCGAGATTATCCTGCCGGTCCTGCTGACAATTGCGCTATACCCGCCAATAATCTTTATTTCATCCACTTCTTCGGTGAACTGATCCAGGCAGACATCGGCTGTAAGGACGCCGATGAAAATACCGTCACGGTACATTGGTACGCTATAAGTGCACATCAGGACCTTCCCGTAGATCGCATCGTAATAAGGATCTGTCCAGACGGCGCATCCTTTCTCCCTGGGCATGGTATACCATTTTTCCGATGAGTAGTCATAGTTATCAAGGCTTGAATCAGCGAACTTGAGCCCCCCCGCTGTTCTTTGGACGGTAGAAGTAAGGCGAGAAGAACTTCTTGTCCTTGAAAGCTGCACCGGGCTCATAAGCTATTATCATCCCGTAGATGTCCTTGTTGCTGATAATGCACTTCTGCAGGAAGTCGATGGTATCCTCCGGTTTGGCCGGACGGTAATGTTTCAATATCTCTACTGCAGTATTACAGGTCTGAGCCATGGAAGAAAGCTTGATATCGATCTCGGAGGCTTCACTTTCCGTCATTCCCCTGAGGTAGGTTTCCATGGACGATGTCGCTTCAACCTTCCTCAACCTGTATTCGACAGCCAGCACCAGGATGTAGATGATTGCAATAGGCGTGCAGATACCTATGAAAAGCTTGCCCCTGATCGATAATTTCATTGATTTGCAGCCCCCGGATTTTTCAAATTCTCAGTAATTGTAAGAGAAGCCAGAATCCAGAAGTCAGTAGTCAGAATAAATCAGATTTACAATCAATTCTTATTCTGAATCCTGTCTTCTGACTCCTGAATTCCCGAAAAACGAAAGTTTCTGCAATTGACCCAATAGCTTTTTGCATAAATATCTTTCAAACTATAGGGTATCTTGCAGAAATGAAAAAACAAGCCTGTGGAAAAGCATATGATATATATCAGCGACAGGATACGAATACCCGAGTGCGAAATCGAGGAGAAATTCGTCCGGTCTTCCGGACCCGGTGGACAAAACGTCAACAAGGTTTCGACCGCGGTACAGATACGTTTCAATGTGCGGACTTCGCCATCAATACCTGATGATATCAAGCACAGGATATTCAAACTCTTCGGCAACAGGATAAGCAACGAGGGATTCATCGCAGTCGTATCCGAGATGCACAGGACCCAGCTCCAGAACCGCGAGGAAGCGATGAGACGATTTATAGATCTTATCAAAGCCGCGACCTACAAACCGAAACCCCGTAAGAAAACCAAGGCTACATTCTCATCCAAAAAAAGACGCCTTGAATCAAAACGCAGAATATCCCAGATCAAAAGAGACAGGCGCTATTCCGGAGACGAATAATCAGGCAAATGCCAATCTTCCGTTAATATGCACCATTCATCTTTCTTTCGACTGAATAAAAGATATAATTACGGCATGAAGACACTAAAACTGACAATCTTCCTCCTGCTATCCTTCGTATTTTCCTCTTCTGCAAAGGAAATATCGGTGATGACCTACAACCTCTGCAACTATTTCACCGTAGAAGATGGCATCAAACCGAAGGCCGATGATTCCAAGAAAGCCCTGATGGAAATGATAAAGGGATCCAATCCGGACATTCTGTTCGTCGTCGAGCTTGGAGGAGAGAAGTCCCTTGAGGATCTGACGGTCAACCTGAAGGCGGCCGGCTGCAAGGATTATGTATTCGCCGAGGAGATGACCGGCGATGATGAATCACGACATATAGGACTTATCTCGAAGTTCAAGCCCGTCATTGTCGAGAAAAAGGACAACCTCTTCTACAAGATCAAGCCCAAGGACAGGCAGGACGGCTTTCCAGAGAAGGTCTTTGTCCAGAGGGGATTCCTGCATGCGGTGTTCGAGTTCGAGAACGGTTACCGCCTTCATATATTGGGGGCACATCTCAAGTCGCGACTTCCCCACCCCCGCTACATACAGACCGACATGCGCCGTTACGAGGCTCGCCTCCTGAGATATCAGGTGAATGACATACTGGAGAAAGAACCGGACGCGAACATCCTGGTCGTCGGAGATTTCAATGATGTTTATTCCTCCGATCCCATGCAGACCCTCAGGGCTCATGAGAAACCTCTCGAGAAAAGACTTTTCGATCTAAGACCAGTGGATTCCAAAGGGCTCCCCTGGACCCACTGGTGGCATGGAGAGGACGTCTATGGAAGGATCGATTACGCCCTTGCTTCAACGGCCCTTCTTCCTGAGATCAATTTTGACAAGACAAAAGTGGTCCATATGCCTGAATACTGGATGTTCGCCTCGGATCACAGGCCTGTATTGGTCACAATAAAGATGGACAATGCCAAAGCCCTGGATAAAGAAACCTTGGATAAAAATTTCCCCAATGAAATATTCTCATCCTACAAGACGACCGACAACAGAAAAAATCTCATCAAAGGAGGAGATCCTGAAACCCTACCCGTATTATTCATGGACATGGATGACTACTCCACGGATGCGCCTGCTGAAAAAAAGAATGCGCTTTTTGAGCAGATACTTAGGAACAGATCGCAGATATTTGTCTTCACAGGACTCAGGGACGTCAAATGCATGGAGGAGATTGCCGGAAAACTCGCCGACTGCACCTTCAAGGAGATGATAAATGGCCCCGACAAGGAATCACATATTGCGGTGCTGTCGAAAATCAAACCTGAGAAATTCGAGGCCCTGACTGAAATCAAATACAAAATCGAAGGGAAGGATCTTCCCGTCGGAAAAGGATTCGCTCACTGTGTCTTCAATATCGACGGATATAAGTTCCACCTGCTTGCAGCGGACTTGAAGGACAGGAACCAGGATCCGGAATACAACCAGACCGACATGCGCCGCTACGAGGCGCGCCAGCTCAGGTATCTTGTCAATGACATTTCAAAAGCGGAACCGGGAGCGAACATCCTGGTAATCGGAAATCTCAATGATACATGCGGCATGTCCCCTCTCAAGGAGCTTTACTATCGAAGGGGTGGAATTGAAAAGAGGCTTTTCGACATCAGACCCCTTGATCCAATGAAAACCACATGGACCCATTGGGATTCCGCAACAGACGATTACGAGAGGATCGACTATGCGCTTGCAAGTTTCTCCATGATCAGTGAAATCTATCGTGACAGAGCCTGCGTCATCTATTCCGACGAATGGCAGAAGGCATCATCTCATAGGCCTTTCATCGTAAACATATTGTGCAAGGATGCCGGAAAGCCTCTCAAGGAGGATTTGGACAAGCTCTATCCGTACAGCATCTATTCCGGTGAAGCTGTACACTTCGAGGAGGACAGGGAAATCGGCGACAAGCCTGAAAGGAAAACTGCAGATCCGGTGGAAGAATAAATTCAGGCCTTGGTTTCCTTGCGTTTTTTAGGAGCTTTCCTGGGTGATGGCTTCGATGGCCTTGCTTCTGGCTTCTTCAGTTTCTCCGACTTATCCGGCTTAGGTGTCTTTTTTCCGAGTGTCCTATGTGTTTTCTTAATTGGTGAGGTTGGTTTTGCTTCAGGCAACTCAATGACCATCGCTTCTGCAGTTGCATATGCCGGATTTGGTATGATCTCAGGTATAAGTTCAGGCTCTTCAAAAGATATTGTTTCGATGATTTCCTGTTTTTCTGTCTTCAGTAACACCATAAACAGCATGCCGGCAGGCAGAATGTGCAGATAGAGCCGGTCAATGGTCTGGTCTATCAGATCCGGGAGATTATCATAAGGATAGATGATATAGGTGAGCATATACAGCAGGAAATGTCCTGCAAAAAGCAACCATAGAGCCATGGAACTCCTGGTTCTTGCTATCCCGAGTCCGGCAACAGAGGCAAAAAACACCAGAATCCAGACCAGTCCCCAGCTCTTTATAGAAAAGAATTGCAGGAGCATTTCAGGCAATATGAGCTTAAGCCTGTCTAAATTTTCTGCGACCTTCGCAACAGTCAGCTGGCCTATATAGTTCTCGTGTATTTTGGGTATGTTATGGGAGAACATGAACCATGGCAGGAAAAGTACTGCAAATATGGCAATGTAGATCAAAAAGCTCCTGAACCCCTTAAAACCAAGTCTGGGTGATGGCAGGAAGATCATAAGGATAACAATGTTGATGACTGCAAGGGGAAGTCCCTCGTTCTTGGTGAGAGCACAAAGTAGCGAAAACACCGCCGAGACAATAAGACCGAGGATTTTTCTCTCTTCAAGGAATTTAATCAGGTAAAAAACTGAACCGGCATAGAAGAAAGCCAACGCCATGTCGGCAGTACCTGCACCGCTCCATCTTACCAGTGCCGGAGTGCTTGCAAACACTGCGGTCAGGAGGAGAGACATGTTCCGTGAAAACCTCCATCTCATGGCGGAATAAATCAGATAGACAAATCCAAGATATAGGAAAGGAAAGATTATCTTTGATGTCATCTCCCCGGAATATCCTGCGGAGGAGAATGTACCTGCGCTCATCAGGAACGGTACAAGCAGCGGATAATCCAGATGGCTGTATGCCAGGTTAGGGTTCTGGAAATAGTCTGAACCAAGTCCTTCATAGAAGAGCACCTTGGCCTTCAGCCCCCAGATAGCGAAGGAATCCCATTCATACAGGGGCATAAGCACCGAGTGCGCGCAGACGATCAGGAACATCGCTACGATGGTGACAATTGAAAATATTGAAAATGCATCCAATCTTGAATTATTTCCTTCCTCATCGGCTCCGCTACCTGTCCTCCTGAAAAGAAAAGCAAAAAGCAATACGAGCATGCCGGCAAGTAAAAAATATACGATCCTGATGATCACCGGAAGCAATCCATGGGCTGCGATCTGGGGGAAATCCTTTGAAATTTCCTGGACGTCAAGCCCTACCCCGCCTTCCTCATTGCAGATGAACGTGACCTGATAGTTGATCTTGTTCCTTTCCAGCCATTCGTCATCCGGAGTGAAAGGAGTATCAAGGAACTCGTTACCCTTCTTGATTATCAGTTCCGGATCACCTACCAGTATCTTGCCCGGATAATAGTCAAAAACCGACCTGAAAAATATCAGCGGGACAAGTTTTTTCCCTGAATCGCCTTCCGGATCAAATCCCTCGAACCTGACAAGGATATTACCCTTCTCGAATTTGGCGAAAAGCTTGTCAACAGCAACGAGATGGCGTATAGGATACTGGTTATCCCTGAAAAAGACCTCGTAAATGGTTGAAACAACGGAAGTCCTTGAGTAGCAGAAGAATAGGTTTACCATAATGCAGGCCCCAAGAATAGCCATTATCAGCCTGTTCTGAAAGGTCTTTTCCTGCATTTTCGAAGACTCCATTTGGGTTATAAGGGTTTTAAATCTATTGCCGGAGGACGGGGGGTGCAAGTAATATGTAATATTTTGTTTGATATAAAATACTTACATGCCTTGACATATTTACAGGGACATGCATATTATGTGCCGGTTTTAATGGCAGGCTTATTTAAAGCTGCCTGAGGAGATATGGTATCCGCCGAAAAAAGAAGGTGCCTCGAGAAATGTCGTAACGCCATGGACAGATTATCGAAAAAAAGAAATATGGCGGAGTTAAGGAAGTAGAAAATGAATCTGTACGTTGGCAATCTGCCGTACGAGGTGACCGATGACGAACTCAAGGCCGCATTCCAGGTGCATGGAGACATCCAGTCAGCACGTGTAATCATGGACCGCTACACAGGCCGTTCCAAGGGTTTTGGATTCGTCGAAATGTCAAACAATGAACAAGCCCAGGCCGCTATCACGGCGCTCAATGGCTCCCAGCTCAAAGGCAGGGCCATTACCGTGAATGAAGCCCGCCCGAAGCCCCAGCGCGAAGAGCGCGGTGGTGGCGGACGCGGTGGATTCGGTGGAGACAGGAAACGTTTCTAATCGAAGCTGAAATTCAAAAAGCCTGAAGGAGAAATCCTTCAGGCTTTTTTTATTTTTCGGAGCTGGCGCTGAAAATGAAAATCAGTCTATTGTGATCTTCATCTGGCATCGGAAGACATCGCCGGGCAGGAAGGTCAAGATACCCTCCTTGTCCTTCAGTGCCGGCTTGCTGTTCCTTGAAGAGGCTATCCCGAACCAAGGCTCGATGCATACGAAGGGCGCACCGCTCGGTTTCGACCATATGCCCATGTAGGGAAATCCCTTGAAATCCACCTTTATCTGCCGCTTGTTCCTGCTGTTCTTCAGCACCACATACTGTGATTTCATCCCCTTCAGGATGATGGAGTCCCTTTCGAAGAGTTTCTGGGAGAGCTTTATTGTATTCTCGTTGTTCAGGAAAGGTTCCTCCGTGGTAAGCAAACCATTCTCGAGGATTGTCCTCTTCAATGTCTCCTTCTTCTCGAAGACTATGTAGTAGTCCTCCATCTTCTCATCGGGCTGGAGCGGACAGTTGAATCCCGGATGCGCACCTATTGAGAACCACATCCTGGTGACATCGGTGTTCCTCACCTCGTATGTCATCAGGAGCTCATTGTCCTTGACCTGGTATGTTATGATGAGCTTGAAGCTGAAAGGATATTTCTTGAGGAGTTCCAGTGTGTTTTCAAGCTTGTAAGACAGCATGTCGGGCCGTTGGTCGACCAGTTCAAATTCCATGTCCCTGGCAAACCCGTGCTGGGTCATTATGTATTCCTTCTTGCCGATCGAATACTTGTTGTTGACAAGCTTTCCTACGATCGGGAAAAGCACCGGTGCCCTCCTCGCCCAGTATGCAGGATCTCCCTGCCATAAATACTCGCAGCTGTCTCCAACCTTCCTTATGCTTGACAACTCCGCCCCGTTGCTGTCAACCTTGATTTCCAGAGCATTGTTCTTGATCGTCGAGATCATTTCTTACAGTTTCCTCTATTTTTTTCATGACCCCCCGACTATTTATTTGCTTTTCAATTCCCTCAGTTTGAGCAGTCTCTCACCTGCCTGCCTCAGGGTTTCTTCCCTCTTGGCGAAGTGGAAGCGGATCAGATGCCTAACTGGCTCCTTGAAGAAGCTCGAACCGGGAACCGCGGCAACTCCAATCTCCTTCACCAGCCATTCACAGAACTTCACGTCATTGCCATGGCCCATTCCTGAAATGTCCATCATGACATAATACGCTCCCTGAGGAGATGTATAATTTAATCCAATATTGTCCAAATACGAGAGGAATACATCCCGTTTCTTTGTATAATCCTCCTGCAGGTGGCGATAATAAGAGTCAGGGAGACCCAGAGCAGTCACCGCAGCCTCCTGCAGAGGCGCCGGCGCACCGACCGACAGGAAATCATGAACCTTCCTCGCCTCATTTATGATCCTGCCGGAAGCAATGATGTATCCTAGCCTCCAGCCGGTGATGGAATACGTTTTCGAGAGCGAACTGCATGAAATTGTCCTCTCGAACATGCCCGGCAGGGATGCCACATATGTGTGTACGTATGGCTTGTAGACAATGTGCTCATATACTTCGTCGGTGATCACATATGCGTTGAACTCCTTTGCGAGTTTCGCAATCAGCAAAAGCTCCTTCTTTGAAAAAACCTTGCCGCTGGGATTGGAAGGATTGCAGAGCACGATCGCCTTTGGCTTCTGCTTGAAAGCCCTGCGCAGTTCGTCAGGATCGAAGGAATAGTCCGGTGGACGAAGTTCCACATAGATCGGTATTGCACCGGAAAGTATCGTATCAGCCCCGTAGTTCTCATAGAACGGGGAGAATATGATCACCTTGTCGCCAGGATCGCAGACGGTCATCATTGCGACCATCATCGCCTCGGTGCTTCCGCACGTCACGACAATGTTCTCATCAGGATCTATCGGAATCCCCATGAAACGCGACTGTTTCTTCGCCAGTGCCTGACGGAACCTGGGAGCCCCCCAGGTGACCGCGTATTGGTGCGGCCCCTTGTAGACGCACTCCTTCAAGGCATCAAGAAGCTGTTTCGGCGGATCGAAGTCGGGAAAACCCTGTGAAAGATTTATGGCGCCATATTTGTTCGAGAGCCGGGTCATCCCGCGGATCACAGATTCAGTAAAGCCATTAAGCCGTCTGCTGGTCATCAACATGAATATCCTCTTATTAATCATCTCATAATAGTCTCGATGCATTCCCTCTTTAACGGAGCACGGGTTTTCCAACCCGTGGCATTCTTTCCATGGCGGGTAAGAAAACCCGCCCTCCGTTATTTTCGAGTCCGTTCTTGGATTAATCAGCTCCCTTTTTCATTTTCTTCTTCAGCTTTTCTGGTGGAGTCGTCCTCAGTTCCTTGTTGCCAAGCCAGTCGAAAAGGGTCGGTTCGTTCGATTTCTTCCCTTTTTTCTTCTCCTTTTTCTTCTCGTGATGTTCCGCAAGCGCCGGTTGGCCAGCCTCGGCAAGTGCATTGTTTTCAAGGTTCTCGAGAATCTCGTTCGCCCTGGTAATGACCTCTTTAGGAAGTCCTGCGAGCTTCGCAACGTGTATCCCGTAGCTCCTGTCGGTCGCACCGGCAACTATTTGGCGGAGGAAGACGATCTGCTCTCCATATTCCTTTACCGCAACATTATAGTTTTTCACGCCTTTACAGGTCAGGGCAAGCTCCGTGAGTTCATGGTAGTGAGTCGCAAAAAGCGTGCGCGCCTTGGACGTCGGTGAATCATGCAGGTATTCCGCCACAGCCCAGGCGATGCTTATTCCGTCGAATGTGCTTGTTCCACGGCCGATCTCATCGAGGATCACAAGGCTCTTCTTGGTGGCATGGTTTAGGATGTTCGCAGTTTCGAGCATCTCCACCATGAACGTGCTTTGACCACGCGAGATGTCATCAACCGCCCCTACCCTTGTAAAAATCCTGTCCACGAGCCCGATCTTAGCATTCTGTGCCGGTATATATGAACCTGTCTGTGCGAGGAGGGTCAGCAATGCGACCTGCCTTATGTAGGTGGACTTTCCCGCCATGTTGGGACCGGTGATGATCATGATCCTGTTCTCATCGCCGTCAAGTTTCGTGTCGTTCGGAACAAAACGTTCCTCCTTCATTGTCGCATCTAACACAGGATGGCGTCCGGCAATAATCTCAAGGGTCTCATCCTCGAGTATCTGAGGTCTGCAGTAGTTGTACTTCCTGGCGCATTCCGCGAAACTCGAAACTACATCTGTCAATGCAAGTGATGCGGCGGTCTCAAGGATCTGCGAAGTGAACGACATCGCCTTTTCACGGAGTTTCTGGAATATCTCGTACTCCAGGGCCTTCGACTTCTCCTCGGCCCCCAGGATCTTGCTTTCCATCTCCTTCAGTTCAGGTGTTATGAATCGCTCCCCGTTCACGAGTGTCTGCTTGCGGATGTAGTCGGACGGTGCATTTGCCGCATTGCTCTTGCTCAATTCGATGTAATACCCAAAGACGTTGTTGAACCTGATCTTGAGGGACTTTATTCCGGTGCGGTTCTGCTCCTTGGCCTGCAGTTCGGCGATCCAGTTCTTGCCTTCCGTTGCCGCCTTGCGGAACTCATCGAGCTCCGGATTGCATCCTGTCCGGATTATTCCGCCTTCGTTCAGTACGGCAGGAGGTTCATCTGCGATGGTTTTGTTTATTTCTTCAACAAGTTCCGGCAGTTCATGCAGCCTGCTGCGGATTTCGCAGATTAGAGGAATGTCGAATCCATCAAGCAATTTCCTGATGTCAGGAATGGATTCAAGGCTTTTCGCAAGCGCTGACATGTCACGCGCATTTGCGCTTCCGATGTTGAGACGGGCTATTATTCTTTCAAGGTCCCTGACGGAATTGATGACCTCCATCAGTTCGGCAAGAGTCACAGGTTCGTCCTTGAACGCCGCTACTGCGTCCAGCCTTGCAATTATCGCATCCTTGTTGTTGAGAGGTCTTACAAGCCATTCCCTGAGCAGACGGCTGCCCATAGGAGTCGCTGTGTGATCGAGGATTTTCAAAAGTGTCGAATCCTTTGAGCCTCCAGGCATAGGATCAACAAGCTCAAGGTTGCGCTGTGAGATCGAATCAAGGACCATGTACTGGCTGCAGCTATAGGTCTTGAGAAGGCGGATGTGTCCGGCGTCATGCCGCAGATTTTCCAATGCATAGTGCAGGATGGCACCGGCTGCGGAAACCCCGGAGCTCATGGTCCTGCAACCGAATCCATCGAGAGATGCAACTTTGAAATGGTGTTTGAGCTTGTCAGTCGCAGTATCTGTTGCAAAAATCCAATCGTCGAGCGGGGTCCACATGATGTTGCCGGAGACACGGGGCTGAGAATTCTTCTCCTTCCATTCGGCGTGAACGGACGATGGAAGCAGGCATTCGACCGCGTGGAGACGATGAAGCTCTGTCTCAAGATCTTCCGGCTTTTCAAATTCGGTGGTCCTGAAATCGCCGGTACTGATGTCCAGCGATGCAAGCCCGTAGATCCCATTGATGAATGAGAGTGCTGCCAGGAAATTGTTCTTTTCAGGTGCAAGGATGCAGGCGTCGGTCACGGTTCCCGGAGTGATTACACGTGTGATCTTGCGTTTTACGATCCCTTTGGCGAACCGGGGATCCTCCATCTGTTCTGCGATGGCGACCTTGACTCCGGCCTCCAGCAGGCGGGGAAGGTAGTTTTCAACGGCATGGTATGGAATCCCGCACATCGGGATCTCAGTGCGTTTCGTGAGCACGACATCCAGGATAGGGGCTGCGAACTTCGCATCCTCGAAGAACATCTCATAGAAATCACCAAGGCGGAAGAGGAGGAGGACATCTTTCGGAAGCTCCCCCTTCATCTCGCGGTACTGCCGCATCATCGGTGTCAGATTGTCGTTCATAGGAGGATATTCTAACCACAAAGGCACGAAGGCACAAAGTTAAAACAGATATATTTTCAAATATTTTGGACAGGGATTTTATTTCGGTACGATCTGGTTAAGGAGATCATCGAGGTTCTTGCCCTCGTTCCCGGGTTCGGAGACTTCCGCCGGAGCCTTGTCCTGCACAGGCTTCTGTCTGTAACCCCAGTCCAGTAGCTTGGCAACAAATGCATCACGTTCCTTGTAGGTCTTAAATCCAGTGACCACAGCCACCATCTTTCTTCCGGCGCGATCGCATGTTGCAGTAACACAGAATCCTGAGCGTTCAATCCAACCTGTCTTCATTCCGTTCACACCTGGGCAGTTGCCGATGAGGTGGTTATGGTTGGCCAGAGTTGTCTGCTTGGATGTCCCTACTCGGATATAATCCACCTTGGTACTTGCGAATTCCGCAGCCTTGGGTATATCGAGCAGTCTTTCCGCAAGCATTGCACAACCTTCAGGACTGCATGTATTATCCTCGGCGGCAGAATTGCCTGGGAGGCCGTGCGGATTATAGAAGCAGGCTCCGGGAAGCTTGAGTTCCTTTGCACGCGTATTCATCTTCTCAACAAAGGCATAGACGTCTCCGTTTCCGAAATATTCGGCAACAAGATAGGCGGCATCATTAGCGCTCTTTATCATTACCGCCTTAAGAAGATCCTCGAGGGAGAAACTTTCCTTGGGGTCAAGCCATATCTGGCTTCCACCGATCTTATATGCAGCCTTTGTGACTTGTATCTTGGTCTGGAGATCGATATCCTTTCGCTTCTCAAGCTCTTCAAAGATTATGAGTTCCGTCATCATCTTTGTCATTGAGGCTATGGCGACTGCCTTCCTCGGGTTCTTAGCCCATAACACTTTCCGAGTTCCGAGGTCGACAAGGATTCCGCTTGTGGCGTCCTTGGATGTCGGAATATCCTTGATATCACCAAAGAGTGCCCCCCTGTAATTATATGGGCTGTAGGGGTGCGGCTTGACCACAGGGATATCAGGCGGTGGGGGTATGTTCGTCCTATCCACCGGAACCGTCTCTTCGACGACCGGCTTCTTTTTTTCAGGAAAGATGAAATGCCTCAGAAGAATGACATGTGCACCGATGACAACTGCCACGATCAACAACGTAATAAGAAACTTCTTCATGCTCTCCTCAGTTAGCAGCCCTGTTCAATGCCGCAAATACAGCGCGCAGGGCGGCCTGTTCGATGTTGGAATGGACCCCCACTCCGTAGAAAATTTTCCCGTCTGAGCTACGCTTCACTGAGACATAGGCCACTGCGGTGGCATCAGCGGTCTGCCCCATTGACTGCTCGGAAAAATCATTTATGATGAAATCAATCACATCCTTGTGCTTCTTAAGGGCGTGGACGGCCGCGGAAACGGGACCGTTTCCTTCGCCTTCGATCACACGCTTGGAACCGTTTATTGTCACGGACAGCTTGGCGCAGACGTTCTCCCCGCTCTTCTCCTCGGAAATGATATGGAATTCATCAAGGCCGTACGGACCTTTGACATCAATAAAGTTCTTCCTGAAAATGTCATACAGCTCTTCTGAGGTGATCTCCTTCTTCTTCTTATCGGCATAAGCCTGCATGGCATCGCCGATCTCCGGATGCATCTCCTTCGGCGGACGGAATCCGAAATCCTGTTCGAGGATGAAAACTGCGCCACCTTTGCCTGACTGGCTGTTTATTCTGATCAGACGTTCATATTTCCTGCCGATGTCGGCCGGATCGATGTGCAGATATGGCACCTTCCATCCAAGATGGAAGAATTCCTCAGCCTTCTTCCTTGAATTCAAACCTTTCCTTATGGCATCCTGATGGGAACCGGAGAAAGCAGTAAAGACAAGTTCGCCGGCGTATGGATGACGCTGGTGTACAGGAATGCACGAGGCATTCTCGACTATCTTGACGATCGAGTTCATATCCGAGAAATCAAGATTGGTCTTGATCCCGCGGGAATGTATGTTGAGCGCAAGCGTAACAATATCAACATTGCCTGTGCGCTCACCATGGCCGAAGAGCGTGCCCTCGACGCGTTCCGCGCCTGCAAGCAAGGCCATTTCAGTGGATGCGACAGCACATCCTTGGTCATTGTGTGCATGCACGCTGATCGTCGTCTCATCCATATACTTGTACTTGTCGATGAAATACTCTATCATGTCCGCATACTGGTATGGCGGTCTGCGTTCGACCGTCGCGGGAAGATTCAATATGAAACTGTGCTTGTCAGACTTCCCCCAGGCTTCCTTCACGGCTTCACAGATCTCGATCGCAAAGTCGATGTCCGTGTCCGTAAACTCCTCAGGGGAAAATTCATAGGCAATATTCTTGAGCCCGGCTTTCTCGATGGCCTTAACGATAAGCTTGGTACCCTCTACTGACATCTTTTTGACATCCTCGTGGCTCTTGTCGAACACAATTCGCCCGTGCAGGTCTGAAGTTGCGACATAGCAATGTATGATCGCCTCTCTGACCCCGGCGAGAGATTCAATGGTCCTGTCGATCAGATGTTTCCTGGCCTGGGTGAGGACGGAGATCCGTACTCCCTTCGGTATCAGGTTGTCGGTGATTAACTTCCTTGTGAAGTCGAAATCGTCCTGTGAGGCCGAAGGGAATCCTACCTCTATCTCCTTGAAACCAATGTTCGCAAGGGTGTTGAAATACTTGAGCTTCTTTTCGGGGGTCATTGGAATAGGCAGGGCCTGGTTGCCGTCGCGCAGATCGACGGAACACCATACCGGAGCCTTCTTCAGCTGGCTGTCCGGCCATTTCCGGTTCTTTACCGGAATCGGCTTCGGATATTCGTATTTTGGATTCTTGTTCATTTTAATTCAATATGTTTATTGTTACATGAATGAATGGATTGTTGGGGGAGAATTAAAAAGATTCAATCTAATCCAGCGAACCAAAAATCCAGATATCCAGTAATCCGTCTTAAAAAGTCATAATATGTAATAGGAATCGGAATTTGCAATGTTTTTCCAGTATTGCTGGAAAAATATTAATTCTCATGAAAACCAATTTTCCGCTTTGGAGGCGGCTGGGGCTGCCTTAGGTGGTTCCTGAGGGCCTGTATTATTGATATAACGTTCTGATCGTTCATGTCCATGCGGTTTTCCAGTTCCTTGAGCTTGGCGGCAATTTCCTTGTGCGAAAGAGCAATCTCCCTCAGCCTGACAAATGCTTCTACGACCAAGATGCTTACGCCAATGGCCCGTTTTGAGTTCAAGACATTAGCCGACATGAGGGCTCCATGCTCTGTGAAGACATAAGGTAAATATCTGCTTCCGCCCCTGTTTGAGTTTGAGGTCACAATTTGTGACCTCAAACTTGTAAGTTCTTGTCCTGTAAGCTGGAACATGAAGTTGGACGGAAACCGTTCCTTGTTCCTTTTGACGGCCTGGTTGAAAACTTTTGTTGGAACACCATACAGTTCTGCAAGATCAGAATCCAGCATTACCTTCAGCCCTCTTATTAGCAGTATCCTATTCTCAATTCTCTCCACAGGAATAAGCGAGTTCAAACTCTTCTTCATTTAAGATCCCCCATTTAGAATTCCTGAAAATACATCATACAACAGGAAATTCAACGAATAATATCTGTGGTTCAGTGGCTTTGCGGGAGAAGAATTATCGTGTCATACGAATATGACGGACGAGAGTTCGGACATGCGGGAATATGCATCAAGGGAGTGGTTGTCGAAGTGCTTTTCCTTGAAGTAATGCCAGCCTAAGGCGGCAATCATAGCTGCATTATCCGTACAGAACTTCGGATGCGAGATCACAAGCTGCCGTTTTGCAGGAAGAACTTCCCTCATCCGCTGCCTGAGTGCGCCGTTGCATGCAACTCCGCCGCAGAGGACCACGGTAGGCGCACCAAAGTGTTCTGCCGCTTCGACGGTCTTCCTGGTCAGCACATCAACTATTGCCTCCTGGTATGAAGCCACGGTGTCATACAGGAACTCGCCCTTTATGTTTTCACTCCCTCCGGTATTCTTGCAATGGTAATACAATGAAGTTTTGACTCCGCTGAAACTGAAGTTGAAACGGTCCTTCACGTCGACGGCACGCCCGGAGGTTCCGGTCAAAGAACGTGGAAATGCGAACTTCGCAGGATTTCCATCCTTAGCCGTCTTCTCGATGACTGGTCCGCCGGGATAACCGAGATTGAGAAGCTTCGCAGCCTTGTCAAAAGCTTCTCCAGCGGCGTCATCAAGTGTCGTTCCCACTATCTTCGCGGTACCATCTGCAGTGATCAGCACAAGTGCCGTGTGTCCACCGGAGACAACAAGCGAAATGATCGGATATGTCTCCTTCCTATCAAGCCGGTCCATGCCGTTCTCGAGAAAGCTCCCGTAAATGTGCGCGATGAAATGGTTTATTCCGATCAAGGGCACCTTATATCCGGCGGAAAGCCCCTTTGCGAAGTTCAGCCCGACAAGCAGCGCAGGGATGAGACCTGGACCATTGGTAACTGCAACGGCAGAAATATCCTTCATTGCGGAATTCGCACTTTTGAGCGCGGAATCCACGACAAGTCCGATCGCGTTCAGGTGCTCGCGTGCTGCGATTTCAGGCACGACACCTCCGTAGACTGAATGCTTCGCAATCTGAGAGGAGACGATACTGCTACGGACTTCACAGCCGTCCGCCACTACCGATGCAGCGGTCTCATCACAACTTGTCTCTATGCCAAGGATTAGGTTCATATGATATTAAATTTCAAATCTCAAGCTCCAGAATTCAAACAATAAAGAAAGCTCCAAACATTCAAAATCCAAACTGAATTTGTTTAAATATTGATTTTTGAATACTGGAACTTGTTTGGAATTTGAAAAGTCTGGAACTTGAAATTTATACAGCTGGAATAAAAAAGGCGGCGTTTTATGCGCCGCCTTTTAAAGATTAAAAACAATGTTATTTTGCCGGAGCAACCTTGATATCCTTGGGAGCAACTCCGATCCAGTAGGCTACCCATTCATCCTTGGTGAGGAAACCATCCTTGTCGATGTTGGCGGTGCGGAAGGCTTCGAGATACATTCCGGCGAGTTCATCCTTGTCGAGTTTGCCATCCTTGTTCTTGTCGGCCTTGGTAAAGTTATCGCTCATGATTACATAATATTCATGAAGGGTGATTGATCCGTCGGCATTCACGTCGGCCTGTGCGAAACGTGCGACACCAACTCCGGGCTTTTCAGGAAGCTTGCCTTCCGGTTTTCCGACAGCGATATATTCGTCCTTGGAAAGGGACCCGTTCTTGTCCTTGTCCTTTTCGGCGATGCGCTTTTCAGCCCTTGCCTTGACCTCGTCCTCGGAGATCTTCCCATCCTTGTTGGTATCGATTACACCAAAAACGTCTATCCAGTAGCCTTTGTATTCATCCGTGGTAACTTTTCCATCGCCGTTCTTGTCCATCTTCTTGAATGTGTCAGTAGCGGCATCCTGAGCCATGAGACATGCGGCTCCGGTTAAGACTGCCGAGATTGTGAGCCCTGCAAGCAATTTCTTCATGGTTCATTTCTCCTTTAATGATTCCCTTACAAATAAAAGCAGCCCTTACTATACACTTCAGGAGAAGCTTTGCCAGTTTCGACTGGAGCGGGAAGTGATGCTATATTATAAGTTTTGGAATATATGAAGTAGAATATATGACAGAATGATTGAGGACAGATAGGAAATGACTTCACCTGTATTAATCTGTGGCGCAATAGGGGCGGCAAGCTATATCATCGGTTCCATCCCATGGGCCTACGTCATAGGAAAGATTAACGGCATCGATATCCGACAGCATGGCAGTGGGAATGTCGGCGCCACCAACGTGATGAGGGTCCTTGGCAAGAAGTGGGGATACTCCTGCTTCCTTCTCGACTTCCTCAAAGGTCTTCTGCCGGTCCTGGCGGTAAAATATATTTTTGCCAATCAAAAGGACATGTCTGTCTCCGTTGATGCCGCAATGATCACCGCCGCTGTCGCGGTGGTGTGTGGACATATCTGGACGATATTCCTCAAGTTCAAAGGAGGGAAGGGAATGGCGACAGGTGGTGGTGTACTTGTTGCAATTGCACCCTATTCGTTCCTGTGCTGTGGATTGGCCTGGGTGCTCTTCTTCTATGCCACAAGATATGTTTCAGTCGCGAGCATAATTGCGGCGGCGGTCCTGCCGATCAGCTCTTATCTGTTTTCCAAGTTCGACCTATGGAAACTTGAGAGCTCAACACAGATTTTCCTTCTTGTGCTTGCCATACTTGCGATCGCAAAGCACCATTCCAACATCAAAAGACTAATAAATGGAACCGAGAACAGGTTCGAAAAGAAGAAAAGTTAGAACTGATACAGGATGCTTGATCCTGGTTGTTGGATAGGAAAATACATACGAGTCAAATTCAGAATGGCATAAGACTGGGGGAATAGATATGCAATCGTATCGAGATTTGGAAGTATATCAGAGGGCGCATAAAGCAGGTGTAGATATTCACTTCTTTACATTTGAACTTCCAAATCATGAAAAGTACGAGATGGGCAGTCAGTTAAGAAGATCTTCCAAGGCAATTTCTTCGAATATAGTAGAGGGTTTTGGCCGGAGACGTTATAAGGCGGAGTTTATTAGATTCCTTATATTTGCCCAGTCTTCCTGTGATGAGACAATTGAGTGGATAAACTATATAGAAGGCTGTTATCCAGAATTGAAGAAACGAGCTGAGGAATTCAATAATCTATATGCGGGCATTGGAAAGAAATTAAACAGTTTTATCAAGGCTGTTGAAGAGAAGCATATAGAATAGGAGTAATTAACATTGTATTTTATTAAGCATCCAGTAACAAGCATCCAGCATCAGGAGCTATTATGAATACTGCAGTATTGAGTGACGGTGGATGGGGGACGGCCCTTGCAATCCTTCTCAATCATAATGGACACAAGGTCAAACAGTGGGGCCCGTTTCCCGAATACATCTGCGAAATCCGCAAGGCAAGGGAGAACAGGAAGTTCCTCTCAGGAGTGAAGCTTCCAGAAGAACTTGAACTGTGCGAAGACATGAAAGCGGCAGTAGCCGATGCCGAACTCGTCGTGCTTGCTTCGCCTTCACAATACATGAGAGGTACTCTGGAAAAGTTCGCACCTTTCCATTTGTCAGAAAAACAGATCCTCGTGAATGTCGCAAAGGGAATTGAGGTCGATTCCCTGAAGCGGATGAGCGAGATATGCGCAGAGATCCTCGGTAAAAGCCGTTATTGCGTATTGTCGGGACCAAGCCATGCCGAGGAAGTTGCGGTGAAAGTACCCACTGCCATAGTTGCAGCATCTGTGGATCATTCGACGGCAGAAACCGTACAGAAGATGTTTATGAATGAGTTTTTCAGGGTATATACCTCCCATGACGTCGTGGGCGTGGAACTTGGCGGCTCCCTTAAAAATGTTTTTGCAATCGCATGCGGCGTCATAGACGGCATGAAGCTCGGTGACAATCCCAAGGCGGCACTGATGACTCGCGGAATCGCTGAAATGGCTCGCCTCGGGGTAGCGCTTGGAGGAAAATACGAGACATTCTCCGGTTTGAGCGGCATAGGAGACCTGATTGTCACCTGCACAAGCAGGCATAGCCGAAACAGGCATGTCGGCGAGGAGCTGGGAAAGGGTCGGAAAATAAGCGAGATATTGAAGGAGATGGGCCTGGTTGTTGCCGAAGGCGTAAAGACCTCCGAAAGCGCCCATGCCCTTGCATTGAAAAACAATGTTGATACACCTATAATAAACGAAGTCTATGAGGAGATTTATTCCGGCAAAGATCCCAGAAAAGGCGTGAAGGACCTGATGACCCGGAAGGCAAAGAAGGAGTTTTGACATGAAATGCTCATTTTTGATCATGCTTCTTTCATCATTGATTGCATTGGCATCTTGCGCAGAGATACAGTCATCCGGAACTGCTTCGACGGTACAGGCAGGCACCGGCAAGGAAACCATTCAGAACAAGGATGAACTGCCACCGCTTTCAGATGCCGAAAAGGATGTACTGAAAAAACTTGGTGGCGAGATACTCCCGGATCAGAATATAAAACTCGACAATATCACTATACACCGCCGTGAAAGGGAGTTGTCGTTCCCCGGCTGGGTAAACATGACATCCGGAGACTTAGAGGTTCTTATCTCCATGCCGCACGGAAGGGTCCACGAAAGCCTCCTGTCCAGCAAAGCTGATCCGATGAAGCTGCAGATAGCGCTTCTCCTTCTCGGAGCTGAGAACGGTTCCCGCAAGGGCGGGGAAACGATCAAACAGGGAACTCTTTTCAATATTGACGTCCAGCCGGAAGGTGGGAAAAGGATTCCTGTAGAGAATTGGTTGCTCAACAAGAAAACTTCCACGGGAATGGAGAGACTGGGCTGGGTTTTCATTGGGTCCAGCTTCACACACAACATGTATTGTCTTGCCAAGGAGGAGGGAAACATCGTCAATATATGGAGCTTTGGAAATACAATACTCGACAATCCAGCCTCCACAGGCGACGATGATGACTTCATTGTCGTCAATCCGGACACTGTCGGAAAATACCAGTCCCCTGTAAAGATAATCCTTTCGTTCAAGGATGAAAAATCCGGGCAAGAGACTCAGAAATAAGCCTTATTTTTAAGATTCCCTATCCTTTTCACTTGCAAGGGTGGGCTTTTCATATATTTTACAGGGCGAAACGGCGGCTTAGCTCAGTTGGTTAGAGCGTCGGAATCATAATCCGCAGGTCCTCGGTTCGAGTCCGAGAGCCGCCACCATCCTTCACCTGCCAGTATTGATTATCACACTTCATCTCAAATACTTTCATCAATATGCCAGGGCTACGGTGGCACGGCAAACACTTGCTTGCTGTGAAGCGAAAAGTGAAGATTGCATGTCCCGACACTGCCACACGTAATTATTTTTATAAAATTTTCTTGCAAATATCAAGTCCTGTGATACTTTTTGGCACTTCCGCGTAAAAAGCGGGGGCGTAGCTCAATTGGTTTAGAGCGCTGCCCTGTCACGGCAGAGGTTGCGGGTTCGAGCCCCGTCGCTCCCGCCATTTTTTTGCCTTGAAAAAAAATGGCGGCCCTGGGTAGCGAATTTCGAGCGTATCGAAGGGCCATCTCCAGTAAAAGCTCCTTCATAAATCCGGCATTCCTGACACTGGATTCAATTTCCTACAACTTCTTCAGCTCTTCCTTGAATTTCGCCAAGGTCTTTGCCGCAAGATATGGATTCCTTAGCTTCTCGTCGCCCAGGGGTGCATGTGGACAGCGTCCGTAGTCATGTCCGGAATATACTTCATTGGAATCAGCAAGCGGGAAGAGAACTTCCCTCATGGTTTTGAACATTGATTCTGCATCGCAGTAGCCACAGCAGTCAATAAAGAGAGTATCCCCCGTGAATATCGCAGAATCATCGGTCAGATGGTATATGACACTATCTTTTGTATGGCCCGGAGCATGCAGGCACTCTATGAATATCTTCCCGAATGGCAGCAGCTGGCCGTGTGAAACATCTCCATCGTGCCTGAAGCTGCATGATGGATGCGCCAGTACCGGTGCATTGAAAAAAGATTTCGTCTCCTGCACTCCTGACACATGGTCACCATGGCCATGTGTCAGCAGAATATATTTTGGATAAGGCTTTGCCAAGGAAAGATATTTCTCGCGAATCAATCTGGTGTTTCCGGTCGGATCGACTATGGCTGAATCCCGCGATTCCTCGTCATACAGGAGATATGAGAAATTCGAATCGAAGCCTCCGACGCCGATCTGGTGGATTTTTATCATGGTTAAAAAAAGACGTAATACAAACCTGTCAGCATAATGAAGACGGCGATTGCTGCCATGATGTAGCGCCTGCGTTCGGTATAATCACCGTGTATCCTGGCACCTCCGATCTTCTTGAATCCACCCGCCTTGAGGTAATGGGCAAGCATTTTACGTTTGCCGTCGTATTTAAGGTAATTCACGCTTTCCGTGTAAACGCGTTTTTTCATTTCAACCTCATCTTAGCGCCAGAAACATGGCAATAGCCAATATCAGCGAACCTGCAATAATGGCAATTATTACAGGGAACGCGAAAGCCATGCCTATTTTGAATCCCTGCTTCCATGAAATCGAATATATTTCAGGTATCAGCGCTCTCGATTCCCCTCCCCCTTCGGCCGCATAGCTTTCCCTCTGGAGGGCATCCAGTTTCGAAGTGATCCTGAGATATTCAAGCCTAATATGCTCAACCCTTCTGATCGCTGCTGCAAGTTCTGATGAAAGGTTCTCCTTGTTCCAGGATGAATCATCTATTGCCTCGATCTGGTCCAACAGGTGTGCAAACTTCTCCAATGCTCCCTGCAGCTGTTCAGCATGCTCCTTTGCAAGACGGATCTCCTCCGGGAGGGAAGCGAGATTCTCGGTCAGCCTTCCGGTGAAGTCCCTTTTCAGGTTCCGGAATTCGTCCCAGCGTTTTTCCAGAGCCTTCCTCCATTCCTTGTCAACAGCTGAATCAGGGATTGGGAGAGGGGTGACGGTCTGGGTCTGTGCAGGATTCTGCCCAGGCGTTTCCTTTTCACCATGTGAGGTGGCCTCGGAAAGACGTCCTCTTATCTTTATGAGTTCAGCGCCTACAAAACCACTTTTATTCATCTAGCCCTGCACTTATGTGATGATTGTTTCATTCAAATCATACAATAACAGGGAATCCGGCTAATGGCAATTGAAAAGGCAAATAAATGCTCCTGCGTCAAATACATTTGATTTTATATGACCTAGTGCTATTATATACGTCCGCTTAAACCTATAAGTGGAAGATGTTGCAAAACCGTCAATCAGGCCGTTTTGACCGGAACCACCACCATGGAACTCATCAGGGCCTGGGAAAAAAGAAGGAATTCGAAAGATGAAAAGAACGTTTCAGCCGTCAAAGTTAAGACGGAAAAGAAGAATAGGGTTCAGAGCTAGGATGGCTACCCGCGGAGGTCGCCTTGTGCTTAAGCGCAGGCGTCAGAAGGGCCGCAGGAAGCTTTCAGCCTGAAGCCTTTGCGCTCCAGGGCGATGGAAACTTTCCGGGCGGAGGACTGCCCCAGCTACGAGTCACTTAAAATGATCCTCGAAGGCGCATAATGGGTAAGAATCCCGTTCAATTCGGCAAAGCCACACTGAAAAAAGAAGAAAAGCTTGCTCTTCGTTCAGAATTTGACTATGTCCGCAATTCCGGAAAAGACTACGCAGGCAGACTGATGCTGCTGGTCATCGCTGAATGTCCCGTTGATTCCCGGCCTGTTTCAAGGTTTGGAGTGATCTGCGGAAAGAAATTCAGCTGCAGTTCGGTCGTTCGCAACAGGGCAAGACGATTATTGCGCGAATCCTTCCGCCTGATCAAGGTGAAGGTAAGACCATGCAATGTCCTGTTCATAGCGAGAAGGGCGCTGCTTGGTGTTTCTGTATCTGAAGCGCAGGACGAAATGATTTATTTATTTAAGAAAGCCGGACTTTGGATTGAAAAATGATCAATATCCTACATCCTAGGAACTGGGCTCTGGGCCTGATATGGCTATACAGGAAGATCGTATCTCCCTGGATGCTGCCATGCTGCAGGTTCACACCGACTTGTTCGGAATATGCCCAGACGGCCATACGCAGGCACGGGCTTCTTGCAGGGGGACTGCTCGCCACCTGGAGGATACTTCGCTGCAATCCCTTCTGCAGGGCGGGAAATGATCCGGTTCCTGAAAAATTCCATTTCCTATCAGGAAAACATGATGATGGGGACTGCTGCCAAATGAAGAAGGTGCACAGGTGAAACTCGACAAAGAAACAATCATTGCCCTGAGCATCTGCTTCGTACTCCTGCTGGTCTGGCCCTATTTCTTCTCAGAACCCAAGAAGCCTCAAGCTGATGAACAGGCTGTCAAGACGGAGGAAAAAGAGAAACCGGTACAAACATCCACTGTCCCCGATACTGCAGCACAAAAGGTGAAAGATTCCGTAAAACCCCCTGCCCCTGGCAAGGAGACACAACCCGTAAAGGAAACCACCGCAAAGGAACCTGAAAAGACGGAAGAGCCGGAGATTAAACTGCCTGTGGTTCCCGAACAGTCGATTTCCAATGACTACCTGTCATTAAAGATAAATCCTTCTGAAGGATATGTTTCATCCATAGAGTTCAGGAAATACCTGACCACCGACAAGAAAAAGACCATAGTGCTCAGCGAGGATTTCATCCCTGGGGCTCTTTCTTTTACTGCAAAGGGGAAAATAAGGACCACCAGCCTTGACTTCCTCAAGGAAAATGAAAGCACCCTGAAGGTAACACGCGGACTGAAGGACGAAGCCGGCAGAAAGTTCACCGTCATACAAACATGGAAAATCCTTGAGAAATACATGACTGACTACAGGATCCAGATTACAAACTCCTCAAAGGAAAAGCTTTCTCTGGAGAAAATCCAGATCAGTGCAGGCAGCATGATCCCGATACTTGAGCTCTCAGGCGACAACTTCATGATGGAGAGCCATTGCGCAAGCTATTGTCTTGACGGTGGGGTGTCCTCTACCTCTGCGACAAAGGAACCTTTTGAAAAGCTTCAGGAGAATGCCGCTTCCTGGATTGCCGTCTCAAACAAGTATTTCGCATGCATCCTCAAGCCTGAGGATCCTTTCAAGAAGGGCGAGGGCAACATGCTGAAGCAGATCATAAAGACCTTCAAGGACAGCAAGGGGAATGAAAGACCCTATGCATCACTGGAAACTTATGGCATCATAGAAAAGATCGAGCTGGAACCCGGAACCTCTGCCAATCTAGACTTTAAATACTTCTCAGGCCCGAAGGAACTTGCGCTGCTTAAGGAATTCGACCCTAAGGCTT
Organism: uncultured Victivallis sp.; assembly: GCA_964600895.1. Lineage (GTDB taxonomy): Bacteria > Verrucomicrobiota > Lentisphaeria > Victivallales > GWF2-50-93 > GWF2-50-93. The sequence goes on from CAZRKP010000011.1 coordinate 75,838, forward strand.
CTGAGATAATGTATCTCGGATGGGCATGGTTCGAGCCTATCTCGCAGGGTTTCCTGGTGGCACTGGTCTGGATGAAGAAATTCTGCGGCAGCTACGGGCTGAGCATAATCCTCCTTACATTCATCGTGAAGATGCTGTTCTGGCCTATTACCGACAGGGCGAATGCTTCCATGCGCAAGATGCAGAAGATCCAGCCGCTGGTCCAGGAGATCAGGACGAAATACAAGGATGATTCCCAGAAGATGAACCAGAAGATCATGCAGCTCTATAAGGAACACAAGGTCAATCCACTTGGGGGATGCCTCCCGATACTGCTCCAGATTCCTGTATTCACCGCGCTGTATTTCTCGCTTAACGGCGCCATAGAACTCCGTCAATCCTCTTTCCTCTGGGCTCTGGATCTTTCAAGGCCTGATACGATATTCACAATACCTGGAATTGAACTGCCGATAAATCCCCTGGTATTATTCATGACAATAACCATGGTTTTCCAGCAGAAACTGACTCCGTCGGCAATGGATCCCGTTCAACAGAAGATGATGATGATATTGCCTCTTGTCATGCTCGTGCTGCTGTACTCGCTGCCTTCCGGGCTTACTCTTTATTGGAGCATAAGCCAGTGCATAAGTATCGTGCAGCTGCTTGTAAACAAGAGGATAGACGAGAAGGAAAAACAGCTTGAGAAAAAAACTGCTTGACGCAACCAAGAAATGTAGGAGAAACTAAAATGGCAGAGAACACGACCACGGCAAACATCCAGGAAAGGATGCAGAAGGCATCTACCACGCTCGCAACAATGCTCGATTACCTCGGACTCGACGCAACTGTGAAAGCTGAAGAAAGAGACGGCAGGATTGCATTGATTGCAGTCAGCGAAGACGCAGGACGGATCATCGGCAGGAAGGGACAGACCCTGGACCAGCTCCAGCTCCTCGTGAACAGAATGGTCCTTAAGAACGATACTGAAAGCCCGAGGATCTCCATCGATGTGGACGGCTATTCCAGGAAACCCGGACGCAACCACAGGGGTGGTGGCAGGGGAGAAAGAAGCGAACACGGAGAGAGAGCTGAAAGGGGAGAGCACGGAGAACATCACGGCGGAGACAGGGGTGAACGTGGCGGAGAGCACAGGCGCAGAGACGATCGCCGCGAGGGTGGACGCAGGCGTTTTGATGACAGACATCATGCCGATGAAGGTAGTGCACCGAGAGAGAGCGATGCCGAACACGAGCAGAAGATCCGCCAGCAGGCGGTTGATGCCGCAAAGGAAGTCAGGAGATGGGGAGATCCCGTAACACTTCCTCCAATGAACTCCCATGACAGACGCCTTGTGCATGTCACGCTCAAGGAGGAGACCGACATAAAGACCGAGAGTCAGGAGTCGGATAATTCCACCAACCACAAGAGCGTTACTATTTCGCTGAATAAGCAGGAATAAAAGCTTCCTGCAATAAGTGATCAAAGGATGTTGCTTTTTAACTTAAATAAGTTATTTTGATTTCCCGCAGTCGGGGTGTGGCTCAGCCTGGTTTAGAGCGCTTGGTTCGGGACCAAGAAGTCGGAGGTTCAAATCCTCTCGCCCCGACCATCTTCTTTCTTCTGCCAAATATGTTCTTCGTCTATATACTTCAAAGCGAATCCAATGGAAGATTCTACATCGGCCATGCAGAAGATCTTGTTAACAGGCTCGATGAGCATAACCGGGGAGAATCCAAGTCAACTCGGAACAGGGGACCTTGGCAGCTCGTTTATTCAGAAACTTTCCCAACCAAGTCCGACGCCCAACTGCGAGAATATGAAATAAAATCAAAGAAAAGTGCGAAAGCATCAGAAGGATAATCAACCGCTCTAAATCCACTTAGAGCGTCCCGAGCACGCCGCAAGGCGGGTCTCGGGAAAGTCGGAGTACCGCTGACAGAGGGCTCCCTCTCGCCCCGATCATCTTCTTTCCTTGTGCAGGCTATGATGGCTTCCGGAATTCCTCATTGGCAAACATCATTTATCGGTGAGATTCACCGTAAATGGGACAGCTGGAAGACCTTCCTTGTTGTAGAGGTTGGCGTCGGGCTTCAATCCCCAGCCATAGCGAAGACAGTTGACCACATCTGGAGTTTTTATCACAACAAAATTCTTGTCTGTCGTAGCTTCCGCTTCTTTGAATACACCTTCAGCATTTCCAATCTCGAAGCCTTTGAGCTTTTCCGCTTTCCCGTCCTTGCCCGCAAAAAGACCGTTATCGGCATACTTGAATTTCAACCTCAGGCTGCCGTCACCGACAGCCACCGAGTCGAATATCGGACCGGAATAGATCATCTTATAGCTGTAGAACTTGCCAATGGCGCAGGTAGCAAGCCTGCTAGCAGCCTCCTTGAGTGCTTCTGGCTTTATTGCCTCCTTCGACACATCCGGAATTATGTCGTAGCATACGGCCAGTGTCGTCTGGTTCAGCTTGTCAATGACAGTAGCCTGTGACTGCCTCAGGAGGGAACATTCATCAGGTGAAATCCCATCTTCAGCCTTGAGACCGCAAAGCTGCATAATGATGAAAGGGAGATCTCCTTTTTTCTGCGACTGCGCCTTGCTCCAAGTCGATCTCCAGCTTTTGATGAGGTTCATCATGATATCAAAATACATCTGCCCCCTGTCCCAGGCCGCATCGGATTGTCCCTCGCAGAACACAAATCCCTTGATGGCATAAGGGACAAGAGGACTTATCATTCCATTGAAAAGCGCCGAGGGTCTTGCTCCTGAGGTCCGTGGATCCGCCACGACACCTGAAGCTATCTGTATCGGCATTGGCCAAGTCTTCTGCTCCTCGAGTACAGGATGTCCACTTGATTCCCGCTGCATGGAATTCTCAACCCATTCCTGTATCTTTTCCTGCCATTGCTCCGACTCGGTTGAGTTCTTGACGAGTTTCTTGCCCTCAGTGGAATTCGCCCAAATCTGGAACCTCTTGACCGCTCCGGCAAATCTGATATCGTCTTCTGACCTGGAGAACTCCTGAAGCCCTCTGTATGTTCCGCTTATCTTCATTTCGTAGTTCTGTATCGACTCGGAATACATTTCTATCGGCGCAAGCATTTTCACAGCTTTTATGGCATCCCTGCTCATCCAGGAGTGAGAAAGCGATTCTGGAACCGAACATACGATCACCCCCACCGGAACATTCATCTTCTTCCTCAGATCCACCGCAAAATAATAAGCAAGTGCAGGCACGTCCGTTGAACCGCCGGCAAAATTCTTCCATTTTCCCGGAAGGTTCTCATATGGAGATCTTGTGAACTGTCGGGGTGCCTGGAAATATCTGAGCTGTGGGACCCCCTCCGCATCTGCAGGAACATTTTCGACAGTCTTGTCCAACAGTAATTCACCTGCCATGATCCATACTTCCCCACACAATATATCCTTTATGGAGAGTTTCCCTGTTTCGCTCTGGATATCAAGCTGGTACGGCCCACCGGCCTTGATGGAGGTCGCAACAACCTTCCATTTCCCATCCTTGTCAGCTGTAGCCGACAGTTCCTGTCCGGCAATGTTAACCTTGACCTTCTTCCCCGGCTGGTCATATCCCCAGATAGGAACATCGGTATCGCGCTGGATGACAGCTCCATCACAGAAGATATCTGCCGGTTTCAGGAAGTTTCCGCTCTGTGCGTTCACACAGAAAACAAGAAAAAGCAAAAGAGAGAATGAGACTGATATCTTCATTATGCCGGAATTGTTCATACGAAAGTCCTATGTTTTCGATGGTTTCGGATAACTTATCATCCCCCGCCAAATTTTAAAGCCAGTTGCCTTGAAAGTTCCATATATGCCCCCCCTATCACCTCGCCGAAGAATATCCATATCAAAGTCCCTGCTGCAAGAAAAGGCCCCAGGGCGAATGCACTTCTCAGCTTCTTTTTCCTGATCACTATCCTGGCCACCCCGAATATTGAACCGGTAATAGCACCGAAAAGCAAGGAGAAAAAACAGGCGGGAATCCCGATCAGGGCGGCTACGGCTCCTATATACTTGACATCTCCCCACCCCATCGCCTCTTTCTTGAATAAAAGCTTCCCAACAACGGAGATGCATGCCATGAACAGAAGGCAGACAATCATGCTCCCACAGGATGCAATGAACGACATGAGCCTTTCAGGCATTATCCATTTCTTATGGGGAAGCAACCAGAGTTCAGGACAAAAAACCGATATGATCAGTCCTGCGATCATCGCGGAATATGTTATCTCATTAGGTATTATCCTGTGCTCACAGTCGACGAAGATTGTGACAATACACAATCCCACTATCCAAAAATATGGCAATACGGCAGAAGCCGGCTGTCCTGTGGCCAGCACCTTCATCCATACCATGAGGAAAAGATATCCTGTGACAAGTTCAACAAGGAAATAGCGGGGGCTTATCTGAACTTTGCACTTCCTGCATTTAGCGCCCAGGGCTATCCAGCTCAGCAAAGGAATATTGTCATACCATGGGATCTGGTAGTTGCACTTTGGGCAGTGCGATGGCGGGTGCAGCAGCGATTCATCCCTCGGCAGTCGCCATATGCAAACGTTAAGGAAGCTCCCGATGCATGCGCCCAGCACAAAGAAGAACACATTCATCATTGGTATCATCTGTTCAGGCATATTGATGATAAGTCCCTGTCCAAATTTCAATTTTTTCTATCGGAGCTTCGATGGATATGACAGTTTTTTGATTTTCATATCGGCCTTAAGTTAGTCCGGCAATGTAGGAGAATCAAGGTTTGATGGAAAGCTTGCTCTTCTGCTTTTTCTTATGAATGGTTCGGTGTATAATATTGAGACCTTTACTCTAAGGAATTTTGAAGGGGGTTTTCATGGATGCTGATGATATAAGGAAATATGGGATAGGCTGCGGTGTCCTGATGCTGGGTTTCCTCTGCTTCATATATGTAATGCCTTTCATCAGGCAAAGCAGGCATATCTCGAATCCAAATCCGGTAGTACAGGGATCCACTACCGCAAAGTCTCCAGAACAAGTGCAGGCTCCGGCACCGAAGGCACAGAAAAAGAATCCTTCCCAGATACTTGAAGAAATGTCTTATGGGAAAGACAATTCCAAGGCTTATGACCTTGCAGTCAAATATTTCAGGGAAGGAAATGATGAGGAGAAGCTGGCCGCGATAAAAGCCCTGCCCTCAATGCATATCCGGCTCTTCGAGGATGCATACGCAAGGAAATCCATAGACGATGCCCGGAAGATCTACGAGCTGAACAAGGAGATCCTCGAACAGGCTGCCAAACTAGGTGACAGTAAAATCCCCTACAATCTGAAAGACGGCACCAGATACATGAAGGAAAAGTTGCAGGAGCTCAATGTCCAGAATTTCAAGGAAATTCTTGCTTCAAAGGACGCAGCCAAGATCGATGCCGCAATTGAAGATGCATGGAAAGATCACGAAGCGGTCCTGCCGGAAAGGGAGACCACTGAATACCTTGCAGCTGCCTGGAGCAGCGCCATGGAAAAAGCTCCAGGATCAGCTGCGACACAGGCCTCGTTGGAAAAAGCTGCGGATTTCGCAGTCCAGAATATCCACGACATCACATATTGGAAATATAGGAACGGCCCCCTTGAAGCGGCCCTATGCAAGCATTATCAGTTCAAGGAACTTGCGGACCTCGCCAGGAAAAGCCTCCAATCAGGTCATCCCGTAGCAGCTCTCGCCTATTCTTCCGCTGCAATAAAGTCCGTATCCTCCTCAGAATCCAAGACAAGCTTACGTTTCGGTTCCGAGGAATGGCTTGACATGCAGAAGCTTTTCTGCGAATCAATGGTCGGAACTGCGGCACTGGCAAAGGACGGCAAGCTCCGCTGGCTTCAGCCTGACACTTCCACCAATAAAGTTGAGATACTCCTGCAGATGGCCATACGTACGTCCATGGATGCCAGCAGGAATGACAAGAGCGCAAAGACACCGGAAACAAAATTTGGAATTGCCGTGAAGGCCTGGGATGAACTGTTCAAGCTCTACCGTGGAAAACTCGCCAGGATACTCAGCTCTGGGGAAAACCATAAGATCATCAGCTATTGCGACGACAGGCTCTATGACGGCACCTATGTCTCATTCCTCGGAGAATGCTTCGGCCCAGAAAAGGCGCTTGCCGGACTTCCGGAAAATATTAAGAAGGCTGTGGATAAGAAGGCAAAGACACCAAATGACAGGATATTTGCCCTTGCTGAACTAATTAGGCTGAAAGAATATTCACCTCAGTTCCCAGGGAAAGATGAATTCCTTAAGGCCAGCCTGCAAGCCAAGTATGAAACTGGCACGGAACTGTTTAAGGAAGGCAAATATCCCGCTTCTTTCGTATATTTCCGGGAAATATTGAGAAGATATCCGGATGCAAAAGAATCTTCGGGAATCAAGGATCAGCTTGCGTCAAAAATTGAAGAGGCGCGCAGAAGCAGGGATTTCAACTCCGTATATTACCTGGCCTCCTTCATGATAGGAGAAATAAAGAGCTCATTCATCCCGAAGGATATCAACATGAAGCTTGCCGAATGCCTCGAGAGCGCCGCTGAGTTCTACAAGGAAGCCTCCCCGATGAAAAGGGCCTTCATGCTGAGCCTGCTCTCAGATCTTCTTGCGGGCACCGAGAAAGGCCGGAATGCCCGTGACGAGGCGATGAAGATAGGATTCGACGCCGTAAGGAACCTGCCATTGAAAGGACAGGAAAAACCGGCTATCCTCCTGCCTTCGGTACTGAAGGGATGTTCGATAGAGGCGATAAAGAATTCGACTCCGTACCATCTTATGGCTTTTTATGACGGACCTGAAAAATTCTTCGTAAGGATCAATCCCCAAAGCAGAGGTTCCCTCGCGCTCCTCGACGGAGAATACGAGATCGCCGTCATCCTCACAAGCGACAACGTGGTACCCTACAGAACTAAATTGAAATATGAAAAGGAGTTCTTTCTCAACAGCTACTTCATCTCTGAACCGGGACGCGAGAAGATTGGTGAATATCCTGATTCATTCATCGGGAATTTCAGTCTGCTCCGCGTCCCTGGTAATTATGAAAATGCACAAATAGATAGGGAATCCGGAATAATCTTCCAGAAGATAGCTGAATGAATATCCTACTGTGGACGGTTCCTCTTCATAAATTCGCCATAAAGGGATTTTCTCATGACTTCTACTGGGGCGTCCTTCCCTGTCCAGATCGAAAATGATTTCGCCCCCTGGTGCAGGAGCATCGACAATCCACCTGCACTCCTCCCTCCCCTCTTCTTCGCAGCCTGTATGAATGCCGTCTCGCGGTAGATCGTGTCATAATAGCACTTGCCGGGCTTGAAGAATTCCTCTGCGAGCGGAGACGGGTCATCTTCTTTCAAGCCAAGACTTGTGCACTGTATGATGATCGACGCCTTTGAAATGAATTCCTCCAGCTTCTTTTCATCATCCAGCGGACAAGAGAGATATTTCGTTCCAGGACGGTTATCTCTCAGCTCGTTCGCAAGATTTTCAGATTTGGAGACGGTCCTGTTCGCAAAGAAAAGAGTGTTCGCTCCCCTTGCCGCAAAATGAAATGATACGGCCTTCACCGTCCCACCAGTTCCGACAAAAAGGAAGGAATTCCCTTTCACAGGAATGTTGAATTCCTCAAGCAGGGCTGTCTCAAGACCATACCCGTCGGTCGATTCCCCGTGGAGATGTCCGTTGGTGTTCTTGACGGTATTGACGCTCCCTGTCAGTCTGCATTCGTCGGAAATGGAGTTGAGGAAAGGAATTATTGCGTTCTTATGAGGCACAGTTATGTTGAATCCGGCAAATTCCCTCCGGGCCCTCTCGGCAAAGGCTCCGAGTTCAGGCCCTTTCACATGGACGGAGACATATTCGGCGTCGATACCGAGGGCCATGAATGCGGGATTGTGAAGCTGCGGTGAGAGCGAATGCGCCACCGGATCACCTATCACCGCGTATTTGAGTTTCTTGTCTGTCATATCCGATAATATACTTCTCCGACAAACTTTTTATAATTTTGTTATCATATATATTAAGGGTACCTCTGAAAATTGACAAATGGCGCGCAAAAGTAAATTATGGGGAGATGGCGAGGAAAAATCCCGAGCGCATACCCATGGCGGTATGCTCGAGTGGATGTTGACAAAGCCAGAACCCATAAGTATCTTTTGCCCTAAGGGTTGCGGATCTTTTTGGCTTAAAGAAGAATATTCTTCCTTTGGCGTATCGCCTTGGGTACGCCTTCAGTCAGAAATTCTTTTAAGCTTTCAAAAATCTTCCGCAACGCGCCAATTGTGAATTTTTAGAGGTACCCTTGTATGTCGAACTCAGCATGTATTTTCAAGCTCAGGGACGGTAGGAACCTCGGATATGCTGAATATGGCATACCCGACGGGAAGCCTGTCTTCTACTTCCATGGTTATCCAGGCTCAAGGCTCGAAGCGATGCTTGCCGACAAGGCCTCTATGGAAAGAAATATCAGGTTCATCGGAGTCGATCGGCCGGGATATGGGTTATCAGATCCGAAACCAGACAGGAAACTGATTGACTGGCCGGATGATGTCTGTGAACTGGCGGACCATCTTGGGTTTGACATGTTCCAGGTGATCGGGCTGTCCGGTGGAGGTCCTTATGCTTCCGCATGTGCATGGAAAATTCCAGATCGTCTGATGTCTGCCGGAGTCATCAGCGGCCTTGGTCCGGCATATTCTCCGGAGCTAAGACCACTTCTCAGCGGGTTCCAGAAATTCTGGTTTTCCGCCGCAAGGAATTTTCCAGCCATGATAAAACCATCCGCTTTCATTGTTGGGAAAATGGTCTGCAAACATCCTGAAAGGTTTAGGGAAATCCTCAAGGAGCGCACTTCCGGATCCGACAACAGGGCTCTCGACAATCCTGAAATCTTCAGGGCATTCACAAATTCCTTCGTGGAGGGGCTGCACAAAAGCACAGAAGGATTTCATAGTGATCTTCTGATCTATGCCAATCCCTGGGGATTCAAATTAGAAGACATCAGGTGCAAGGTGAAGATCTGGCATGGGGAAAAGGATTTTGTCGTGCGTCCGGATTTCGGACGTCATTATGCGAAATACATTCCAGGTTCAGAAGCGGAATTCTTTCCGGATGACGGGCATTTCTCACTTGCAAGCACAAAGATCGGCCATATCTTGGACAGTTTGTAATTCGCTGCTCCAAATCAATTATTTTGAATCCTTTTCCCTGCTTTTGAGACTTCATATCTTGACTTTCAGCCCCATTTCCAATAATATCTATTGCCAACAGAGGGTATAGCATATATTTCATGAAGTCTTTGAAACATTTCCGTGCAGTTGACATTGTCACGGCCGTACTAGCTATTCTCTTTGTGATAGCACTCTCTATTTCCCTGATAAGGAACAGGCCTTCCTCCAACCATCCCAAGGTCCGCGCAGCCATCAAGGCCGTAATAGCGGCCATCAAGAACTATGAGGGTGTTTACGGGGCGCTCCCATGCAAGGACAATTCCCTTGAAAGATTCGGGGATGCAAATCCCGAGGAATATGACAAGCTCATGGAGCTCCTGACCGGGATCGAAGGGCCTGACAAGGACAATGAGGTTACAAAAAACTCCAGACAGATAAATTTCCTATACACTTTCGAGAACTACAAGACCGAGGGATGGGTGGACGAATGGAAAAGCAGGTTCAACATCCTGCTCAATTCCAGAAACAAGCAGGATGTAAAGATCGGTAGCAAGACAATGCTTGGCTCGATATTCGTGTATTCCTCAGGTCCCAACAGAAAGGACGAGAACGGCGAAGGCGACGATGTCGCACCGTGGAAATGAATGTGAGTAATCAGTTATCGGTGATAATTTTGAATTCTTGTCCCCATCCATCCAATCATCCATTAATCCAACCACCCAATCTTCTAAAATCCCCTCAGCCTTATATCCGGCACCTTTCCGAATATATGCACATACAGAATACGGACATTGGGCATGACGGGATCGGCATACACTGCGGCCTTCGCAAGCCTGCTTGCAAGTGCAATGTTGCCGGTATCCAGCGCCTTCTGGGCATCTTTCACCCATTGCTGGGCATTTTTCCTGTCCTCTTCGGAAATCACTTTGAAGATGACATACTTTCCGCTGACGAACTTTAAATCCGGTGGCGGTTCGATCTCATAGAACAACTTGAGCTTTTCGCGATCCTGGGGCATATACATCATATAAACCGGCGAATCCTTCCTCAGCCTTGTGGCGGCGGCACAGTATCTTGATGATTCAGGAGTCATATCCGACGCATGCCCCTTGTCGAAAACATAATATCTCGCCCCTCTTTCCGAACAGAATTTCCTGAAAGTGTTTTCTGTGCCGAAGAAAAGCCTATCCAGATATAACTCGACATCTTTTCTTGTCGCCCCGAGCTCGAACTTGGGCTGGAGTATGATCGCCGTATGGCAGTATGCCTTGAGCAACGGAGAAAGATTGAAATCTGCAAGAAACACTTCGTTCTCCACTCCCTCGGCCCTCATCCATCTTATCAGACCGGCGGTCTCAGGAAGATATTCCCCCTTATAGTCCCTGACCATGAAGAAGGACTGGGCAAATTCCGTGGTTATGACAAGAATGAGGAATGCAATGACTGCAATTTTTTCAGACAAGGCCTGCCGTTGCGGTTCCAGTCTCCTCAACACCAGTACAAGTACAATTCCTCCCACAGCAAACACCGACATCAGGACCGCAACAACAACTTTGATGTTGCTGGATATGACAAGTCCATGCCTTGGGATAAGGGCGATGATCGCAAGTATCAGAAGTGCGATGAACCCTCCCCATATGAAGGCGAACTGGAACTTGTGCTCCCTTATTTTCCTGAGCCAGTCATGGAACAGGACAGGTAGGAGCATGCTTAGGAAGATAATTTCAAAATCATGGTATCTGACTATGAAAATGAATCCAATGAAATAGAAGACTGTCATGAACAGCGGGAAGAAGAGCCTTGGCATGTCCCTGGAGTATATCATCTTCCTGAACGGCCTGAAGAAAAGTGCAAGCAGGAGGAGTAATGGAACACCGTAGACCGCAAATGGAAAATATTTCCTTAGTATCTCGATGTTCGCAGAATGCATCCCCGGCGTCCAGAGGATCCTGGCGTCAAAATTCAGAAGGAGCGGATCCTTCGGCTTTACATTGAAGTTCTGGAGCTTCGCAACCAGTAGATTCCCGAAATGTCCGTAGCTGTCGGAAAATCCGCTTGTCTTGCTGATCCCCCACCAGACTGCCGATGTGATCAGCAATGAGACTGCAAGCACAGCCAGTCTTTTCAGGTATCCCAGGCGGGACTTCCACGAAATGACCAGTATCGACGGTATAATCACAAGTACGAGAGGTGACAGGAAAAGCATATGGACCCGGTGGTATGGGATGAACACAGAAGCTCCGAGAACGGCAATTAGCATCGCGATCCAGATATTCCTCCTCTTCCTGCTTGGACGTCCTCCCAGAATTATCCTGAAGATCTCCGACACTCCCCAGATACCGAAGAATATCTGACACATGTCCCAGGTTGCTATCGCTATGAATGCAGCAATGCCAAGAAGGATCAGCTTCCTGACACATGGACGTCTGAGATACCAGAAGGCGATCACAATTACAGCCACGACAATCGGCAGACAGAACTCGCCCCTGACAATGTCCTGCCCAGTATACCGTGCTATGGCTGCCGGAGCGACTGCATGAAGAAGGCCTCCGGCCAATGCCAGCTGCCAAGGACATCTTACGATTACGAGAAATAGGAATATAAGTGCGGCGATGGAACTGGCCCAGAACCTTATCTGGAACCTTGCCCAGTTTGTAAAATATGGGTTGTCCTCGTAATCCTGTACTTCTGCTTTTGGCTGCTGTGGAAATATCTTATTCTTAAACTTATATCCGTATCCCAGGAAATATTCCAGGCCCACGGTATCCTGCTCACAGACTTTTACGTTCCTGTTTGTAGGAAGCAGCCTGTCATACTGGGGGATTCCCTTGCCGTATGCGACATCCGCAGAATACGCATACATGATTGAACTTTCCACGAAAAACGGTATGAATGGCCCTGTGGGGGGCTGGGGCAGCTCCTTATAGTTCCCGTAGCAGTTTCCAATCCTCGCCTTTTCACGGCCGAAGATGTAGCTCCTCATGGAGAAGGAACATACAAAAACCAGCAGGAAAAGCGCCAGGATGAAAAGACGCCATGGCATTCCTCTGGAAGGTATCTTCAATAAAGCCATTGCTTATTTCTTAATTGAACGGGTTCTCGCCACAGTATCGGACGCTTTTCGGTTGATTGTAATAGATGCTGCAGTTGCAGACGCCGATCAGCTTCATGGCGTCATACAGCGCCTTCCCGGAATGCTTGAATGCAATCGCACCATGATGCGGGAACCTCTGCTCTATAAGGACGTGGCGGTAGAACCTTCCCATCTCCTTCACTGCAAAAATCCCAATTCCTCCAAAAGATTTCGGATCAACGTCAAGAACTTCACCTTCGGCGATATATGACTTCAAGTTCGCATCCGCGGTCGACTGCAGGCGGAAAAGCGTCACATCCCCGGGCCTGATCCTGCCTTCGAGAGTTCCTCTAGTGATATTCGGATCCTTGCCAGGTTCCATCAGCCTGTGCATGATGAGCTGGTACTTGAGACTGCAGTCGGCAAGACATTCGGTGCATGTGTTTCCACAATGAAATCCCATGAAAAGATCATTGAGCTGGTATCCGGCCGCCTTTTTCCCGGCCTTCTCATACATGTCGCGCGGAACCGTGTTGTTGATATCAAGAAGTGTTGCCGGATGCTCCGTCGCACAGGTCGCGATGTATTCGCTGAGTGCGCCATAGATGTCCACTTCGCAGGAGACGGGGATTCCCTTCGCGGCCATTCGTGAATTCACGTAGCACGGAACAAATCCGAAGTATTTCTCGAAGGACGGCCAGCACTTGTTCGCAAAGATGCCGTATTCCGATGCACCGAGATTGTCCGCCATGAATTTCGTGAGTCCGACCTCGAACTGCGCGAGTTTCGCAAGCATATCGGGATATGCATTGCCTTTACCGAGTTCCTGCGCCATCTCAGCCGCAACCTTCTTGATCTTCGGGTTGCCTTCGGCTGAACGGAACATGTCATACATGTCAAGCTCGCTGTTCTCCATGATCTCCACACCAATGTCGTAGAGAGGCTTGATCGGAGCGTTGCATGCGAGGAAATCCTGCGGACGCGGACCGAACGCAAAGATCTTCAGCTTCCTGAGTGCAACAAGTATCTTAGACACCGGGATGAATCCCTTGATCATGTCGGCGATCTCGTCCGGAGTTCCAACCGGATATTCCGGAATGTATGCCCTGATCTTGCGGAGTCCGAGATTATAGGAGGCGTTGAGCATTCCGCAATAGGCGTCTCCTCGCCCGTTGATGAGGTTCTCCCCGGTCTCCTCTGCAGCTGCCACGAACATCACTGGACCGTTGAACTTCTGGGCAATGAGCGTCTCTGGACCTTCCGGACCGAAGTTCCCGAGATAGACTATGAGAGCATTGACCTTAAGGTTGGTTATTTCCTCGTAGGCCTTGAGGACATCAGTCTCCTTCTCGATCACAGTCGGAACATTCTTGATCTTGATGTCCTTCGCGGCACAAGCCTTGAGAACTTCGCTCTTGCGTTTCTTTGAAAGCTCGATTGGAAAACAGTCCCTGCTGACAGCCACGATACCCAGTTTCACTTCCGGTACGTTGTTCATTTCGTATCCCTTCTATTTAAAAATAATTTAAGTTTTTTGACCGTAATACGAATTCTTCCCGTGCTTCCTCTGGTAATGCTTTTCAATAAGCGTTTTTTTCAATTCAGGAGCCTTGGGATTTATCGTCAGAGTCATATATGCCATCTTTGCGAGTTCCTCAAGTACAGCACTGTTGTACACGGCTTTTTCCGCAGTACTTCCCCAGGTGAACGGGCCATGGCAGGCGACAAGCACCATTTCGACTTCCCTGCTGTCCCTGTTTTTAAAGGCGTTGATGATCTGCTGCCCTGTCTGTTCCTCATAATCACCCTTTATCATTTCATCGCTCATGACTTCAGTGCATGGGACCGCCTCGACAAGATGGTCCGCGTGAGTTGTGCCGAATATCGGAATAGGCTTCATTGCCTGCGCCCAGGCAACCGCATACGTCGAATGTGTATGCGCTACTCCGCCGATCTCAGGGAAGCTCCTATAGAGGACTGCATGTGTTTTTGTGTCGGATGATGGTCTCAACGGGCCTTCAACAACATTGCTATCAAGATCGACAATTACCATGTCTCTCGGCTTAAGCCTGTCATACGGCACGCCGCTTGGCTTGATTGCAAACACGCCCTTGGAACGGTCGATGGCGCTGACATTCCCGAATGTGTAGATGGCGAGGCCCAGCTTCGGGATCTGCATGTTGCATTCCCAGGCATGCTCCTTCAAGTCCTTGTATTTTGACATAGTATATTTCCAGTTTTGATTTAAGTAGGTACGTGCTTCAGCATGTACCATGTGAATTAACTGATCCCAAGCATGGGACAGGCTAAAGCCAGTCCCTACTTCTTCGTTTCCTTCTCTACAAATCCGCCAAGGGAGGAATACTGCGCGTACAGTTTTGCGTATTTCGCAGAATTCACCTTGTTCGGTTTGTATTCGGCCTCGAATCCGCTGCCCATGGCATCCTGAGCATCCTCAACCTTCTTATAGATCCCTGCGACAACGGCTGCGAACATCGCAGCTCCGAGCGCGCATGCCTGTTCGGAACGGGCAACCTTGATGTCCATGCCAAGTACATCCGTCACGGTCTGCATGATGAATGGAGATTTCTTTGCGACTCCACCGAGTGCGATGACACCCCTTATCTCGACGCCTTCGTCCTTGAAGCGATCGACGATCTTCTTCGAACCGAATGCAGTTGCTTCCACGAGAGAGCGGAATATCCTCGGAGCATCGCTTCCAAGATTCAGCCCGGCGATAGCTCCCTTAAGCGCCTGATTCGCGTCGGGCGTGCGGCGTCCGTTCATCCAGTCCAGAGCAACAACTCCAGATTCTCCTATCGGCAGTTTCGTGGCAGTCTTGGAGAGTTCAGGGAGAACCGCGTGACGCACGGAATCAATTATCTTCTTCCTGGCGCTTTCCGATTTTATTTCGGAAGCGAGAGCGTTCTGAAGAGGCCACATGAGTACATTCCTGTACCAGGCGTAGATGTCGCCGAACGCGGACTGTCCTGCCTCCATCCCGAGCATTCCAGGGACTATCGAACCATCGACCTGGCCGCATATCCCACGGATCAGCTTCTTTCCAACTTTGTTCATAGGAGCAATAAGCATATCACATGTGGAGGTGCCCATCACCTTGCTCATGATGTAAGGTTTGATCTGTCCTCCAACTGCACCCATGTGAGCGTCGAATGCGCCGACTCCTACAACTACATCAGCACCAAGTCCGAGCTTTTTCGCCCACATTGGGGAAAGAGTCCCGGCAGAACAATCTGAAGTATATGTATCTCTGTATAGACGGCCACGAACTCCCTTGAGGAGCGGATCGAGCTTGACAAGGAATTCTTCAGAAGGAAGCCCCTTGAACGCCTCGTGCCACATGGCCTTGTGTCCGGCGGAGCACCTGCCGCGCTTGAGAGTAAGAGGATTGGTGTCACCGGTAAGAACTGCCGGCAGCCAATCGCAGTGTTCAACCCAGGAAAATGCTGCGGCACGGACCTTCTTATCGACCCTGAGGGCATGAAGTACCTTCGCCCAGAACCATTCAGATGAATAGATCCCTCCGCAATACTTTGTGAAATCTTCGAATTTTCCACTGTGGGCGAGAGCATTGATCTCTTCCGCCTCCCTGATACCGGTATGATCCTTCCAGAGGACGAACATGGCGTGGGGATTGTTCTTGAATTCGGGCTTGAGGGAAAGAGCCATTCCGTTCCTGTCGACGGCGATAGGTGTCGAGCCGGTTGTGTCGATGGAGATCCCCTTGATATTTTTTGCGACATTCACACCTGCGGCCTTTAGGGATTTTTTGACCGTGATCTCCAATCCTTCCAAATAGTCCAGCGGATGCTGACGGAACTGGTTCTCGACCGGCACACAGAATTTGCCATCCTGCCAGCGGCTATAGTAATGCACCGCGCTCGAGATCTCCCTGCCGTTCGATGCGTCAACGATGAGGCATCTTACAGAATCAGTGCCATAATCGAGACCGATCACGAAATCTTTCTTTGACATATGTTCACCTTCCCATGGTTCCATTGATATTTTCAGAGCAGATAATGTAGCCCGGAGTGGGTGACTTTGCCAGAGTATTGCATAAGGGAACCTCAAAAATATGGAAGGGAGATTTAGAGGTAAAATTCACTTCAAGAGTTGACTTGCGGTCTTCATCCGATAACTTTATCCGGTTCATGGAACAAAATTCACTGAGTTTTGTCTATAATCAGAAATTTCACATGCATTAAGGAGAGTTAATAATGAAAAGAGTTTTTCTATTTCTTGTCACAAACATAGCCGTATTGATCATACTCACTGCGGTAACCATGATTCTTGGCGTGGACAAATGGCTAACTGCCAAGGGTATAAACTATTATCTCCTGCTCGGATTCTCCGTGATTATCGGTTTCACAGGCAGCATAATTTCCCTCTTGATATCGAAGTTCATGGCCAAGATGGCCTACGGAATAAGGACAATCAATCCGGAAAATCCCCAGACAGAAGATGAGCGTTGGCTCGTGAACACTGTCTCCCAGCTTGCACACGACGCACAGATACCTTTGCCGGAGATCGGCATCTACCAAAGCCCGGAAGTGAACGCGTTCGCCACAGGCCCGAGCAAAGGGAGTTCCATCGTGGCCGTAAGTTCCTCCCTGCTCTCACAGATGAACCGCCGCGAGACTCAGGGCGTCCTGGCACATGAGATAACACATATCGCCAATGGCGACATGGTCACCATGACTCTTCTCCAGGGAGTCCTCAATACTTTCGTGATATTCCTATCACGTGTGCTTGGTTTCGCCATCGACTCGGCTCTTTCGAAAAGGGACGATGACAGCCGTGGCGGATTTGGAATCGGATATTTCCTCGGGACGATCATCTGCCAGATCATACTTTCAATACTTGCGACCATGATCGTTATGTGGTTCTCCCGTCACCGTGAATTTCGTGCCGATGCCGGTGCAGCGATGCTCTGCGGTAAACAGCCCATGATCGAAGGCCTCGAGAAGCTCAAGACCATCGTCGAGACAAGGAATATCGTCGATGACCGTTCCCAGGCCCTCAACACTTTCAAGATCAGCGGAAAGTCCAGTTTCCTCGCCCTATTCTCAAGCCATCCCCCGCTCGAGAAACGCATCGAGGCCCTGAAGAAAATGTAAAAACTCGGAGGTGGCAATATGCCTTTCACATTGACAGCCGTCGAAGCACGGGTGCTCGGATGCCTGATCGAAAAGCAGATCACCACCCCGGATGTCTATCCTCTGACTCTCAATTCCCTTACCCTTGCATGCAACCAGAAATCCAACCGTGATCCGGTGATGGAACTCCAGGAACAGACGGTCCTAAGAGCGGCAGATACTCTCAGGGACAAGAATTTGTCGGAGATGGTCAACATGGCAGGCAGCAGGGTAATGAAATACGGCCACAAGGCCGCTGTGAATCTCTCTCTGGATATTCCTGCCCTGGCATTGCTCGCTGAACTTCTTCTGCGAGGCCCGCAGACTCCCGGAGAACTCAGGAACAGGGCATACCGCATGTCGCCATTTGAGAGCCTCGAATCGGTGGAGCAGGTGCTGAATTCCCTGATGAACCGTCAGCCAGATCCACTTGTCGTCCTACTCCCTCGCCAGCCGGGACGCAAGGAATCGCGTTACGCCCATCTGATGTGCGGAGAAATAAAGCTTGAGGAGCAGGCACAGTCAGCGGTTTCCTCTCCGGCCCCTGACAAAGCACGGCTGATCGTCCAGTCCGAAAATGAACGCATGGACAGGCTTGAAGCAGAACTTGGAAAGCTCAAGCAGGACGTCTCGTCCCTCCAGTCTCAGGTCGCGGAACTCCGGAAACTGATGGAATGATTGATGAAATTCGTTTGACTTTTCATATATTGCCATTATTAATAAACGCCCCTTGGCACTATAAGAGTTATATGTTCCCGATTGTGTCTCCGTGCCTCTGTGGTTAATTCTAAATTAGGAGATTCCGCTCATGATGGGTTGTCATTTAGGTAATTTTTTCCAAGTTACTGTCGCAGGAGGTTCTTACCAGGAAGGCCTAACTTCCGTCGTCCAGGGTGTTCCGCCGGGAATGCTCCTCACAGAACAGGAGATATACGGAGATCTCCTCCTGAGGAAACCTGGTGCAGACGAACTTTCCTCACCGAGGAAGGAGCCGGATCTTCCTATCATCTATACTGGACTCAATTCCTCCGACACCATCGAGAAGGCAGGAAACAAGAACCATACGAACGGGACACCGATCACAATCCTCATCCCGAACCTTGACCGTCACGATATCCATGTCTGGCAGTACCAGAGCACCAACAGGACCCCTCGCCCGGGCCATGCATCATATGCTTCATTTGTAAAATACGGACCAGATGACGACGCTATCGGCGCAGGAATCTTCAGCGGACGCTACACCGCCACCATTGTCGCCGCAGGATATGTCGCCAAGAAGGTCCTCAAGGCATGCGGTATCGAAGTCTTCTCGTATATCCGCGAGATGGCCGGTGTCCGGTGCGATGAGATGGATTACACCAAGGTCAAGAAGGCAACAGACGCCTTCAAGAAAATGCGTTGCGACTACGATCCGTTCTACCAGGAAGTCTATATGAAGAAACGCATCACTATGGACATGCGATTCCTCCAGAAGGCTGCGATATTCGCACAGATCGAGAATGAGATCGACGCAATCCGCGGCAAGGCGAAAAAGATGGACGGCAAGGAGATCAAGAAGAAATATGGTATCCATCACGTCGTGAATTGCCCTGACTTCGATGCCGCCGAAGAAATGCTCGAGGCCTGCAACAAGATCACCGCTACCGGAGACTCATCTGGCGGAACTGTCGAAGTCGTTGCGCTTGGAGTTCCATGCGGACTTGGCGAGCCGGTCTTCAAGAAGCTCGATGCTGAACTCGGTAGGATGCTCGGTATCGGAGCCGTCAAAGGCGTCGAGATCGGAGCCGGATTCGCAGTGAAGGACATGACAGGCATACAGTCGAACGACGCCATGCGCGCCGAGAAGGGCAAGGTCAAGTTCATGAGCAACAATGCCGGCGGAATCACTGGTGGACTCGCCACCGGCCAGCCGATAGTTGCGAGGGTCGCAGTAAAGCCGACACCAACAATCGACAAGAAGCAGGTCACCATCGACAAGTATACGATGGAGAACAAGGCTCTCGCTGCGATAACACGCCGTGATCCCACGATCGTCGGAAGGATTTGGCCCGTCGCCGAGAACTATATGGCACTTGTCCTTCTTGACTATCTGATCGCCCATTACGGCTACCAGACTCTGAAAGACAAGATCTCCAGCAAATAAAAAAAATCCGCAGCCTTGCGACTGCGGATTTTTCAACTTCAAACTGAAGCTTCCGTTATTTCGGAACTACGACCGGTGCCACAGGAGCAGGTTTCACAACAGGTGCAGGTGCAGGCTGGATGATTACAGGTGCAGGTGCAGGAGCAGCTCCGGGCTGAAGGGCAGGCGGTGGAATCATTGGCCTGTCCTTTACGACTTCCTTGCTCGCGCATCCGACCATAAAGGCTGCGACTGCCGAAACGCCGACGATCCCAAGAACGATTCTTTTCTTCACTTCAAACCCTCCTATTTGTTAATCAATATGAAAATTCTCTGATAATTTATTCGAACACTAAGACAAATCAAGCACGGGAGCCTTTTAGAACACCAGCGTCATGATCGTGTGAGCCGCCAGCTTGAACTCCGCGATCTTCCCGCAGCACCTCAGGGTGAAGCAGTTTTCAGCATCTGTCGGATTCATGACAACCGAGATGATCTCTCCATTCGGGTTCCTTGCAGCCGTCACGTCGAGATGAGGTGAATACTTGCTGAATCCTATCCTCTTCGCACCGGGCTTGATGAACTTGCTGATGTGTCCAATATAATAGAACGACGACTTGTACGTTATCTTCTTCTTTTTCGTGTCGACGATGATTGGCGCATCGCAGAAGTTGCCGACATGGTTCGGACCACCTTTCTCGTCAAGCGTGATGTTCCAGTCGATCCAGCCCTGTGTCCAGTTGTTCAGATCGCCGATGATGTCATGGGCATATTTCTCTCCCTTGCGCCATCCGCAGTCCTGGGGTCCTGCGACGCATCCCTCGGTAAAGATAAATCCTTTGTCCGGGAAAAGATCGTGCAGTATGTCGAGACCCTCAAAATGGTCTCCGGAATACCAGTGGAATCCCGTACCCCAGATATATTTCGCGGCGTTTCGATCGGAAAGAATAATCTTCGTGCGGTCGAAGACGCGTTCCTTGTTATGGTCCCAGACGAGGAGTCTGACGTTGCCGTGTCCGTTCTTCTTCAGGGAGGGGCCAAGATAGTTCTTGACGAAATCCCTTTCCTCTTCGGCGGTATAGACGCATGAATCCCAGGTCTGTGTCGCCTTAGGCTCGTTCTGGACGGTGAGATAGCAGATCTTGATGCCTTCCTTTGCGTAGGCCTCGATGTATTTGGAATAGTATTCCGCCCAGATCTTACGGCAGTCCGCCTTGAGCTTGCCACCCTGATTCATCCTGCCAGTGGTCTTCATCCATTCCGGCGGACTCCATGGTGATGAGAGGATGCTGAGTTTTGATCCCCTGATCTTCTGCGCATCCTTGATCATCGGGATGATGAGCTGCTGATCACGGGAAATGTTGAATGTCTTGAGCTGACGGTCGTTTTTCTTAGTATAATGATAGTTCCCGGTAGAGAAGTCACAGCTGTTTATGTGGGCGCGGCAGAGGCTGTAATTCAATCCATTCTTAGGATCGAAGTAAGCATTGAGCACCTTTTCCCTGATCGCCGGGCCGGCCTTGTCCAGAGTGACCGCAGCGGATTCCGTGAGGGCTCCGCCGAATCCTTCGATCTTCTGATAGGATACTTCCGGGAAAATATTGATCACCTGGTTCTCGATACCTTTTGCATCGGCCTTGAATTTCACGCTCTTCTTCTCCGAGAGCCTGTCGGAGGTCTTCTGCGAGGTCAAGACAACCTTGATCGAACTCTTCATTGATATGCTTTCCTTTCAAGTAATATTCAAATTAAACGCGTAATGTACACTAAGTATGTTGTTTTGTAACTTAACTCGATTATTTTTATTCCGCGTTGGATAACCTATGAAAAAAAGCAAGCCAGCTGCAAAGAAGACAAAAACCGGCGCATGCGGGAATTTCACAGCATTGACACCGGACATAATCGTCCCTGAGGTCGAGAAGGCCCTCGGACGCCATCTGCTCGGATTCACACATCCCCTGAACAGCTACATCAACCGCGTCTACGAGCTGATGGCAGCGGACCGCGAAAGACTCATCGTCAAGTTCTACCGCCCGGGACGCTGGTCGGACAAGGCGATACTTGACGAGCACGATTTCGTGATGGAATGCGCGAAGGACGAGATACCTGTGGTCGCACCCCTACCCTTGAAAAATAAAAAGACTGTTGCCAATGTCAAGGGCATCTTTTTCGCCGTCTACCCCAAGCGGCTCGGACGCGTATGGGAGCAGACAAGCGACGATGACTGGAAGCGCCTTGGACGCGTAGTGGCCCGTGCTCATGTTGTCGGCAGCCGCAAGCCGGCAAATCACAGGCTCCGGATGCATCCCGACGAAACTACGGAATCTGATATCACCCAGCTGGTAGACGGCGGACACGTCCCCGAAAAGTACCGGAAACATTTCGCCGACATAAGTTCTCAGCTGCTCGAGATGATTCTTCCGGTCTTTGATGACACGGAATACATCAGGATACATGGCGACTGCCATGCGAAAAACATACTTCACAGGCCCGATGAAGGGCTCCTGCTGATAGACTTCGACGACATGGTGATGGGGCCTCCGGTCCAGGATCTGTGGATGCTTCTGCCAGGGCATGTCCTTGATTCGCAGAGGGAACTGGAGCTGATGATAAAAGGCTACAAGGAGTTCCGCGATTTCGATGAGGACAGCACAAGACTTATCGAGCCGCTCCGCGCCATGCGGATGCTGTATTTCCTCGATTGGATAAGTCGTCAGCGGGAGGATCCGAACTTTGCAGTCAACTTCCCGAACTGGAGCAACGACTCGTTCTGGGCCGACCAGATACGCGAACTGAACCAGCAATTCATGAATATAAAACAATCCCTGTAAGCAATAAAAACAAATTCCCCTCCAAATCATATTAAGGTAGTCTGTGAAAGTCTGTGGCAGAAAGGCAGTTTTTCTTGATCGTGATGGAACTATCATAGAAGATCGGGGCCATTTAAGCAATCCTGACGATGTAATCTTCTATCCTTACACATTGAAGGCGCTGAAAATACTGCAGAAGGATTTCCTGCTCTTTATTGTGAGCAATCAGTCCGGGATCGCCAAGAAGCTTATAACAAAAGAGGATGTAGACAAGGTTAACGCCCGGGTAATAGATATCCTAAGGAAAAATGGAATTGAGATCACCCAAATCTATTATTGCCCTCACAACCGCGAGGACAACTGCGAATGCATCAAACCAAAGCCGTATTTCCTCAGGAAAGCGGTTGAAAAATACGGAATCGATCTTTCCAAGTCATATGTGATCGGCGACCACCCTCACGATGTGGAATTCGCAGAAAACGCCGGAGCGAAAGGCATTTATGTCCTCACCGGGCACGGAGCAAAACACACAAATGAACTCAAACCCGGCTGGATTGTTGCCAAGAATCTTCTGGAAGCCTCAGAGATGATAAGTAGGTATGGGCTTCAGCCTGTGCCAGTATTAGGATGTAATAAAGCAAAGAATGGTACAGCCTAAAGGCCGTACCTACTCGTACCTACCCCAGAGCTGGGCCGCGGCCATGAGCAGGCGCATGCCTGTCAGGCGCGAACCGTTGTTGATCGATCCTGCCGTAGCAACGAGCAGCCCCCTCTTCTCCTTGGCCTGCTCGAAATCGCGCAGGAACTCGCAGACAAGCCTGACTTCCTCGTTGCGGCTGAAGGTAAACGGTGCAAGCTGTCCATGGATGACAGCTTTGGGACAATGCTCGCGGATTTCCTTTACAGTCAATGTGGGGCCGAAATTCACACCTGTCATATTCAATTTTGTAAAGAATGGGAGCAGGTGTGCCATTGACGAATCCGAGTGCTGGTATCTGTTGTCGCCCGGATTCGGGCTGTACCTGTCAAAGACGCCCTTTAGTATTGGATAACCGAAGAGCTCATACATTTCCGGATTGAAGAGACAGCAGTTGTCGTCGGCAAATCCGAATCCATGCGGAGCACTCTCGGTCGTATATCCAGCCTCCTCATCCAAGACCCTTGCGATCTCGAGCATTGTCTTCAGGATCGCATTGCTCAGTCTTTTGGCAAGATCAGGATTGTCGAGGACCAGGAAGATCATGTTTTCAGAGCCGTAGATACTCGTCGCAAAAGTACAGGGACCACGCTGCCACCGGTACAATCCGGGCTTAATTCCTCTTGGCAACAACCTTTTCTTCGCCTCCTCCCATCCTTCAGGTAGTATGAACTTGCGGATGTCACGGGATTCCACGCGGTCAAGAAGCGCCTTGAGTTCATCTTCGGTATTCGCGGACTGCTGGAGCCACCATGATCCCTGATGCCAGATGTTCTTCGCTTCGAAGACATCGTGCAGCATTTTGACGCCCGGATATCTGTCCTCCTCCGGAGGCCTGGGCTTTTCATTCAGGAGTCTTCTTCCTACGATCTTCTCCGCCTTGTCATTGAAGGCCTTGTTTACGGAGAGCTTCCATTGCTCGTCGGTCTCCAGTTTCCACATGTCCTCTGGTATTCCAAGCTCGTCAAAGACGACCTCATTGCTGTGGAATACACCTAGCGGCACCTGTTTTATCGATTTGGCAAACGGGGTCTTTATCGCCTCGTCCTGGTCAGCCCAGAACTTCTGGACATCCAGCGGCGCGAGTCCGTCATTCTTGTGGGCTTCCTTCACAAGCCATTCAGCCTTGGATATGTGATCCTGCGAAAAACCTGTCAAATCCGACATTTGCATGCTCCTTCCTTAAATATTTGATTTGTAAAATAACGCTAGAAAAGCTATCATAAATGGATAAAAGAAGCAATATTTTGTAATTTTGTGATATGGGTGCCCTTTGCAGGTATTCACAGAAAAGGATCTTCCGGCCAGGAAACCGCAGTTCATGCAGATAAGCTGCGATGGGAATCCCTATGACATGATTCCCCTGCATGTGAGCATCGACTCTCTTCATCTGAGGAAAAGCGACTCCAAGCCAGTGGAACATACCCATAATGTTTATCACGTCGTCCTTTACAACCGTAGCAAGGGAAGATTTTCCCTTGATGGCAGGGCTTTTGCCGCAGGCCCTGGGGTTCTTGCACTAAGCTCTCCAAATGAAAGCCACCACTACCAGTCAATTGAAAAGGGAGAAGTCAGTTATTCGGAATTCTCCTTCTCATACCTGTCGTTCAGGGGAAAGGCCCTACAGATACCATTCAAGAAACTTCTTGAGCTATATTCAGGGCTTGAACTTCCAGTATGGAAAACAGTGTTACAGCTGGACAAGGACGACTATAATGTATTGCACAAGATAATTTCCGGGATTGCCGAGACCAAGGAGGATCCATCAGGAATGAAGAGTGTCAGGCTTTACAGGGGCATATCTGAACTGTTCAACTTTCTGGCGGCACAATATGCCAGGCTCGGAATGCCTCCGGGGGATGACTCGATAAGTTCCGGCTTGGAAAAAGCCCGTGACTACATCCACTCACACTACTGGGAGAAGATCCCTATCGGAAGACTTGCGAAACTCGCATGTTTCTCAAAGGGGCATTTCCAGCGTGAATTCAGGAAACGATACAATCTCTCCCCGGTCGAATACATCACCGAATACAGGATAAGCGCGGCTAAAAACCTCTTGCGTACAACCCCGCATCCGTGTGCGGAAATCGCCGAGAAGGTCGGATTCAATGACATATTCTACTTCTCCAAGGTCTTCAAACGACTGTCAGGAAAAAGCCCTGTGCAGTACCGGAAAGGGTAAAGACAATAAAATATGGAGAAACTATATGATGTTCAGGCTATTCATTTGATTATCACGACATCATAAACAAAGTTAAATAAAAACCCATCCTTCAATAGCCGATATAATACTGTTGAATATTTTATGACATTTTATAATCTACCCGTCTTTCTTTCGTATTAATATCTGAAGAAATGTATTGCTTTTAACGGACGTCCTTGAAGAAAGCAATATGCGACACCCCTGCCACTGGCGGACAGGAAAATTTGAGCTTCCTCCAGAAGATAGCTGAAATAACAGGAGGTGAACATGTCTATGTGCCCTGACATTAAAATCCATGGACCGACTGGAAGAATTGACTCCTCAAAACTATATTAGGCGCCAGTTTTCCCAAATCCATGCCGGCTTGGGCGGATTCAAGAGGAGACAACGGATTTAAGATGTCAGGATACGACATACTGAAGACAAGAGAGACCCTGATACTGGGTCTCAAGCAGGACGACGAGAAGGCCTGGGCGGTCTTCTATGAACTTTACGCGCCTGTGATAATCAACTTTGCCAGGAAGCGTGGCTGCTCAAAGGAGCTCGCTGAAGACGTCCTTCAGGAGACCACGATGGTCCTGATGAGGTATCTGAAGAACTTCCAATACGACAGGAAGAAGGGCAGGTTCAAGTCGCTCCTCTTCAAGGTCACTGAATCGAAAGTGATCGACGCTTTCAGGAGGGCTGGAAAGATCTCGAGGCTTAGGAATTCAGAGCTTTTCACCAAGGCGGCATCTGAGGAGCAGACAAAAGCGATACTTGAAAGGGAGGCCCTCTGGGACAACGAGTGGAAGACCATGATCCTGAGGGAGTCCTTGCAGGAAGCGAAGAAGAGGGTCAACTCGAGGGTATTCAAGTGCTTCGAGGAGGCCTACCTAAAGGAAAGGCCAGTTGAGGAAGTGGCGGAACAGCTCAAGGTGTCGCCGAACCTTCTGGCACAGAACAAATTCAGAGTGATGAAGATCATAGTTGATACAGCAAAGAAGATGGTTAAGAGACTGGAAAAGAACTGACAGGACCTAGATATGACCAACATACCAAAAATGAAATCAGATGAGTTCAGGACCATCCTGCTCGAAGGGGCTGACGTCAAGGAAATAGGCCTCGACGAAGTCAAGAACAGGCTGAAACACATTGACAAGATGCTTGAATCGTTCGTGCCTCCGCCAGAAGGGGAGGAATTCCTCCTTATCATCGCGAAGGGTAAACCGAACACCTGGTACCATCTCGAAGCAGATAACATAAAGGTTGGTCGCGCGGAAAACTCCGACATCCTCATACAGAGCTCGAAAGTCTCACGCAACCACTGCCAAATTACCAGGGACAACAATGGCTGGGTAATAGTTGACAATGATTCCAGGAACGGAGTATTCATAAACGGTAAAAAGATGAAGAAACGCGTCCTATGCGAGGGCGACATCATCCGAATCGGCACGATAGAGCTCATCTACATCAGCAACAGGAAGCCGGAATTCCTGTAAGACCCGACCATGGGTCCTGATGACCTGGAAATTCCTTCAAAAATCCATTTTTCACGCCTTGACTTCGCAAAAAATTCCGTTAGATTGAATATACAACGTTGTATATTTAAAGCATTCTAGGTTCAACCTGGGATTGGAGAATTATGACAGGCCTGAAGAAAATCGCGGAAAACGCCGGGGTCTGCTTCAAGACGGCAGCGCTTGTCCTCAACGGCAAATACAAGGGACGCACCGAGAAAAGCAGGGAGATAATGCGGCGCGTCAGGGAGGAGGCCCGACGACTCAATTACAAACCAAACAATGCCGCTCGTGCACTAAGGACCAGCTCGACAGGACTCATCGGAGTTGTCATCGAGGAAGGCGGACTGAAGACGCATCCTGTCTTCACGGAAGCATTGCAGGGAGCGAATGAAATATTGAAGGAGAACGGTTATGTGCTTACTATAACAAGCCTCAACGGCCTTGAGGAGAATACTCTTGATGCAAGGATTTTCAAGGAACGTCTTCTCGATGGAGTATTGGTGTTTGACAGTCAAAATGAGCAAAGTGTCAGAAAAATACTCAAGACCGTACCAAACTGTGTGCTGGTGAACTGCAATACCTGGCTGTCCAAGGGGTGCGTCCGCAGGGATGAATATGCCGCTGGACGACTGGCCGGGAGGGAGCTGAAAAGGCTAGGGTATAAAAAGGCGTTTTACTTTGAACCTAAATATGATGATGAGGCAAACATGTCTTCCCATCACTACAGCCTGGGAAGCCGTAAGAATGGATTTCTTCAAGGATTCAGGCAGAAGGATGCCATGACATCAATAGTCAAGATTGATTCCGGAGACATCCCCTCATGGTTCAAAACGAACCAAAATCTTCTTTCAAATGATTCCGTTGTCGTTGCTGGGCGCAATCTCCAGCTGTTCTGCATTGTTTCAAGCCTTTCCCAAGTCACCTTGAGAGCGGGAGTGGACTTCGGCCTAGTTTCTTTGGATGACGAAATCGGATTACTCGCCTCCTTTCCAAACGTTTCAAGGGTCTCTTTTCCGAGGATGGAAATAGGCAGGATAGCCGCCGGAATGATAATTCGCCTGCTAAATGGAGATAAGAGCAAATGTAGCTCCCTGGAAATTGAGGGGGTCTGGATACCCGGAGACACGACAAGAAGATTGGAGCCCCTGAAATGAAGAAGAAGAAATTCACCCTGATAAAGATTCTACCGATGGTGTTTACGCTCATCGAGTTGCTCGTGGTCATCGCCATCATCATGGTTCTCATGGCCCTTCTGCTGCCAGCCCTGGGCAGGGCCCGAGATATGGCGAATACCACGGCATGCATGGGCAACATGAAGCAACTTGCGATCGTCTTCATGACCTATGCCGGCGATTATGAAGGCATTTACTATCCTCCAAAGGATCGAAACAAAGGCACAAATCCGGAAGCCTCCAATGAAAGCTGGGAAACGTATGGGATGGTCCATGCACTGGGCTCTTATCTTGGTCAGGACTCCTGGGATGAGCCCAATTACCATACCTTCACAGGCGCGGACAAAGTCGCCTTCCGAAGAATGATCTTTGTGTGTCCAGGATACGCCAGGGCAAAGAAGCATACTGATATAGTCCCGTACCTTAGCGGCATAGGAGAATCCAGATATGTCGGATGCGAAAAGGGCGAGACCAACCTGGGACCTGGAATGTATACGGAGGGATATCCACGGAACCTGCTTAAAGTAAAATCACCGTCTGCGAGGATCCACATAGCAGACTGTTTTGATGGAGCGTCACTGGGCGAACTTTCCAACGTCCTTGCCGATGTGAGCAACAAACCCAATATCTACAGGCGTTTTGACATCCTGCGGCACAATGGGTATAGAGGTTCAAGCTTGCTGTTCGTCGATGGACATGTCCAATACTACACCTCCCTGCATATAAAGGGGAATATGACAGATAGCTTCGATATGAAATAATCCCCTCCCGTCAGAAAGATTCTCCATGCACTTGTTTTTTATATAAGATGCAGTATAATATTGATTGTCTTACCGATATTGCGGGGTAGAGCATTGGTAGCTCGTCAGGCTCATAACCTGGAGGCAGTTGGTTCGATTCCAACCCCCGCTACCACTTAAATTCGAAAAGTAAATGTTCTATTTCTATCTGCTTAAGAGTGAAAAAACAGGCCGTTTCTATAAAGGGCATTGTGAAGATCTCCAAAAGAGGATAAAGCAACATAATTCGGGCAAGACAAGTTCAATCCGCTCTGGCATTCCATGGAAAGCCGTCTACACCGAATCATTCAGCTCCCGGGGAGAAGCGGCAGCAAAGGAGAAATATTACAAGACCCTGAAAGGATCAAAAGAACTTGCCTTGAAATTGAAGGCAGTTGGTTCGCCTGCCCGAGCCGGCACGAATCCCGGCTCGTGACGGCCAGGGATTCCAACCCCCGCTACCACTTAAATTCGAGAAACCTGATTATTTCTTTTAACCGAGTATTATTCCAAATAAAAAAATCCGCATGGGCCATGCCACATGCGGATTTTTCATTTCTTGTCAGGTTCAGACTTTCGGGAACTTCACCCACTTGTCGGAACTCTTGCTGCTCTTCACGACAGTCTCGATGAATGCCATTCCCCTGGCGCCGTCCGATACTTTCGGGAAGTCATTTTCGATGTCGGTAGGCTTTTTCTTATCCATGATCTTGAGAATAGTGTCTGCAAAGTTGCAATAGTTGTTGGCGAATGCCTCAAGGAACGCCTCCGGGTGTCCGGAAGGAAGCCTTGTTCCACGTGCTGCCGCAGGACTCTTCTCTCCGATGTATGGATTTCCACGTTTCCATATCTGCTCGGGTCCGCTGAGCGGTTTCACATGCAGGTAGTTCGGATGTTCCTGATGCCATTCAAGGCTCATCTTGCTTCCATATACCCATATGGCCAGATTGTTCTCCTCGCCGATGGATATCTGGCTGCAATGGAGGATTCCCTTGGCTCCGTTGTTGAAACGGAGGAGACAGTTGCCGTCATCATCAAGGAGCCTGCCCTTCACGAAGGTTGTGAGGTCAGCGCAAATCTCGGTGATCTGCAGTCCTGTGATGTATTCAGCAAGATTTTCGCAATGTGTTCCGATATCACCGATACAACCGGCGGCTCCACTCTGTTTCGGATCGGTACGCCAGGCAGCCTGCTGCTGTCCATCGCGCTCGATGGGCTTGATGAGCCATCCCTGCGGATACTGGACGACTATTTTGTATATCTCACCGATATCGCCCTGCTTCACAAGATCCTTCGCCAGCTTGACCATCGGATAACCGGTATAGTTGTGCATGAGACCGAAGACCTTGCCGGACTTCTCGACAATCTTCTGGAGTTCCCTCGCCTCGTCCAGGGTCATGGTCATAGGTTTTTCACACATTACGTTGAATCCGGCCTCGAGAAAATCCTTAGCTATCGGGAAATGCCAGTTGTTGGGGGTCGTGACAGCCACAAAGTCGATCTTCTTGTCACCGAGCTTGAGTTCCTTCTCGATCATCTCCTTGTAGGTATTGTAGGTCCTGGAAGGATCGACGCAGAGTTCCTCGCCCATCTGCCTGCTCTTTTCCGGATTGATGTCGAATGCGCCTGCGACCAGCTCGATCTTGCCGTCCATCCTTGCGGCCTTGCGGTGGACTTCGCCGATAAAGGCTCCGGGGCCTCCGCCTACCATTCCCATCCTCAGTTTCCTCTTCATAAGACCTCCCAGTATTTTCGATTTCTGATTGAAGATTTTTGATTTGAATCAGGAATTTAATACAAATTCGGGAAGACGCAAAGAGATAATATGAATCTCATATAAAAAAACAAATGGTGAGTTCTGATGCTCCCAATTAAAAATCAAAAATTGGCAATCGAAAATATCCTCAGGCCCTCATGGCCTTGGGTGAGAACTGGAACATTAGCTGTCCGCTCAGCTTGCCGTTGATGTTCTGCACGATTATCCCGAATATAGAACCGGGATCCACGGGTAGGTTGAACTGGTTGGACGGTTCAAGGAGCTCCTTCAAGGTCATGCCGATGTCGGGCTGGTGCCCTACCGCCACCACCCATTCGTCGCTGGCCGCATCGGAATTGGAAATGACCGCCCTCATGAGCTCCTCAACTCCCGAGCCTGGCATTATCGAAGCCGCGGTGACAACCTGCGGATGGTTCTGCAGATGCTCGGAAAGGATGTCTGCGGTCTGCCTTGTCCGCTTGAACGGGCTGGTAAGTATGACCTTCGGATCAAGACCGAGCGAGTTGATGAATATGGCAGAAGAGATCACATCTCCGAAGCCGGAATCGGTAAGCGCCCTTTCCGAGTCGCGCTGTCCGGACTCCAAAGGCACACATTCGGCGGATCTCATAAGTATAAGCAGCATGCTTATATTTTTCCTTCCAGAAATTTTTTCGCGTTAGGCACGGTATCACCCGGACTTACTTTATACCATGTTTGCAGAATTTTCCCGTCCTCATCGATTAAAAATGAAGATCTCAGTATTCCCATGAACTTTTTACCCATGAATGATTTCTCCGTCCAGACCCCATACGCTTCGGCGACCTTGTGCTCGGTATCGCAGAGAAGAGGAAAGCCAAGGCTGAAAATCCTGTCGAATCTTTTCTGGCTTGCGGGCTTGTCCGGACTCACGCCGACAACGCATACTCCAAGAGATTTGAAATCATCTCTGGCCTTGCTTACAGAGCACGACTGAATTGTGCATCCGGGCGTGTTTGCCTTTGGATAAAAATAAACCAGCAGCTTCTTTCCACGGAAATCAGAAAGCTTCACAGGCTTTCCGTCCTGATCAAGAAGTTCGAAGTCAGGTGCCTTGTCCCCGGGTTTGAGATTTTCCATTTTCAGTTCCCCGCTTTTGTAGAAGCCTACCACAGGCCTGGTGGATCCTTTTTATGAGACCAGTAAAATATTGCTTATAAAATTGAATTCCATGGATAACGATATAATATTTATCAAATAACATATGGAATCTTGAAATGAATCTGGAAAAAATGAAAATCCTTCTGCGAAACAGGAATTTCCTTGCCATCCTGGTATCTGTCGTCCTCATAATCAACCTCATCATTGGTTACTCGGTATATTCTGAAACGAAGGAATCTGCAGACGACAGCTACACCACGATCTACAGGTTCATGTATGTCCTTCAGAAGGTCAGGAAGGAATATGTCGATTCGGACAAGGTAACCTATCAGTCGCTGATCAGGGGATCGCTGAAGGGCATGCTCAGGGAGCTTGATCCCTTCTGCTCATATATGGAACCGGCAGGATTCAAGGATCTTGTCGAGGATACGGAAGGCAGGGAGTTCGGCGGAATCGGGATAGTCGTAACCTTCAGGAACCATGTCCTCGAAGTGATTGCCCCCATGGAGGACACACCGGCGTTCAAGGCTGGAATAAAGCCCGGCGACCTGATAATGGAAATCGACGGACAGCCCACCTCCAACATGACTTTCGACGACTGCGTGAAGCTCCTGAAGGGAAAACCGGGAACAAGCGTCACAATGACTATCTACCGGGAGTCAGAAGACGTCAAGAAGGAAATCACGATTGAACGCGCCAACATAGAAATATCGACAGTAAAAGGTGCCAAGATAATAGAGGATGGGATTGGATATCTGAGGATCACCCAGTTCAATATGCCTACCGCTGACAAGCTCGATGAGGCATTGAAGAAGCTTAAGGACCAGAACATGAAGGCGCTCATCATAGATCTCAGGGGCAATCCAGGAGGTCTCCTCACGTCCGCCCAGGAGGTCTGCAGCAGGTTCCTCGACAAGGATGAGTTAATTGTATCCACTGAAGGACGTCTTCCCACGCAGAAGCAGGAATTCAGATCCAAGAGATGCGACAAATACCTCGACATCAAGATCGGAATACTTGTCGACGGCAACAGCGCTTCGGCTTCAGAGATCGTCGCCGGATGCCTGCAGGATCACAAGAAGGCGATACTCATAGGTGACAAGACCTTTGGGAAGGGCTCCGTACAGACAATCTATGCACTGCCGGAGAACGGCGGGGCTATAAGGCTGACCACTGCCAAATATTACACACCAAGCAGGCGTGTAATCCATGGAAACGGGATAGAGCCCGACATCAAGATTCCCCTCAGCCTCAAAACCATCGACAAGATTTATGCACAGCGCCAGATATATCCTGGTGTGGTCAAGCCGGAAGGTCCCGGCACTGTAAAGGATCTCCAGCTTGAACGTGCGATAGAAGTCCTTAAGGGCATCTGCCTCTTCAGCAAGGCAAACGGAGAATAAGCCATTTTCGATTGCCAATTGCCGATTTTCAATATGCCGGATAAGGCATGATCATTTCACAGACAGAGCTTTCTTCAAAGAATCAATAAACCCCTTTTCCTCGTCTGAAAGCTTTCCATCAGCTTCTGCAAGGGTCTTGCTGGCCTTGAGCGCCTTGTTCTTCATGTCGCTGGTGTCGAGGCGCTTTGCTATGGATGCGAGAAGTTTTTCAGCCTTTGCGGTATCCGCAACTGCATTCCTGATCTTGGCAATCGCAGATTTGATGAAATACTCAGGATCTATCCCGGATTTCCAGTTCGTCTTGTCAAGATACTGGATGATTTTTTCGTCTTCAACCAGCATGAGGGATTTGTCGACATACATCGTCCAGATCATGAGTTCAATTATTGCCTCATTCTGCTCCTGCTCGGTGTCATGTTCCTTGAAGCTGTCCAGGAATTTTTTTACGTTCTCCATGAATATTACTCCCTGTTTGAATTTCCCGCTTGTCAAATCTTTCAAGAAAAATACTATACCTTTGTATTTTCCCATTGCCAACATATATTTTCCGCTTTCAAACCAACCAAAA
This sequence comes from uncultured Victivallis sp., assembly GCA_964600895.1. Taxonomy (GTDB): domain Bacteria; phylum Verrucomicrobiota; class Lentisphaeria; order Victivallales; family GWF2-50-93; genus GWF2-50-93. The sequence continues at coordinate 109,396 of CAZRKP010000011.1, forward strand.
GGAGTAGAAACATGCCCCGCATAGCTTTCATAGGAGCCGGAAGTTTTGGATTCACCAGGACGCTTGTCAAGGACATCCTCACCTTCCCGATCCTCAGGGACTCGACAATAGTCCTCATGGACATCCACAAGGAGAGGCTATCCTATATAACTAAGGCCGTAAATAAGATCGTAGCCGCAGGCAATTATCCTGCAAAGGTTGAAGCAACGATGGACAGGGCGACAGCCCTCAAGGGCGCCGATGCCGTCATATGCACCATCCTCAGCGGCGAAGTTGATGTGTGGCGATATGACATCGAGATCCCGAAAAAATATGGCGTCGACACGAATGTCGGCGACACTCGCGGCCCGTCCGGAATATTCAGGGCCCTCAGGACAATTCCTGTAATGCTCAGCATCTGCAAGGACATCGAAAGGTATTGCCCGAACGCGATATTCCTCAACTACACGAACCCGATGGCCATGCTCTGCCATGCAATGCAGAAGACATCCAAGGTCACCGTCTCCGGTCTATGTCATAGCGTCCAAGGAACGGCGGAAATGCTGGCAAAATGGGCTGGCGTTCCTCCGCAGGAGCTTGATTTTGTCTGCGCCGGCATCAACCATCAGGCCTGGTACCTTGAGCTCAAACACAAACACAAGGACATCTACCCCAAACTCAAGAAGGTTGTGAGGGAAAACAAGAAGATCTACAATGAGGAACAGGTCAGGAACGAAATGTTCATCCACCTCGGTTATTACGTCACCGAGTCCAGCGGACACAACTCTGAATACAACCCCTGGTTCCGTAAACGCCCCGACCTAATCAAGAAATACTGCACGACCGGCACTGGATGGAATCCAGGTGAATACGCATACATCCTCAAGGGATATTCCGCCCGTAACAAGAACAGGGCATGGCAGAAGGACATTGAAGCCTGGCTTGCCAAACCGAATTCCGAGATCAACATCAAGCGTGGACACGAATATGCTGCATCTATCATTAATGCTTGGCTTGGTGGAGAACTTTTCAAGTTCAATGGAAACGTGCCGAACAAGGGACTCATCACGAACCTTCCGTATGACGCCTGCGTTGAAGTACCGGTGGTGGCGACGAGGAACAAGCTTGATTCAGTATTCGTCGGAGATCTTCCTCCCCAGCTCGCCGCTCTCAACAATCTGAGCGTAGCGATCGAGAACATGGCTGTCGATGCCTCCCTGACAGGCAATGCTGAAATGGTTTACCATGCGATCGCTTATGATCCACTCACTTCGGCAGTTCTCTCGCTCGCGGAAATCCGCAAGATGGTCCAGGAGATGCTCTACAAGAACAAGGCGTATCTGCCACAGTTCAAGAACCTGAAGATCACCTGATCTCAGATAGTTTGACAAAAAAAAGCACGGCGGCCCAAAAAGCCGCCGTGTTTTTTTATACTTTCTAACACACAGCCCTCACGGGCTTAACTACAAGCTTATACAAATTCTAAAGAGGAGATTCTTGGGAATACGTTCGTAGTTAAGCTCGTAAGAGCTGTTCTTTATTACTTATTTATCTTGAGCTTTATTTCTTAGTTTCCTTCTGAGCCTTTTCCAACCAGTCTTTACCGTCGAAACCCTTAACAGCTCCATCACTGTAAAGGACATTCCCGAAATCCATATGATTTCCAGGCTTGTCCCACATCAGCAATTGGACAGGTGATTTTTCTGACAATCCGCCTTTATAACAGTAATCTGTGACTTCTTCAGTTATTTGACTTCCATCGGCAATAGGAGGTCTATCTACACTCGGGCAGGGAAACATATAAATATTCTCCAAATATCCTCCACTCCTCAACATCTCCATACCCTTTGCATTATCATAAAAAGGGAAATACCCTTTATATTCCTGAGCATACATCATGATGGCAAATCCAATGCCATGTAAATTGCTGAGGCAACTTTCTCTCCTTGCATCCTCCCGTGCATTCGACAGGCCCTTTAGCAATACAACACCCAGAACGACAATAATAATTCCTGCAAGGATTATCCATTTCCATTTTCTCATCTTCATGAACTCCCCCCCAGTTCAGATGTTCAGTCTTCACTTCTCCCCCAATGCACCCGGCCAGACATAGTAGAATCCTGCCTTCATGTTGCCGATGGAATTCAGTATTCCCAGGTTGATGAGGGAAAGGTTTCCGCTGGCGGAGGCCTTGGAAGTATTGTAGATGTTGTCATCGGGATATTCCTTTCTCCTGTAGGCGATGACCTTTGAATTTTCCCTGAGCCCGGCATCCTTGATGCAGAGCTTAATCGTCTCATCCGGATAACATATTCCGTCTATGAGTCCAACTTTGAGAGCTTCTTCGGCGAGGAAAACCCTGGCCGTCCTTATCCGGTTGAGATTGTCAGGCGTTATCTTCCTGTGCTTCTGCACGAGAGAATAGAAATGGCTGTTGAGACCATTTATGAGCGACTGGAAAATCTCCTCCTCCTCCTTGGTTTCTTTTCTGAAAGGCGACCCCATGTCCTTGTTCTCACCGGATTTGCTCACATAGACGGAAACTCCTATCTTGTCGCAGAGCCCTTCGAGCTTGGGTCTGAGAAATATGACTCCAACTGAACCTGTCACCGAGGTTGGCTGTGCAGTGATCTTGTCGGCAGGAAGCGATACCATATATCCGCCAGATGTGGCGATGTCCATCATGTGCACATAGATCTTGCAGCCTGTCTTCTCCTTGAAGCTCATGATCTCGTGGTAGATGATGTCCGATGCAGTTGCCGTGCCACCAGGGGAATTTACCTTCAGCAGGACCGCTTTCACATAGCTGTCCTGGGCCGCAAGCCTCAGCTGGGCCACGGTATCCTCTACCATGCTGGAGGTGTCCCTGACAAAATCGAAGCCTTCCTCATTGGAGATGAACCCATCAATATTGATCAGCAGTATCTTGGAGCTTGATGTGCCATCTTGCACCGTGCGTTCCTCAAGCGGATCCGTCTTGTCTACAAATAAATTCATCTTAATGGTCGCACATCCGGAAGCGTAAAAAAGACTTAATGCAGCTATAATAGTGATCTTCATGAAACTTTTCATACCAACCCCTTGTTGATTATTGAAGAGATGTATGGATTTTACCATCGGAATATTTTTTTTCAAATTCATTGACAATCCATCTTTCCAGCACCATTGATTCGTGCTATACTACCCACTCTTTCATGGGACACGGGATGAATGGATTTTTGGATGAATGGATGAATGGGTATGAATTGAAAATACGCAACCATCCAACCATCCATGAACCCAATCATCCAAATAATATCATAATGGAGGAATAAATGATCGTAACAACGGCACAATTGTTCAAGGTGGCCTACGGAAAGTTCGCCATCGGCGCCTACAACATCAACAATCTGGAGCAGACGATGGGATTGTTCAAGGGAAACCTTGATTCACAGGCCCCGTTCATAATCCAGATCTCGAAGGGCGCACGCGACTACACAAACAAGCTCATGCTCGAAGGCATCATCCGTTCCGCGGAAAAGGTATTCCCGGACGCAATCTTCGCAGTCCATCTCGACCACGGTGACGAAGCCGCCTGCATCGACTGCATAAACAGCGGATTCTACAGCTCCGTCATGATCGACGCCAGCCATGAGAACCTCGAAAAGAACATCGAGATCACAAAGAAGATCGTGGATCTCGCCCATGCCAAGAAGATCTCTGTCGAAGCCGAACTCGGACAGCTCGGTGGAGTTGAAGAGCACGTCAAGGTCGATGAGAAGGACGCAAAGCTCACGAATCCCGCCGACGCGGAGAAGTTCGTCAAAGCAACAAAGTGCGACAGCCTCGCATGCGCGATCGGCACAAGTCACGGCGCATTCAAGTTCACCGGCTCACAGGGACTCCACTTCGACGTCCTCGAACAGATACAGAAACGCCTCCCGGGCTACCCGCTCGTGATGCACGGCTCCAGCTCTGTTCCGCAGGAGGAAGTCGAGAGGATCAACAAGGCCGGCGGAAACCTCAAGGGCGCAAAAGGCGTCGATGAGAACCAGTTCGCCAAGGCTTCCACACTCGGCGTAACCAAGATCAACATCGACACCGATGGACGCCTCGTATGGACACGCGTCCACCGCGAATACTTCCGTGACAACCCTGAGAAGTTCGATCTCCGTCCTCCGGGCAAGATCTTCATGGCCGAATACGCCAAGTTCATCGCCCACAAGAACCAGAAACTCGGTTCCGCAGGAAAACTTCCTGACGTGAAGAAGTCTCTGGGAATCTAATAAAGAAGCTTTGAAATGAAAATCCCGGGTGCGAATCTCGCATCCGGGATTTTTTATTTTAGTATGACATGCATTCCTGCCTGTTCATATTTTTCTAATGTTGAGTTCGCCGTCATGGCGAAGAATTCAATTCTCTCTTGCCCGCGACGGGCAACTACATCAGGAATAGTTGGCCTTCGTGCTCTTTGCTGAAGATGTTTCTGTGTAGTCTGTGTGTTCTGCGGTTAAGAAATAATTTTTTCTATTTCTTCCTTGAACTTATCGGCAAGATCTTCGGCGGTCTTCTCGGTCTTCGCCTCGGCGGTGATCCTTATGACAGGTTCAGTATTCGATGGCCTCACAAGCACCCAGCGGTCATCCCAGTCGATGCGGATGCCGTCGCTCGTATTAGGCTTCTGGCTTGCGTATTTTTCACGCAGACCTCGTATCACCTTCTGCGACACGCTGGAACCGGAGGTTGAAAGCTTCCTGTTCACGGTAAAATATTTCGGCAGTGATTTCACTATCGCCTCGATGCTTTCACCCCGTGACGCCATCATTTCCAGGATGAGAGCCATTCCGGTAAAGCTGTCACGGCAATGATGCACTGCAGGCCAGATGACTCCACCGCTGCCCCCCTCGCCTCCAGCTATCGCCTTCTTCGCGATCATCTCGGAGGTGACATTTATTTCTCCGATCTTCGAATATGAAAGTGTTGATTTTGCAGCGGTAACCACATCCTCCACCGCCTTCGTAGTGGCAAGGTTGACCACTACATTCCCCTGCTTCTTTGTCTTATCAAGAATATGAGCTATCGCCAGTAAAAGGGTCAGCTGTTCTCCGAGCGCCTCACCTTTGCTGTTCATCACAACAAGCCTGTCGGCATCAGGATCCTGGGCAAAACCAATATCGAACTTTCCTTCGCGCAGGATTTTCGACAAAGCACCGAGATTTCTGGCGGTTGGCTCCGGAGTTCTTTCAAAGCCCTTGTCTATTTCTGTAAAGATTGCTGTCACCTCGCAGCCAAGTTCCTCCAGGAAGCTCTTTGCATAGGGTGCACCGGCGCCATTGCAGCAATCGATTGCCACCTTGAACTTAGATCTTCGGATGTGTTCAGCATCGATCTGACTGAATATCTTATCCTTGTGGATCCCGAAAGGATTCTCTGCAAAATGAATGAGCCTAAATTCGCTTTCTGGAACGTAATTAGTGTAAGGCTGATTGTAGATGTCGAGAAGTTCATCCGCCTCGTTGTGGTTAAGAAAGATTCCTGAGGAATTCACGAACTTAAGCGCGTTCCATTCCTCGGGATTATGGCTCGCGCTGATTATGATCCCGCCGTTCGCCCGAAGTTTCACGACAGCCATCTGCAATGTAGGAGTCGGTACTATTCCAAGTATGTGCGGCTGGCATCCGACTGAAAGGAGGCCGGAGATAACGGCGTTCTCATACATCGTGCCCGTCGGTCTCGTGTCACGTGCGATCAGCACCCGTCCTCCACCGACATACTCGCCGAAGGTAGCTGCGAAATACGCAACCAGCGAAGGTGTCAGGGATTCGCCCACGACTCCGCGGACCCCGCTGACACTTATCTTCAGGCTTGTCGACATCTTCATAACGAATTCCTTGAATATCGAACATTCAACTTCGAAATAATTCCTTCAGTTCGATGTTGGACGTTCAATGTTGGATGTTGAAAATTCATTGATTTTCTATCCTACAAGTCTTTCCAGCAGGCTCCTTACCTGCAGTGCTCTTTCTTCCGCTTCCTCTTTCGTGCGCCACTCCACGATCATCCTTATACTCGGTTCAGTCATTGCAGCCCTGAGATGAACCCAGCCGTCGCTCCAGTCGAACCGGAAACCATCGTGCTCCGTCATCTTAGCCCCGGGAAACTGGCTTTTGAGGTTCCTCAGAAGCGAATATGCGTGAGATGAATGACATTGTACCTTTCTTTTAATGACATGGTACCTTGGTATCGAAGCGGCGAGTTCGGAAGAGCGAGCATTTCGGATAGCCATAGATTCGAGTATGAGCCCCATGGTCAGGTAACTGTCAAAGGCCGGAACAGAGTCATTCAATGCCACGCTCCCGCTGCCATCTCCTGCGAGTTTCGCATCAAGCTCCAGCATGGCATCGATGATCGGAGCCTGCCCGACCTTGGTCTTCTCCACCTTCCCCTTGCACATGGCAACAACGTCGTCGAGAGTCCTTGTCGTGCACCAGTTGGTTATTACCAAAGAGGGATCTGCGTTTTTCAGCAGGACATGTGAAGCCACAAGAGGAAAGGTATATTCCTCGGAAAGAGTTTCCCCGATATCTGTGGTTATGGCCGTTCGACTCATGTCGCTGTTGAAGACAAATCCAATATCCGCCTTAAGGTGGCTCATGAATGACTTGACCTGGAAACTGCTTCTCGGGCGAGGTTCCGGATCATGCGGGAGTATGCCTGTCGGGGTGTCGTTGAGAGGAATTAACTCTATGCCCAGCCGTTCAGCAAAACCTTTCGCAAGGCAAGATCCTGACCCTCCGCAGAAATCTGCTATTACCTTGAGCCTGCGGGAAGAAATGACTGTCGCGTCAAGCAGTCCACATATCCTGTCGAGATACTTCTCATGGGCATTTTCTGGAACAGGTTCGACTTTGCCGATCTTGTTCCATGCGCAGTTCCTGAAATGACCGTTATGATATACGTCAAGGAGTTCCTGTATCCGCAGGTTGTTGAGGTAGGCGCCGTTTTCGCCGATCGGCACGATTGCGTTCCATTCGGAAGGATGGTGTCCGGCACCGATAAGAAGTCCTCCTTCCGCTTTCAAGTGCGGGACGAGGAACTGGAGGAACGGCGCAGAACAGAGTCCGGCATCAACTATCTTGCACCCGCAGCTCTGCAAAGCAGAAGTCACGGCAATATGGAGCATGGGTGAGGAGTTGCGGCTATCGCGCCCGATAACAACCTTGCCGTCCTCGACGTATGTGCCGAAAGCTGAAGCGAAGTTTATGACAAGCGTCGGCGTCAGCGCCGAACCTATCTCGCCTCTTATCCCCGCAGAACCTAATCTCAGAGATTGCATGGCCTAAATTGAATAATGAATTTTGTATCTTTTACTTCAATTCCTCTCCGACGCACTTCAACATCATCTGGGCGACCAGCTTGTTGCCGGCGGCATTCAGATGGACACCATCACCGGTAAGCACGCCCTTTTCCTTGTCATCCGGATTCTTGTCCTTCAGATAGTCCTGGAATGCCTTGTGAAGATCGCAGAGCTGGGTCTTGGTGTCGGCAGCGACCTTGCGGCTTATCTCGCTGTACTCGTCGAGCATTGTGTCAAGCTTGTTGGTACCGTTCTTCTTCTCACCAATGACAGTAGGAGTGCAGAGTATTACACGTGCACCTGCAGCAGTTATCTTGGAGATAAGATCCTTCAGTCCAGCTTCATATTTTTCTTTTGATGTCCCGTTTCCTTTCAAGCTGTGCCAGACATCATTGATTCCGATGTAGATATAGACGATCGTCGGTTTCTTCTGGATGATATCCTTGTCGACACGGGCCTGCAGGTTGGGAACCTTATGTCCGCTGATCCCGGCAGGCACACTTGCAAGATTGAAGTCCGGATGTGCAGCCTGTACAGACTTCATGTAAAGAGTGATGTACCCGTTTGGTCCAGCACCTTGGGCGGTGATGGAATCACCGAAGAAAGCTATATTGTCACCCTTCACGAGCGGTTTTACAGCTTCGTCAGCGGCAAAGCATATGGCGCATGATGCGAAAACCAGCATTGAGACCAAGACGCTTGAAGCAGAGAACAATTTCATACAGAACTCCTTGTGTTAGTCTTTTATGGATTACATGGAATATAGCTTGTCTGCAGTGAAAATAAAATTTTCTCTTCAGGAAAAATTTTTGCATCCGCTCTTGATACTGAATTATAAAATTGTAAATTCATTCCTTTTCAAATTCATATTGGGGGTTGTACAATGCTTGCAAGGACTTTTTCAGCGGCCATAAACGGCGTGGATGCGTATACAGTCGAGGTCGAGGTCAACGCCACTGGACAAGGGGAGAACAATACGGTATCCGTCGTAGGCCTGCCAGATACCGCGATAAAGGAGAGCCGTGACAGGGTACGTTCCGCTCTGCAGAGTTGTGGTTACACGCATCCTTTCGGAAGCACCGTGGTAGGTCTTGCACCGGCCGACATCCGCAAGGAAGGTGCGGCCTTCGATCTTCCGATAGCCCTATGCATGATAGCGACCACCGGCAAACTCGACCGTGAGAAACTTTCCAGGACGATGATCGTCGGTGAACTCGCCTTGAATGGTGGGGTAAGACCGGTTAAAGGTGTCCTTCCGATAGCCGTTCACGCAAAGACATCCAGGAAGATCGACTCAATAATTGTCCCTGTCCAGAATGCCCAGGAGGCCGCCGTCGCCGCCGGAGACGTTCCAGTGTATCCGGTTGACAACCTTATTGATGCCGTGAACTTTTTCGGGGGACAGAACTTCAAGGAACCATATAAGGAGGCTGTCGAAGACGCACTGATCGCTTCCAAGATCAAGAACGAACCTGACTTTGCAGAAGTGAAGGGACAGAATTATGCGAAGCGTGCGCTGGAAATCGCCGCGGCAGGTGGACACAATGTGCTCATGATAGGTCCTCCAGGCACAGGAAAGTCCATGCTCGCGAAACGAGTTCCCGGGATCCTGCCTCCGATGCACATCGACGAAGCGCTGGAGGTCAGCAAGATCCACAGCATCATGGGACTCCTTCCCCCGGAATCGCCAATCCTCACACAGCGTCCATTTCGCTCACCTCACCATACAATCAGCGACGTGGGACTTTTCGGCGGACAGAGTGTGCCGACGCCAGGAGAACTGAGCCTTGCACACAACGGAGTGCTCTTCCTCGACGAGCTGCCGGAATTCAAGAGGAACGTGCTTGAAGTGATGCGCCAACCGCTCGAAAACGGAATGGTAACCGTCTCCCGAGCCTCCGGTTCATTTGTGTTTCCCGCCCGGATAATGCTCATCTCCGCCATGAATCCGTGTCCTTGCGGACATTATGGCAACGTGCAGAGGGTATGCAGGTGCACGCCTCCACAGATCCAGAGGTACAGGAGCAAGATATCCGGTCCATTGCTGGACAGGATCGACATCCATGTGGAACTTCTCCCTCTGAGCGATGATGAACTTCTCAAGGCACCGGCAGGAGAACCGTCCTGCGAAATCCGCAGGAGGGTGTCATCGGCCAGAAATGTCCAGCAAGTGCGTTATGAGAATTCCGGGATATTCTGCAATTCACAGATGGAACAATCACATATACAGCAGTACTGTTCGCTCGATAAGGAAAGCCAGTCATATCTCAGGCACTCGATCAAGGAACTCCAGTTGAGCGCCAGGGCATATGACAAGATCCTGAGGGTCGCCAGGACAATCGCGGATCTGGATTCTTCCGAAAACGTGAAGCAGGAGTATATTTTCGAGGCCGTACAATACAGGACCCTTGACCGAAGGCTCTGGTAGCAGAATTATGATTCATATTTCACAATTGATCGCAAGGATTTCTGCGGTTCTCGCAATCGCATCAACCTGCGTCATCACTTCCGGATGCGGAGTATTTCCTCTTGGCAGGAAAGTGGATTACTCCATTCCTGAAAAGATAGATCCCGTGCTGTTCCGCACTGAGATATTCGGCGAGGAGTCCAGTAAGCCGATAAATACCGGATATTTCATCTACAAAGGCAGATACGTCCCCCCGCCATACGTGGTCAGGCGTACCGGCCTTTCCCTTCATATCAATGACATCATGGTCATTGGTCCGATGAAGTGGAAATCCATCAATGAGAAGAACCTAGACAGTCCTCCAGAAATCCCCAACATTAGCATGTGGTGTGAGAGCGATGCGCTCACCGAGTTCATAGACGGCACCTTCTCATATTATGAATCCTTGTACAAGGGGCCCAATCCTCCACAGGATAAGACAATGCTGAAGGCTGTTTCCGAGCACCTCAACAAGCTGCCCAACGTCTGGGACACAGAAGTCGACGAAGAGCGCCAACTTATCAGGATACACCTGTGCAACTTCACATCTTTCAATGTGAGCAGCAGTTCAGTTTTCGGTCTTGCCAGTACCGGGATTTCCGAGGAGGCCATCAGGGACATGTACCAGAGGGCATACGAGAAGCACGTTTCCTACTTCAAGGACAATAAGATCGTATACCGTGGGCTAAAGATAAGCGAGATCGAATGGCTCGAGGACGTCACAACATTCTATGATGCCGTGAAAATACTCAATTCCAATTCCTGGTCTTTCACCAAGAGGAGCAATCTCGCGAAAATAAACTTCGCCAGCGAGAAGATCGTCAGGGACCTGGTATCCTGCTACAAGCCCTCCAAGGAGCTTGAAAAAAGGTTATACGACGAGTATGTAAAGGCCCTTGACGAACAGGGCAGGAGAAAGAAGACAACACCTTTCGACAAGTTCAAATGATCAGGCAAAGCTCCTCTGGAGACCTATCACCTTCCCCTGTATCTGCACTTCATCGGCATTATACGTCTGTATCTTGAACTTGGTGTTCGCAGGCTTCAGCATCACCTTGTCACCCTTGGGAAAATAACTCTTGACGGTGCTTTCATCCCTGGCAAGGGCAACCACTATGTCTCCTGCCTGAGCCATGACGGTCTTTCTGACTATAACGTAGTCACCATCAAGGATTCCGAGATCCTTCATGCTGTCACCATTTATCCTCAGCGCGAAAAGTCTGCTTGTGTCCTCTCCCTTGAACATTGACGAGTCGCAATAGACTTCTCCCTCCTTCAGTTCCGGGGCATCAAGAGGAAGGCCTGCGCTTATCCTTCCGAGAAGTGGAACCGCGAGGATAAAGGATGTGTGGCGGTGCTGCTTGCGTTTCCCGAAAAGCGCGATGCTCCTAGCCTGTGATGTCCTGGTGATGAACTTCTTCTTCTGCAGGGCCTGCAGATGCGCGAAGACGGTCGATGTCTTTATCTTGAAATAGTCGGCGATCTCATAGACGGTCGGAGCCATCCCTTTCGAATCCGAAAACTTCTCTATGAAATCGAGCATGCCCCTCTGCTTGTCCGTAAGTCCCCTCATATTCCACCTCCCAATCATGCTAATAATGTTTTAGACTATTACATATTAGCATCAACATGTCATTTGTCAAGGAGGTAATGAAAAAGCCCGTCACGGCTCATGCCATGACGGGCTCTTATTCCTATTTCTCGCCGTTACGCCGAGACACCGGCACTCCGGCACATGTCCAATGCTACTCCCTTACTGATATAGACGGCTCTCCCATGAGTCCGTAAGGAAGCTTGACATAGTCGTTCGTCCAGCTCTCATCCCTCTTGAAGTCCCAGGGGCCTGTCCAGTTCGGATACCTGACGTTATTGTGGAGCGGGCCAAGAAGATTCCTTCTCGTTCCTACGACCTCGATATCTATGCGGTTCCTTCCGCTGTCCACAAAGTTCGTGATGTCGATCTCATAAGGCCTCCATGCGATATTGCCGGCCTTTTTGCCGTTCACATGCACCTTCACGAGAGCACCTTTCCATTCCGGAACTTCCAGAACTATCCTCCTGCCGGATTCGGTGTTGACATCTATTTCCATCGAGTAGCTCATCGCACCGGAATAGCAGGCAAATCCCTGTTCACACCAGTCGCCGATCTTCAAAGTGGTCGGGAGTTTTGTTATCACTGGACAATTTCCGTTGCCCCACTTGAAACCGAATTCGCCGGTGAAATACATGCATTCCAGGTTGTCCTTCTGCCCATATCTGGTCGTCAGCATAAGTTCATTCCTGCCCTTCTTAAGAATTCTTGAGGGAACAAGCAGCTTCTTGAAGGAGGTGTCAATCCACCATCCCTCCCCCTCATCATGCTTCAGTTCATAACCATTGAGAACAATGGAGAATTTCTCCGGCCTTTCCATTACAAGATGGCACGGGCTCGCAGGAACTTCCTCAACCTCGAACATATAGCGGAGACCGAGATTGAGCTTTTTGGCTTCGGACGTCTCCTTCTGCGCCCATGGCTGGCACATCGAACCGCCGCGGTGCGCCCATTTCCCGATGTCGCGTATGGCATTGTCCACCTTCAGAATGTCCTTTTCCTTCTTCCATTCGCCACCGTTGACAGAATATTCTGGCGCATCAAGCGGGAATGCATTCGGTTCATCCCTGAAGATATCGATATTTCCACAGCTGATCTTCTGTTTGCCGGTCTCCTTGGTGCCAGGACGTTTCTTCAACGAGGCATCGGCCTTCGGATCGACCACGAAAAGTCTGCTTCCATATCCGTAAAGAACAGTCTTGATTTTCACGCCTGAAGAAGTCTTCTGCGAATCGGCGAGATAGACATCGCCTGTGATCGCATCCCATTCCTGGGCGACCCCGTCGACCGGAATCTCAATTGTCAGCTCCCCGGAATCGACATCCTGGAGCGTGTGGCAGAGGAAGACGACCGTGCGTCCATTCTTGTCCTGCCTCATCATGTAGAGGCATGGATTGTATTCCTTGCCCTCGGCGTTCTTGACGGAGATCCTCCTGATCGCATTGCCCTTCGAAACGGCTTTGACGATGGCATTCCTCTCAAGGCCGACCTTTGCGCATTTCGCAACAAGGTCCTTGATGCAATCGCATTTCTCTGCGTTAACCAGCGCCGGTATCGGTTCTACGAATATAACTTTCCCGCCTGCCTCTGCGAATTTCGCAAGAATATCGCAGGTGCTCTTCCTCAGCGTATAAGCCGGAGGAACAACAACTGTGCCGTATGAGGACTTTACAAGGTTGAGCTTGCCGTCCTTGACCTTCCCGTGGCGTGAGAGGATGTCCTCGTCAAGGTACTCGAAGTCGAAATGCTCTTCGAGGAGGATCTGCTGGACCTGCTTAAGGTTCGCGTCAAGATCGAGCAAAGGCTGTTTCTTTTCGCCGTCCTTCCCCTGCGGGAAGTCCCAGCCACAGTCGATCATCTGCTGGTATGCCAGGCCCCAGGCGCTTTCGATCGGATGGATTATTGCAAGATCCCTGACCGCCCTGCCCTGTGTCAGCATATAGTTCACCCTTGAGAAATAATCCTCAACTACCGGATAATCCCTCCACCATGGCGAATGGAAGAATATTGAAGCTGGATAATCGCGTTTTGCCTCTCCTTCCATCGTGTACCAGGAGAGATGCTGGCAGCGGAGATTGACACCTAGAGCGGCCTGCCAGTCGCCTACAGCCTTGTGCTCAGCGAAAGTAAAATGCCATCCCGTACATCCGTAAAGTTCACTCAACATCCATTTCCTGCCGAACTGGTCAAGCACGGAGCTGCACTGTTTCGCGGTAAGATATTCCGGTTTTGGGGCTCCTTCACGGGTAAGTCCTTGCGCACAGAGGATGTCTATCCCCGGCGCCTGCATATATTCGTAGAATCTCATTGCGGCGCCGACCACCCGGGTCTGCGACTGGAGGGATTCCTCAGAGAGGACATGACCTGTGAAAGCGACCTTGTTCTTTTCACACCAGTCATAGATCATCTTTCCGAAACTTCCGGTGAACAGCGAGGTGCAGGTCTCGAAATAGTCGTGGCGTGCCTTCGAGAAGTCCTCATTGTTGAACCTGAATACCACTTCAGGAAGCTTGTCACTGAGATCATAACCGTAATTCTTTTTGAAGGTCTGGAGTAGTTTTCCCGTCCATGGGAGCTTCACGCCGTTCTTGTTCGCGGAGAGATGCCCGTAGTTTGGTTCGTCGGTGAAAATTCCGGGCATGAGCTTGCCAAAATCCTTCCTGCAGTTCTTCGCATAGGCATCATGCGTGGTCTTGATGAACTGCTTCACGGCTTCGCCGGACATCGTGTCAAGATAAGTGTATCCGTTGTACCACGGAGAGTTGTCTTCAGTCTGTACTTTGAATGACAATATCCTTTCATCTGCAGTGGCATCGGGTTTTCTTACGGATTGCGCCTTCCGGTAGCTTACCAGCTGGTTGCCCTTCATCTTGGCTATGAATACGGCGAGTTCTCCACCCTGAGCCTTGTAGCTCTTCGAATCGGAGATCGACATCCTCAGCATGCGGAGGCGATATTTGGGATTCTTGGTGACAAGTCCGCCTGCGGCTCCGGACGGCCAGCGGTCCTCGTCATACATCCAGGCTTCCATCCCGTTCTTCTGGCACTGGTCGGCGCATGCCTTGACGAGTTTGAACCATTCTTCAGAAAGATATGCTGTATCAAGTCCGGTACGGGAATGCATGAATGCCCCGCCCAGCCCCATCTCCTTCATCACGTCCAACTGCCGGCGGAGTTCGCGCTCCTGTAGTTTTCCGTTCCACGCCCAGAAAGGCTTGCCCCGGTACTGAGAGTCTGGATTCATGAACTTGCCATTATCTTCTTTCATCTCCAATATCCTTTCCTTATTTAAGCACATTAGTGCTTTTTGTTCATGAAGCATATTTTAGCTGGACAATCAATCCCTTCCTTAACTTGAGTCTCATTTATTAGCACGATAATCTCATGGCAATCAAACGACATAAATGACACAAGGGACATAAAAGACAAGAAGGTGATTTGGAGAGCTACTGTTGTTCTTTCCGGTATTTCAGCCTTGCCTGGAACATTCTTTCACGAATACCACCATTTTCAATGAAATCCTTTTCGAGGCATCTTATCTGATTGTCCAGAAGGGTGTTGGTGACCTTGATAAGGCCGATAATCACATTTGCGGAAATCGCAGGATCCGGATTCTCTATGCCCTTACGGAAGGTTTCATAATCTGCATCGGGCTTGCGGTTGAGTTCACGGAGACGTTTCGTATAACGGTGATCCTTCTGCCATTCCTCGAGTTTCCTGTTCCTGAGGAAATCACGATAATCCTCTAGAAGCTCTTCCAGACTGGCTCTGGCGACGTTAGTCAGCTTCAATTCAGTTTCCTTGGAAGTTGCGGAAGCCATACTGCCTTCTATGATGTTCTGCTTTCCAGACCTGGCGGCCTGGATCATCTGATCATAGGTGCGATCGCTTTTTTTATAGAATCGGTCGCAGAAATAGACCGTCGCCTGATAGACTATTAGTGATTTCTTATAGGAAAGGAGATTTTTATAACCACCATGAGGTGGAATGAAGCAAGCTGGCATGCGACACCTTGAAAATGACTAAAAAGACTCAAAGGACAAAAGACAATACAAATTACTTCATTATTTTCTATTTTCCATATTTTTCATGTCCTTTGGGTCTTTTTTGTCCTTTGAGTCATTTGAAAACCATCCTTTTCCAAACTCAATTACCTTCATGCCACGCCAGCTAGACAGAAGGTTCCAGGAGGGGTTCCCCCTCGAGATAAACCTGCAGTATCCGCAGGGGCCTACCAGCCTGCACGGACACGGATTCGATGAGCTCGTGGTGATTCAGAGGGGAAAGGGAGTCCATTTCACGGAGAATGAATCATACGAAATCTTCGCCGGAGACGTGTTCATCATCCGCAAGGGCCGCAGCCATGGTTATAGAGACACTGTGAACATGCACATTGTCAACATCCTCTTCCATCTCGATGCCATGAATATGCCGAGAGGGGAACTCAAGAAGCTTCCGGGATACCACGCACTGTTCATGATACAGCCCGAGATCAGAGGGCAGGACCGCTTCAAGCACCGTCTCCAGCTTACACCTGAACAACTTGCCCACGCCTCAGGAATAATAGAAGACATAGCAAATGAAACCAAGAGACGGACGCCGGGATACGAATTCATGGCGACCGCACATTTCATGCGTCTGGCAGGATTCCTGTCGAGGTGTTACTCAAAGCTATATGAAAAAAGCCAGAGCCCTATGATGAGGTTCGCAAACGTGATAAGCCATATTGAGCAGCATTTCCGCGAGCCGTTGGACATACCGCATCTGCTGAAGATGTCATCGATGTCCCGCAGCACTTTTTTCCGCGCCTTCAAGAAGTCCACCGGGTCATCCCCGATAGACTACCAGCTCCGCCTGCGGATTTCGCACGCGTCGAAACTGCTCAGGGACGGAGAAATCTCCGTGAAGGAGGCTGCGTTCGCCTCGGGATTCACCGACAGCAACTACTTCAGCCGGCAGTACAGGAAGATCCGCGGTCGACGTCCAAAAGACGACAAATAAATTTTCAGGGACGGGAAAATTTATTTCTTGAATATCGCCTTTGCAGCCTCCGCGTAGCATTCCGGTGACGAACCGTAGGTCAGGATCACCGTCTTGAATTCCGGCTTCACAGCCTGCGGGTAATGCGTGTTCGCCACGACGATTATCGGCTTCTTCGTCATCTTGTGGAGGCGCTGGATGAAATCTCCGCCATCAGCCGACCTGCGGAAATAGTAGTTCGTCGCAACTATCAGTTCCGCCTCGCCAAGACGCTTCTTGATCCTCTTTACGTCGTCCTCGCTGAAGTCCATCGAGGTCTCGACGTTGATCACGTTGTCGGAATACTTCAGCATTTGCTCCCAAAGTAGCGATGGATGGCATTCCTGCGTGTTCACCAGCCTGTGCAGGGGATTGATCTGTTCGATGAGGAGGACCTTCTTCGATTTGGCGACAGGCAGCAGCTTCTGCTTGTCACGAAGGATGACCTGCACCTTCTTCGCTGCGGATCTCGCAATGTTAATCACCTTAGGATCCCTGATGCCGTCACTCGCCTTCTTCACATCCCGGATTCCACCGTTCTTGAAGAAGCCATAATCGTATTTCACCGACAACGTTCTTGTTATCGCCTCATCAAGCCTCGATTCCTTCAGCTTTCCATTCTTCACAGCCTTCACAAGTCCGGGGATAACTTCATCGATCAACGGGCTTTCCTCCCTGAGGAGGATCAGATCGTTTCCGGCATTCAATGATCTGAGACAGGCTTCGACGATCTCAAACTTCGCGGCGATTCCACCCATCGTGATATCATCGGTGGTCACTGTTCCCTTGAATCCGAGTTCGTTCTTCAGGATGTCAGTAATGAAAATCTTTGACAGCGATGCCGGAAGTCCGGACGGATCAATTGCAGGATATGCAGTATGCGCTGTCATCACGCACGGAAGCGGAATACCCTTATCGATCATTTCGGCGTAAGGACTGATGTGATCTTCCATCATCTTCTTCCTTGAAAGCTTGATAACCGGCAGACCATGATGCGCATCCTGGGAGGAGGCTCCGCGTCCGGGATAATGCTTGCCTGTCGCAACGATTCCTCCTTCCTTGAATCCTTTCAATGCCGCCGACACAAATTTCACCACTTCTTTAGTCTTCTCGGAATAGCTCCTAATCCCGATCTCTGGATTCATCGGCTCAGTGTTGACATCGATCACAGGCGAATGGAGCCAGCTGACCCCGAGAGAGGTCAATTCTCGCGCGACAGCCCACGCCACATCATGTGCAAGCTTCGTATCTCCTGTGCGGCCTATTCCGCCACATGAAGGGAAGAATCTGATTCCATCTCGCGGATAATCCGCGCTCGCATCGCCTTCCATGTCCATCGTGATGTGCACCGGAATCCCGAGATCATTGTTGAGAGCCGCTTTTTTCATCGTATTAAGAAACTCACAGTATTCTTCGTTGGTGCAATACTGTACCGGAAGTCCGGGTACGAAGTCCTTGACAGTTCCGGTAGGATAGCGAATGACTCTGTGGGCGAATTTCGGAGATGTCGCGTAGGGATCGTAGTAGGCGGTCTTGATCCTGAACGTCAGCCCGCAGCGTATTCCGGCAGGGCAGTATCTCTTTATCCTCTCTATGATTGTTGGCGTGATCATTGTGCCAGTGAACCCGATCACGAAACACTGTCCGACCTTCTGTTCAAGTGTCATTTTCCCGATGAGCTTGCTGATCATTTCAGACTTGCTGGACATAAAAACTCCCCTTTCAAAATATGAAACAATTGGATTTTGATTTAACTTGACCGATACGAAGTTACGATATTTAGGTGATTAAGTCAAACTCAAAAATGAACTCTCTCCCCTGCAGTTGCTCAGTTGCCTTTTTGATTCTCGACTCCCTTGGGATCGTAGCGTTTTGCCCACTCGAGGATGGCTGGGGACAATCCTTTTAGATGATTGTCGCCGAGTGAAAGGTTCTTGAGCTTCTTAAGATTTACAATTTCATCAGGCAGACTGCTGAGATCATTCTGGTTCAGAAGAAGCTCCTCGAGCTCGGTGCACTTTCCAATCGCAGGCGATATTTTCTTAAGGAGAGGATATGAAAGACTGCGGTCCCCATACAAATGCAGTTTCTTCAGGGCGGTAAGCTTGCCAATATCATCAGTGAGTTCAGATATGCCTCCTTCCTGAAGGAACAGTTCGGTTATCCTGCCATTGCTGACCACAGCCACATTTTCAACTTTCTTCTTTGTGAGCTTGTTTGCATCGAGTATGCCCCTGACAGCCTTGTAGTCAGGACTATCTGGAGACACTGTCTCAGCAACAGTTTTGGGCGCCTTTGCCTCTTCGGTCTTAACAGTTGCCTTGACATTCACTGCGTCAGGGGTCTTTTGGGCGAAGGCTTCCTTGAGCACAAGCAAAAAACCTTTTGCAAGCATGGTTTCACCCGCCTCGAGATTTGGATGAACATCGGCGGGATCATTGCTGTATTCCGGACAATAGAAGTGCCCA
>CAZRKP010000012.1:0-114587 GCA_964600895.1 uncultured Victivallis sp.
GATATATCCTGGGCTGCCCCCGGGGAATCAGGGAGGAAACCCAACATAGTTGTCATGCTTTCGGATGATCAGGGTTATTCAGACATGAGCTGTTTCGGAAGCGAATATATCAAGACCCCGAATCTTGACAAGCTTGCCGAGCAAGGCATGAAGTTCACTGACTTCTATGCAGCCGCTCCAATATGCTCGCCTTCGCGTGCGGGTTTGATGACAGGGCGCATTCCCACCCGTAGCGGCGTTTACAGCTACATTCCCGCTGACGGAGACAAGGAGAAGGATGCTCCTATGCACCTGCCGGCAACTGAAGTCACGATAGCTCAACTACTGAAAAAGCAGGGATATTCGACCTGCCATGTGGGGAAATGGCACCTGAGTCATCTTTCAGGAGCAGGAAGCGGAACCAAGGAACAAGCTTCCCAGCCGCAGCCGAAGGATTTCGGTTTCGACCATTCCTACGGTACTACGAACAATGCGCTGCCCAGCCATAAAGATCCGACGAATTTTCTCATGAATGGAAAACCTGTGGGACCATTGAAGGGCTATTCATGCCAGCTTGTTGTTGACGAAGGGATCAGGTGGATAAAGGAGCGAAAGGACAAGGACAATCCCTTCTTCATGTATGTCTGCTTCCATGAGCCGCACGTACCTCTGGCATCTCCTCCGGAACTGGTGGAACGACATAAGGATTTCAAGTGCACTGAAAAAATGACCGATGAAAACAAAAAGAAGATGGAAGCCCTCATGCCGACATATTTCGCCAATGTTGAGAACATGGATCTGGCCGCAGGGAGGCTCCTGAAACATCTCGACGAAGCCGGATTGAGTGACAATACAATCGTCTTGTTTTACTCCGACAACGGCAGCAGACAGCATCTCGACAACGTACCACTGCGTGGCGAAAAAGCTGATTTGTGGGACGGAGGAATGAGAGTTCCGGCCGTCATCAGATGGCCAGGACATGTCAAGGCAGGGACGATCTGCCGGGAACCAGCCGGTGGAGTCGACATTCTGCCCACCTTCTGCGAAATTGCCGGAATACAGCAGCCCAAAGACCGTAAAATTGACGGAACCAGCTTGCTTCCTCTCTTTTCGTCGGGAAAAATTGAACGCAAAGTTCCTCTGTTTTGGTTTCTCTACAAATCGGCTCCTGCTGTCGCCATTCGCGATGGTGACTGGAATTTAGTCGGATATATCAACAAACCGGAATCCCGGCTTGCGCATGGGATCACCCCAGCTGCAATGGAATACATAAAGAATGCGAAGTTGGAAAAATTTGAACTATACAACATCAGGGAAGACATTGGACAGACCAAAAATCTTGCTAAGGAAAAACCGGAGATCCTTGAAAAATTGCAGAAGAAGATGACAGACCTGTATAATGAGGTTGTCGCTGAAGGGCCGACCTGGAAATGGAACGGATGAAAAGCAGTTCCAAGGACGGCAAAAATCAATACCGAGAAGCTCAAGCTTCCCAATGACGGAGCTCAAATTACTCTCAAACTGGACATGTAGGAATATCTCTTAAAGGAGAATCGAACCTCCGGCCTTGAGGGTTTTACGGAGTTTTTCGGTATCGATGTCGCACACTTTCTTTCCTGAATCCATTGCCTGTACTGCAGCGACTCCGGCGGCTTCCCCGGTCTGGTTCAGATTGATCATCACGCGGACCGCACCGAAAGCGGCCTTGTCGGTGGACACTGTCCTGCCGGCGAAGATAAGATTATCGACCTTGCTGTTCACCATAGTGCGGTAGGGGATCTGATAGAATGTGGGATTAACCTTTCTTTCAGGGCGCCAGCGACCTTTCTCCATTCCGAAGAATGTGAAGTTTTCCTGTCGGCCATCAAGATATTTGAACAGGAATCCGCCATTCTCCTTGTTATGGACATCGACCCGGTAGCTGCCGTTTGCGATCGTGTCATCAAAACTTTTTCCCTCAAGAACATCCTCCTCGGTCAGGCGATATTCGCCGATAAACCTGCGGGTTTCGCGGATTCCGATATGAGAAGCCAGGCTTAACAGCATCATATTTTCAGAGGGCGCATATTTTCTGAAAATGTCCATGATTGCACGAGTCTGGCGACGTCCCTTGATCTCAGCATTTGTCAGCTGCCTAGCATCAGAGGCGTTGGTATTGAAGACATGGGTCTCGGCATACATCCGGATATCTTTGCAGCCGGGGATATCACCGCTCCAGCCGCAATCCCTTTCCAATCCGAACTCCTCGTAGTGGGCCTTGATGGTTTCATGCAAATTGACGCCTTCCGGGCAGAGGTTCCTGATCTTCGCGCAGGTGGTAGGGGGCTGAAGGAATTCGTCCAATACAAACGGCACTCCCATCCGGAATGCAAGATCCCCATCGCCGCTGGCATCGATAAACACCTTCGCCCTGATCGCCTGACGTCCATCCTTATTTTCCACGAATACAGCCTTGAGCTTGCCGTCTTCAACAAACGGAGCGGCGAAATGTGTATGGAGGAACGGGACAATGTTCTTATTTTCGGTAATGATTTCGTCAAGTTCGATCTTCAGTTCTTCGGAATTGAACATGAAGGCCTTGTGGGGGCATTCCTTGATCTCAACAACAGCATTTCTCTTTCCGAGCCGTTCCACTACCTCCAGGCTCATGCCGGCGGCGATCTGTTTCTTGAATTCCGTATCGTACTGGCTGTGCCAGTAGTTCACCAGCCCCTGGGTTGCGACACCGCCGAATGAATTCATTTTCTCGATGATTACGACCTTCGCGCCAAGCCTGGCGGCCCTGACTGCCGCGAACACGCCGGTACAGCTTCCTCCAATGACGCAGATATCGCATTCTTCGGTAACTGGAATCTCTTTTGCAGGCTCAACTATCTTTTTCATTAACGAGATCCTTTCTTTAATTTTCCAATTATCTCATCGGCAAACTTGACCAAAGCCATGCCGATATTCTTATTATAATCAGAGGGGAGACGGTCAGTAGGGAAAGAAACTGCGATAGTCGCAACCAGACGAGGTTCCGCATTGAATATCCCGGAGGCGATCGAAGAAATACCGACTGCTCCCTCGTCCTTGACAATGGACAGGTTCCTTTTCCGGATATCCTTAAGTTCCTTGCGCAGGGAATTTTGGCTTGTTACGGTGTTATTCGTAAATGAAGAAAGCTTTTCTGTTTTCAAATACCTTTCAAGCTCCTCATCCGTAAGATTTGCCAGTATCAGCTTGCCCTGAGAATATATGTGCAGGTTTCCTGTGATGACGTATGCCTTGCCGGGATGGATCCCAAGCTCATGATCACTGTCAATATAGTCAAGGCACATGAACTGTCGTCCTGAGACAAGGCTGCAGTAAACCGCTTCTTTGCCTGAAAGATCATGCAGTTTCTCGAGATAGGGATGGACAGTGCTTTTGAGCGAAGCCTCTGAGGCAAGTCCCTCTGCGAGATACTGCACACGCCATCCGAGGCTGTAGGCGCCTCTTTGCTCATCCTGCTTTACGTATCCTTTCGACATCAGGGTGTTCAGCAGGCCCTTTACGGTATTGACATTCTGGGACAATTTGGAGGACAGCTCGGACAAGGTCATGCTTCCGCCTTTTCCGGCCAGCAGTTCCATTATATCTATCGCTTTTACTACGGATTTTATCATGATCTCACGCTCACTTTCACCATAATTACTATTATATCGTTATATATTACGATAATGTCGTATTAATGAAAGTCAAGAAAAGATTCCTGAAAAAATGAATTTTTTTTTTAATGATGACGCGGGAGAGTATTGAAGCGGTCCTCAAAACATTGCTTCCCTTCAAATTCCGGACTATCTTACAGACATCATGAAAATAAAAATTCTATCAACTTTCGTCCTGATGATTGTCTCCTACTGTGTTTTTTCCGGGGAACTCCTTATCGGTTCCCTGCAGATGAAGCAGGACAAGGTGAAGATGGATCGTGAGGCCGGAATAAATGTCGCCGTGCTCAGCGTCGGCTGGAATCAGCTCGAGCCACAGGAAGGCAAATGGTCTGCAGACGCAGCGGAAAAGGTTAGGAAGGAAATTGATGGGTTTCGGGATGCGGGAATGCTGATATCGGTTGATTTCGGACTACAGTATCCGCCGTCCTGGGTCTTCAGTCTTCCAAACAGCCGATATAAGAACCAATACGGCAATGAATACGTTGGTGAAAATCCCGGAAGCAACGGATTCAATGCCGTCTTTGTGCAGGCCAATCGCGAATGCATTGAGAAATATGTCGAACACTTCTTCAAGGAGTTCGGTACGGATTTCCATAGCGTAAGGCTTGGCTGGGGATATTACGGGGAGTTGAACTTCCCGTTTCATCGTTTCAAATCCAAGCAAAGTGGTACTGAACAGACCAACTGCTACTGGGCTTTCGATGATATTGCACAGGGGAAAAGGCATGGTTTGCCTATTGGAATTCCGGTGTGTCCAGTTCCTGGATGGAAGCCGGGAGATACTTCTCCATCCGATGAAGCCGGAAAATTCCTTGATTGGTATCTCGGAGCGATGCAGAACTTCCATGACTGGCAGATCACGACTGTCCGTAAACATTTTTCCGGACGCCTGTGTATGATGTATCCGTCATGGGGGATCAGGCCCGGCTGGATAGAGGCTGCCGTCAAAGGAGATTTATCCGGGAGGACAAGCCCGGAGATCAACGGTGAGATACAGAGAGGATTTGATTTCGGCAGGTTTATAAATGGAATAAAGGATCCCGGGGTGATCGTCTACTGCACCTGGATCGATGCCAAGACAATGCCGGCGGATGCGGATTCGAAGACGAATATTGCATCATGGTCACCGATCCAATTCCTTTCTTCGCTCGCACAGGAACACCAGCCCAAATTAGATGTCTGGGGGGAAAACACCGGTCCCGGAACCAGGGAGCAGTTTTCGATTACTTTGAAACGTGCAAAGGATTATAGACTTCTTGGTTTTGTCTGGGCATTTGATCCGCAGTTGCACGATGGTGCGCCGGCGAATATCCCTCTTGCAGAATTCGCAAAGGGGATACGGGAATTTGTTGTTGGCGGACGCTGATATATTTAGGGCACCTCTAAAAATTGACAAATGGCGCGCAAAAGTAATTTATGGAGAGATGGCGAGGAAAAATCTCGAGAGCATACCCAAGGTGGTATGCGAGAGCGGATGTTGACGAAGCCAGAATCCATAAGTATCTTTTGCCCTCCGGGTTGCGGATCTTTTTGGCTCAAAGAAGAAACTTCTTTCTTCGGCGTATCGCCTTAGATACGCCTCCAGTCAGAAATTCTCTTTGACCTATCAAAAATCTTCCGCAACGCGCCATGTGTGAATTTTTAGAGGTACCCTTTACGAAAACCTGTGCAACTTCCTGTATTTGACCGGAGAAGTTCCGAATTTCATCAAGAATAACCTGTTGAAATAGCTGAGGTTGTTGAAGTCGGTTCCAGTACTGATCTCCGAGACGGTCTGGTTTGTGAAGCGAAGAAGCCTGTCGGCGCGTTCAAGCCGATAGCCGTTGATCACCTGCGAAGGTGTCATGCCGAGATGCTTTCTGAACGCCCTGCAGATATGTTCCTTGCTCCTGCCACAGGTCTTGCGTATTTCTTCCAATGTCCAGTTCCTTTCTCCTCCGAGATGGATTGTGTTCAGGCATTTGACCATCCAGTCAGGCATATCGTCCGCATTCACGTGGTGGCTCGATACCGGAAAGAAATATTCCATTAGGGTACGGTATAGGAATATCCTGAAAGCCAGGAGCGCCTGAGGTTTTCCGTGCACATCCATAAGGTTTTTCATTGATGACTCGAAATGCAACCTCTCGTTTTCAGGAACTGTTGCGACAGGAATCCTTTCAAAATCAAATAATCCTGTCTCTCCTTTCATATCATGCAGGAGATTGTCAATTTCCCTGGCCGGGAACACAAGATTGATGAAATCGACATTTTCCCCGGAAACCTCGTGGATGTCTCCCTTCTTTACGAGAAGAAGCTCACCAGTTGAAAGGATTATGGTACTTTCATTGACCTTGTTTGTAAGCCTGCCTGATTCCACATAGGTGATTTCATAAAAATCGTGGTGCCTGTGCGGACCGAAATAATATCTCGGTCTACTTTTCTCGAATCTGGCGAAATACATGTATTTTGCCGGAACACCCGAGACTTTTGTGAGTTTTGATTTTGTCATGAGCCTTTCTGAATTACAGGCGGGACGCCTGTACCACTTTCCTTAATATATTTTTCCGCGAAAGCGGAAAAATATCAATATAGTATCATATTTAGTCAAATATGTTGTAGCTGAGATATGGTATAATGGTTAATATAATGCTCAAAAAAGAAAGGGAAACTGCAAATGAGTGAAAAGCTTTTTTCTTCCAAGGTAATCAAGAGATACAGCGGTAATCCGGTTCTTTCAGACAAGGATGTCCCATACAAGGCGGGTCTTGTATTCAATGCCGGGATAACAAAGTTCAACGGACAGTATGTAATGGTCTTCCGCAATGATTACGGCTCCCTTGAGAATCATAAGCTCGAAGGTACGAACATCGGTTTGGCATATAGCAAGGATGGAATAAAATGGAATGTTACGCCGAAACCCTGTTTCAAGCTCGAGGACAAGGAGAACATCCGCGCCTATGATCCGCGCCTTACCGTGATTGATGGAAGATGTTATATGTGCTTTGCCGTTGATACGAAACACGGGCTCCGCGGAGGAATTGCCGTTACTGATGACTTCGAAAAGTTCGAAGTGCTTTCCCTGACCGTTCCCGACAACCGCAATATGGTGCTGTTTCCGAAGAAGGTAAATGGGAAATATGTCAGGCTCGAACGTCCATTCCCGGTATACAGCCGTGGTGGACGCGACCGCTTTGACATCTGGATGTCTGATTCTCCCGACATGAAATACTGGGGCAACTCGAATCTCGTCCTTGGCGTCGAGGATGTTCCTTTTGCAAACGACAAGATCGGTCCTGCGGCCCCGCCAGTTGAGACCAAACAGGGCTGGCTGACGACATTCCATGCTGTTGACCGCGACAATACCCGTGGCAAGAACGGATGGGAGGAGAAATGGCAGAAGCGATATACCGGTGGAATCATGCTGCTTGATCTTGAGAAGCCATGGATCGTGAAAGGCATCTGCAAGGAACCCCTGATTGCTCCTGAAGCGCCTTATGAGGTGGACGGCGGATATCGAAACGATGTCATCTTCCCCGGAGGAATGATCCTCGAGGATTCCGGTGAAGTCAAGATCTACTATGGCGCGGCGGACACGGTCGAATGCCTGGCTACAGCCGATGTCAACGAACTTATTGCCCTCTGCAAGAGCCAGGTGACAAGATAGTCATATTTTTCCAGCCTACTGGAAAAATAAACTATCTTAAGGCATATTTGAGCCTGATATAACTCGGGAATGCACGTTTTTGGAGTTGTATAAACCTATAAATATCAGGTTCAAATATGGTCACATATGGAGAAGCAGATGGGAAGCTGATCTGTCGGTTTGAAGGGCGCATGGATACTGCGAACTCGACGAAGATTGAGAACGATGTTTTTGATAATGTTCTCCGCAAGCGTCTGCCGACGGTGTTTGATCTCAAGGATGTCACTTTCGTCTCATCCGCATTCTACAGGATCTGCATAAAGGCCGCCCGTGCAACGAAGGAGATGAAACTGACGATAGTCAATGCACCCCAGTTCGTCAAGGAAGGCTTCAAGATAACCGCCCTCGACAAGATCATGGATATCCAGTGATCATTTATTTCAGTATACTGATTGAATATGGGGGAACTGTACTGTCATTGAAGTCCATTTGATGGATTTCCAGGATGTCTCCAGGACTATCGCAGTAACTGCCGTATTTCACAGCAGTATCCGTCACGGACTTTGAGAAGAGAGATGTGCGTTTTGAAATATCCTTCACAGGAAATGCGAATGGTCTTCCAGTTGAATTGACCACAAAATATTTTTTCCCTTCCTTATCTGATGCACAGATGCACTGGATGCCTTCAGGCAGAGGTATGTCCAACGGTTCAAATGTGCTTCCTTCCGCAAACTTGACGAACATTTTAACCGCCTCCAGATGTGGTGTGCTTATGAATTTGCCGCCTGATGTGAAAAATAAAGACTGGCATCCCCATTTTGAAGCCTTGACTCCCTTTTCCTTGTCTATGTATGATGCATGCATATATGGATGGAGAGTACCTCCTTCAACGCGAGGATGTGAATAAAGTGCCATCATCGTCTTTGCCGCCGCTAATCCTGCAGCCATGGAGCTTATGAGATCATTGCGGCTTTCATCACCAAGCCTGTCGGATTGAACTCCCCATTCTGAGATATACAGCTTCGATTTGTTGAATCCATATTTGTCGAGCATTGAACTGGCGATATCAAGGTCCCTGTAAAGGTTCCGTATGCACCAGTCCTCTAGGAAATTCTGCGTAATTTCCTCGGCATTGTCGTGGAGAAAGGGGTATTCGTGAGGGGCGAAATAATCGATCTCGGATTTCATTCCGAGTTTTGCCAGCGCAGACAGGAGCTCCTTGTTCCAAATAATGTAACGGGAACCGTCTAGGTTTGCACAGTAGGAGTCGATTCCAGCAAGACAGACGATGACTTTGGCATCTGGTAACTTTGAACGTATCATCTTCACGTGTGCTGCGACAGTTGCAGCATAATCGGATCCAGGCATGTCCCAGCGTTCGTTGTCCATCTCCCAGAACGCGACCGTGTCCTTGTATCCCTTTGAAATCACGTAATCGACAAGAGTTGCGTTATTCGCAACAATTTTATCAAGATTTTCCTGGTTGAAAGTTCCAACCTCGAGAGGGTTCTCGCGTTTCATGCGATCCTCCGGCAAGGTTTTCATGTAGATGAAGTCCTTTCCGTCATACATCGATATGCAGTTCAGCTGGATTATCAGCTTGAGACCGTTCTTCCTGCAGGATTCAAGAATATTTTGGAGCTTGATCACATAAGGGGCGGGCTTGTCCTTGCCCTTGTATATCCATTTGATGATAGTTCCATAAGTTCCACCTTTTTCTCGGAGTGTCGGATGCCAGTCGTTGATTCCATATGGCCAGAACGAGAAGGAACCCTCAAAGCCATGCGGATATCTCAGGATGCCACCAACTGATTTCACTTCTTCAGAAAAACCCGGCAGATCCATTGATTCAACACCGCCACGCCCACCT
This sequence comes from uncultured Victivallis sp., assembly GCA_964600895.1. Classification (GTDB taxonomy): domain Bacteria; phylum Verrucomicrobiota; class Lentisphaeria; order Victivallales; family GWF2-50-93; genus GWF2-50-93. Next base: position 9,167 of record CAZRKP010000012.1, read on the forward strand.
GAATAGCTTCCAGCCGCAGAGAAAGAGTCCTTGTTAAAAGTCTTCTCCTGTTTCACCACGATGCGGGCTGGTATTTGATCCTTGTCTGGCGGATTTTTCCGGAAATCTCCAGCAGTGTTCTTGTCGAACGTGCTTGCAATCATCTTTTTTCCAATTTCGTCTGTATCGGCAGAGACAAGGGTAATGGCGACAATTCCGGGAACTGGATCATTGCCCGAAGATATCAATCGTATTGAACTTACAGTCTTATCAGGATCCGGATTGATCCAACGGAGTGCATAAAGTCCGACGATTCCCCTGGCGCTATTTTCGCTTTTGACATTCATGATCAGGCAGGCATTCGGATCTGTGACTTCCTGCATTGACCACCAGTCCTGAATATGTTTGCCTGTAATTACAGGAATTTCGATTTCTTTTCTATCATCATATGTGATCTTGTAGCGCATCGCCTCGGTTCCTTCCTTGCCGGCCCATGCCGCAGCGTGGAGGAAAACTATCGAATCGACCTTTTTCCCGACAGGGATCGGACCGACTTCCTTCGGGAAGAAATCCTTCTTGCTGGAGTAGAGCATGACACAGCTTTTCCCATTGTTGGTGTCGGGATTGATTATGTCGAATGGGATTGTCCGCAAAGCCTGCATGCCTGTTGGAATATTTCTCAGGTCATTGGTTCCCTGGTCCGTCCATCCTCCCTGCCTGTCTCCATCCACATCATCCTTGAATCCCATGTTCGCATAAGGACGGAGGTCCAGGCACTGTAGTTTGCCGGGTTCGATCCTGGGATATTCCAGGTTTACATCTTCAACAGTGATATTTGCACGTCCAGTAGAGGTGTTCTGACACTGGACGATAAGATAAGCCGGTCTGTCCCAGGTCTTGCGCGTAAGCTCTGATATCGGCATAGACTGTGAGAAATCCGCATTCTTGATTGAAGCAGTCATGGCTTTTTCATCGATCTTGAGAGTGATTGAAACCTTGCTGGATACAGCCGGAACCTCTGAAGATGCAGTTGTTGATGGAACGTTTCCCCACTGGTCACCACGGGCTTCCTGTCTTTCTCCTGCTCTTTCTTTTCTACCCAGGCACGAATCTATTGTGTTCTTCTTCCTGTCCCATCTGAGATAGATTCCAAGAATATTGTCAGCCGACTGGATGCTTCTTGCATGATTGTCAGTGGTAAGACCTACAAAAACCGTCGCATCATGCTTGTCGGTTGCCAATGGGGCGGAGGAATTGAATGTGACACACATGCTTATGGTCACACCTTTTTCATTCCAGAAGAAAATTGGATCCTTGCCGACGACGGCCGAACTTTTCCAGGGGGTATCTTCGGGTGAAATAATGAGCTTACCGGCCTGGATTTTGGTGTTCTTGTCGAATATGGCCCGGTTCCAGACGTCCTGAGTGGCAGGATCGGCTGTAAGTCCAGTAAAATTTATTGATAAAATAATGAAAAGGGCAAGGAATGAATTCCTGAAAAGATTAATCATTAAAAGTTGCCTTTCAATATAAAGTTTGGGATGGGACTTTTGACATTACCTCTTCGTTGGTCATCGGGCTGACATGCATGTCACAGTACAGCACATTTGCGCTTTTTGAGTGACGGAGGCGATCGAAGGAATAATAATTTCGAGGATTCGTCTGTGTAAACTCCCAGTAGCCTCCGAGCTGACCGTTTTCCCTGGTGTCAGCGACTATCAGTTTGTCAGCCGGCTTGCTTATCATCCTCATGCACGGATAGGTGATAGTCTGGACCATCCATCCACCGGGCACCGTGTCGGCCGGGGGCACATAACGGCTCATCCCGTAGCCGGCGACTTTTCCCCCATACTGAACCTGCATCCCCGGGGTATTAACATCAACGGATGGACAGTAGAAGAAAGTCAATCCTGCAGGAAGGGAAAGAGTTGGAGACCCCGTATACCAATGTGGATATCCTACATACGGGCCAAGACCGATATACCAGAATGGATTGCATCCAGAAGCATAATTTCCCCCGTAGTCGACCGTATCTACGGGAGCGGGGTAATAGTCGTTGTAGTCTCCTGCGTACATGCTAAATGCGATGCCTGTCTGTTTCTCTATATTCGCACAGGCGGACTGTTTTGCTGTGTTCCTCGCATTTTTAAGAGCCGGCAGGAGAAGCGCAGCGAGAATTGCGATGATCGCAATTACCACGAGCAATTCGATTAAGGTAAATACAGAAGATTTCTTTTTTATCGACATGGCTATACTCCTTTCCCAAATTATTTATGGGGTTTGCATCCACATGAAGCCCTTATTACGAGCTCCGGAGCAATTCTTGCAGTTTGCGCTGGAAACTTTTCTTCCTTGCTGTTCATCATCGAGAACAATCTGTTGATCGACATTTCAGCCATCTTTTCCACTGGCTGGGATATGGTCGTTATCGGAGGGATTGTAAATTCGGTGAACCTGGAGCCATCGAATCCTATAACTGCGACATTATCTGGAACATGAAGTTTCAGGCTATTGAGCTTGTTGATCAATCTCAACGCAAGATCGTCATTAGTCGTAATGAACGCAGTGACGCCGGTGTCGACAAGAGAAGCTATGCTGTTATCATTTTCATCTTGGAGGCAGACCTGGTCCACAACGCAGGAATCGTCATATGGGATATCTTTTTCAGACAGGGCCTTCTTATATCCCACGAGTTTTTCCTTATTGTAGGCAAGTTCATTATGAATCATGCCGATTCGTCTGTGGCCATGCCATATCAGGTGGCTTGTCGCCAGATATCCGGCCTGAATGCGGTCTACTGTAAAATCGGATCTGTTCCCTTCCCTGTTTATCAGGACAAAGGGAATCTTTTCAGGAATTGCATTCCTCAGTACCTCTCTGTCATTTTCATTGTTGATGATCATTGCATCGACGTTACGCAGGACCATTTCCCGGACAAGTTCCAGCTCGTGTTCCTTGCTGAATGATGAATCGGCGATCAGTACCTGGCGACCGCTCTCCCATATGAGCCTGCTCAATTCGCTGAGAAGATCGACATGGACTTGCGATATCCTGAGGCATGATATGACCCCGATCAGTCCTGAAGGCTTGCCACGAAGTGAAAGGGCGTTTGGATTCGGTTTATATCCTAAGCGTTCGGCTGTTTCAATAATACGTTTTTTTGTTTCAGCTGATGCATAACAGGATTTCCTGTTGTTAAGAACCGCCGAAACGGTAGGCTGGGAAACGCCAAGCATCTTAGCGATTTCCTTCATCGTGACAGACTTTTCAATTCTTTGAATCATCGGCTGAGCCTTTAATATAATACGTATTATATAATACCATATATATAAGCGGTGTCAAGAGGGAAATTGTAAAATTTAAAGAATTATAACTGCTTGCAGATTAAGATAAACGATTATTTGGCTTTCTTGTACCAGAAAGTTATCTTTACGGTCTGGCCGGCTTCGACGTTCAAGGGAATCCAGAGATATGCGTCATGACTGACCTTTGCAGCAGTCTTACCACCGTGTGCATCGTTCGAGGTCTCGGCTTTGACATTCTTGTCCAACACCCAGCCCTCAAGACCCTTTTCAAAATCCAGATTTTGGGATGTTGGTTCAGCCCCCTCAATCTTTATATCGTCGAAAAGTTCGAAATCATGGGCGTTGTTCTCCCTCCAGCATCCTCTAAGATATATGGCTACGATACCGGATTTGGAAGGCGTAAATGTGAAGGAATCCTGCTGCCACTTGTCGGTTGATTCGAAGGCCGTCACAAGTATACTTTTCTTCTGATCGTCCGGAACCCAGGAAGCGTTCACAGAACGTCCGGTCTTCTCATTGCTTATGGTGCCGGGCTTGATCTCGTTCTTGTCCTGTACACCGTTGATGTCTATCCTCGCCTCGTTTCTTTCCTGTGACATGAGACAAGAGCAGAAAAGGAACATTGCGACTGCAACCATGAAGATCTTCATACAACACCTCCAATATTCAAGGAAGAACTACGCTTATGGAATTGATCCAAGGACTAGGTTTATCTGACTTCTCGGTCTTCTTCACTGCTATCCCGCTCCATTCCTTTGCATAATCCACCGGAATATCAACAGTTACAAAAGTATTCTGCTTTGCATCTGCAGGAATCTTCAGCGGAGCCAGATCGACCTGCCCATTTTCTCCATAAATATATATGCTGTGGGCCGAGGTTTCACCTTCAACATAAATCTTAAAGCGAAGTATCGCCTTGCCGGCGGGAGCCGGAATCCCGAACCAGTATGACACATATCCCCATTGGGCAAGACTGCCAAGTGTGCGTGCAACCTTGCCAGATTCACCAACAGATTTGATCTCGACAACCTTCCCTTCAATTGCACTCTTACCACCATCAAGACATGCTCCCTCCCCCTTCTGGGTCTGATGGACAGTTTCACCGTAACCAATCAACGCGAACGACATTACCGCTGCGAAAATTGCAAGATTCCTCATCTTCATCTTAAATCTCCTTGTGTTGTTTATTTCATTTCCAGTTCGCATTCAGTCCAATTGCCGGATGGCAGAGTTAGTGAAGAGTCGGCTCCAGCCTTAATAACCGATGCTGGAATAATCTGCATGCTACGGCTTCTGGTCGGATTGAAATTCCATTCAGAATTAACAGAAATTCCCTTTAGAGTAATCAATAAGGCATCGCTCTCATTTCCATCAGCAAGCGTAAATGTCCGGCTGATCAGGAGATGCGATGATTGAACAAGGGGTTTATCGTCAAGAGATACGACGATCACAGTTGCAAAACCATTTTCATTTTTGATATCTATTATCTTGAGTCCTTCCGGAGCCTTGCCGTCAAGATAACCGCTGAATCCTTCGGCCTTCGGCGCAGACACGGTCAGCTGTTTTCTTTTCATATCCTTGACTATCTCTCCGGTATCCGATTTTAGAATATCGCCTGCTGGTTCGCCGACCATCCATTCCGCAGTCTTCTGTCCAGCGGGAACTTCCCCATAGGATTTCCTAACCTTGTGGATGTTCTGCCAGCCGGGCTTTGTGACATATTTACCACGGACCATGTCGTGATATCCCCCCGGGAAGAAAGGAGCATCGACCATGAGGGTTATGGGAGACTGGCTGCCCTTGACGTATCCGTTTTTGAATATTATTCCAGTTGTCCTGAAATGATCGAGGAATAATTCGTCTCCACAAAGGGTGCCGATGCTTGGGGCACGGCCTTTATTCTTGCCCCAGCCGTCAGCGGCGACATCGCGCGCCCCGTGATTCCAGGCGAACCATGTAACGCCTGCCCAGTCCTGAAGGGAACCGTAGGAGCAGATTGCGAGAGGAAGCATTGAACGGACAGGCATTCTCTGCTTGATCACGTTCTGGTTCTCGGACATGTTCATTTCGCCCATGATGAACGGTTTGTCTTTCAGTATCCCTTTTGTCTTCTCGAAGAACAGATCGTTCTTTTTTTCGACAGGGAAGGGGTCTCCATAGCAGTGATCCTCTATGTATGAATCTGTTATCGAACGCGCATTAAGGTTCGTCTCGCTTTCCCAGAGATTTGAGAAGATCACCGGGCCATCGTATCCGTATTCGCGGACGACCTGTGTCATTCTCTTGCTGAAATCCTGGATGAGGTGGCAGCAGAACTCCGAGAAAAGCTGTTTCTGTTCATTGTTGGACATATTGTAGAAATCGAAAGTCTGCCTTCCTTTGCTCCTGACGAAATCATCCAGTTTCGAAACGAGCTCCTTCTTGAAATATTCCGGGAAGACATTCTTGCACACAAGGATGTATTCAGGATCGCATTCATTCAAAAATTCGAGGCTCATGACCTGCGGATCCTTGCCATATGCCAAACCGCTATATTTGTTGACACGGGTAAGCATGAACTTTGCGAATTCCGCATTCAGGAGGAAACTCCTCTCATCGAACATTGCCAGGAGCTTCCTGGGATCGAACGCCTTCTGCCACTGCCAGGAATTCAGTTCCTTTACGGCATCAGACCATGCCTTGTCATCTGTTTCTGAGACATTCTTGATCCCGACATCACCAGGCTCATAGTTGCGTGTCCACCAGACGGCAAGAGAGAGATAAATTCCCTTTTCCCTAAGTTTTGCATTGAGATAGTCAAATCGATCCCATGCCTCGGTATCCATTTCACGTGAATTCCCGTTATACTTTGACAGCGCGAACGGTCCTTGGGAGTTCCAGTCCTTGCTTGGACGCATGCAGTGATGTGGCCTGACCATGTTCACTCCCAGGCTTGCGAGATTCGCAGCTGTTTTGTCGGCAAGCTCCTTGTCGGGATAAAATGAAACAATGTTCACACCCCAGAAGTTCACGACTTTGCCATCAGTATCCACGAATTTTTCATCCTTGATCTTCAATGGCTTGATCGCAACAGGTGCGAGCGCCTTGGTCTCGAGCAGGGGAACGTGCTGTTTCTGGACGGTCTGGACCAACTGTGTCTGTGTCTGGGCAGACTTGGAAGATTCAGTAGCCTTTGGGTTATCCTTTTCCATGCAGCCTGAGGAGAGGACAAAGCTGGCAATGCTTGCTGTAATCAAAAGTACAGGTCTCATGCATATCTCCGTAGTTAATTTTTAATCGTCCCATATTAGTTTCGATGTATTTCCTCTTTAACGGAGCGCGGGTTTTCATACCCGCGGCTCTTATTTAATAGCGGACTGGAAAGTCCGCTCTCCGTTATTAAATCTCAATTCAAGTTCAAGACGACTGATAATCACAGGCGAGACGCCTGTATCACATTCTTTATTATTTTCCGTCGAGGAAATTCTTCATCCAGTTACCTGACCAGCCTGTGGAACCGGGGATATTGGTGATCATTCTTGCGGAGCCATCCATATAAAGCGTCTGATATCCTACTTTGTGATATCTCCTGACGGTGGTAGAATCCATCCATACGACTTCGGCTGGATTGTCGCAAATCAGGGCCTTGTTGTCGGTTTCAGTCAGTCTTAACGGACCATAGAACACGTTGCTTATCCGGAAATAGTAGTCGCTTCCGGTATAATCGGAATAATTGTTGGCAGAGATATCCTTGTTATACTGGTAATGGGGATACGGAACTTTTGGATTTGGATAATGAGGTGCTGAAGGACATTCAAAAGTCTTGCTGCCTGGTAGGTAGCTTTCCTTTATAAGTATTCCGAAGCTGTTCCATCCATTCCAGAGAGGATGATCGGAAACGCTTCTCCTAAGGATGGATACACTGCCAGTGGCATCCTCATACCAGGACCAACCCTCGAAATCGGACATATAGACGATTGTCGCATAACCGTTCTGCTTGAGGTTGCTAAGGCATACGATCTTTCGGGCCGATTCCTTTGCGGTCTGGAGGGCGGGAAGAAGGATCGCCATGAGAATGGCGATGATGGCGATGACCACCAGCAATTCTATCAGAGTGAAAAACGATACTGGATGCTGGATATTTGATGCATGATTTTTAAATCCAGCATCCTGGATCCAGTATCCTGCATCTGTATTACGTATTTTCATACCTCAATCTCCGTAGTGTGAATCCACATAGTTGCTGAAATAGTTTCCGCCCCAGCCGTCCATGCCGGGAAGCCCTTTGATCATTTTGGCCGTGCCGTCCAGGAAAAGTGCCTGATAGCTACCGGACCCGTGGTAGCGTCGTGACAGGGAAAGGTCGCCACTTGCCGTGGTGTATGGATTGTCCATCATCATGCCCTTATTGTAGTCCTTGGCTCCCCTGAGACAGTTTGCTCCTGTGTTGTAATAATAATTGCTGATCCGGAAGAAATAGTCTGATCCGGAGTAGTTGACCGGGGCATCCGGTCTTAGATCCTTGTTATATTGCGAATATGTGTATGGGTTCGGAATATGCGGTGCAGACGGACATTCGAAATTCTTGCTGTTCGGCAGATAGCTGTTCCTTATCAGAATCCCGTTGCTATTCCATCCCTCCCAGAGTGGTTTTGAGGTCGTGTCGCGATAGATCAATGTGCTGCTGGCGGTTGCATCCTCATACCAGAGATAATCGTTGAAATCGGTAAGATATGAAAGCTGGGAGAGACCAATTTGCTTCAGGTTGCTCAGGCATACAGACTGTCTCGCCTTCTCCTTGGCGTTCTTAAGTGCTGGCAGAAGCATCGAGGCCAGGATTGCGATGATCGCAATCACCACAAGCAATTCGATCAATGTGAAAAGAGATGCTGGATGCCAGATGCTGGATGCTGGATTTATGAATCTTGCATCCAGTATCTTGTATCCAGAATCAGTCTTCAGATTGTTCCTCATTTCCCACATCCGCAGCTTGCCCTAAGTATTATTGAATTTTTCAGCATAACAGGCTGAGCGATCTTCTTTCCGCTAAATCCAGAACTTTTCTGCTTCAAAATAAGTTTAGCAGCCTCATATCCTAGGCCATAGACATCCTGGCGCACGGCCGTGAGTGTCGGAGTGCTGTGCTCCGAGACGGCAGGGGAGTCATCATATGAAATAAGAGTCACTTTTTCCGGTACTGAGATTTGATGATACCTAAGCCTGTTAAGTGCTTCCATGGCCCTCTCACATCCGAAGACGATCATAGAATCGAAATCAATGTTCTTGCTGACGAGATCATCTACTAGTCCGGATATGCTTAATCCTTCCTTCAACGAGAGGAAGAGATTCGGATCTTCCTGGATGCCGGAGTCCTTGAGAGCTTTCCTGTGCCCTTCAAGCAGATCAAGGCAGTATGGCTGCTTGTCGAGATAACCGTTCAAGATCGCCGTCCTCTTGCGCGAATGTTTCCTTATGAGGTGCATTGAAGCCTCATATCCGGAACTGAAATGGTCGGTATTTACGCAGGGGATTGGCATCGACGGTTCGTGTCTGCCTATGAAGGCTGAAGGACATCCGTATCTGTCAATGGAATCAATGTCCTTGTCTGAAATGATGTAGTTGACGGCAATGATTCCGGACGAGAGCATTTTCCTTGTCTGAGGATTTTTCATGCAGCTTTCAATTGTGCTTCTTCCATGCAGAGGGAAGAGCCTGAGATGAAGTAGGTTCTCTGCCAGGCATTCGCTGATGCCGTTTATTACCTGTCCCAGGAAGGGATCCTTGAAGGTATCCTTTGGTACAAAGGGATAAATGAGATTTACAGTTGAAGGATCCATGGATTTTGCTGCTTTTCTTTCGGAAACAAATGTTCCTTTGCCCTGTCTTTTGTATACGGTGCCTTCCTTGACAAGCTCTTCAAGACTTCTCTTAATGGTGATGACGCTGACCCCGAATCTTTCGGCAAGTTTTCCTTCGGGGAGAATCTGGTCGCCAGGCTGGAGGTTTCCGATAAGTTCTTCTATGCGCTGACGCGCCTGGGCTGTCTTTGTCAGGACTTTTATATTATCATTGCTGATCATCCGTGCACCTCTGAAAATAAGCATAATTCATATTAAACATAGTATATAATATAATAAGTATATAATAAGTCAAGCCATAAAATCAGAAAAATTTGGATTTTATGAGAAAACCTGGATTAGGGCAGATTACTTGTTCTTAGATGGATCCTTCGGGGCGCCTATGTCGACATTAAGTTCGTCCTTATCCTTGGAATCCTTCTTTTGCGCATCGGCTGCGGGAGCTTTGCTGTCGGCAGCTATTCCTCCGGGCGCCTGCTGAGGAGCTTCGGTTATCTTGACTTTAGAAGCGAGCCTGTCTCCATTGTCGTTCTTGGTGTATGAGACCTCGACAATCTGTCCTGTCTTGAATTTAGACAAGATCTCCTTTGGGACAATGAAGGTGAAAACCCTCTTGTCAGGGATCCTCTCTATCGAAAGAGTATTCTTTTCCAAGTCAATGGCTGTGATAGTTCCAATCTTGCTCATTTCCCTCGGAGCTTCCTGTGAGAATAGGTTCTGGGCATTAAAGCATGCGGAAAGGAGAATTATCAGGGCGATTCTTTTCATTTTGACCTCTGGTGAAGTAGGATTTTATCCCCGGAATATACCCTATGAAACGGAAAATAACAGCAGAACTCGTAATATGGTGTTTTCCAGGCAGGCTTGAAAAGAAAATGACAGGATTTAATTTAAAAAATCCAAAAATAAATGGAATGGAAATGAAAACGTTTTTAAAATGGGTCATAAGGATCATCTTCTGGGCTGCGATGATCGCTGTAGTGGTAATATTCCCCAAGACAGTTGGTGCCATAGTCGCCGGCCTTCTGATCGCGTTCCTCCTGATATATTACTTCATAATCTGGAAAATAAAGAAATGGCTTGCTCCTCTCAAGGATCTGGATCTCTTTCCAATGCAGATCAAGATTACTCAGTCGTCAAGGACAAAATGGCACCATACAGACAAGATCAAGGCAATTGAAGGTTCATTAACATCCCTTGGATATGAGAAAATAGGGGAGTTCACCGCAGGTAAGATGCCTGGTTTGAACCTGGACGGATTCATCGCAAAGGACGGAACATCTTATGCCTTGGCATATGACATCCAGTATATGAATCCATATGTTGATTTCTTTTCCATGTTCACAGATGGAACTTCCTGCACATTTACTAACACGGTACAGCCACCTATTTTTGAAAGGTCACCGATGAACCCGATGTCACGTTTCCCTGAATTGGGAATTCCGGAGTTGCATGGGAAATTCATCAGGGAACGCCCATCAAATGAGATCAGAAAGTTTTCAAAAGAGGAATTCATCCCGATCCTGGAGAAAAACTATGCAGATGAACGAGACTGGCAGATGAAATGCGCGCAGGATCAGGAGAGGCTTTCAAGGGAGCTCCGTGAAAATTTTCTCATGAGGTCTGGATGGACGGCGATTGAATGGGAGAAGAAGCAGAACAGGGTGACGTTCATTCATGACCGGCTGAAAGGCTATGAGGTGGTAGACATATACAGATCATGCCTTGATGATGACTGTCTTGAGGAAAAAAGGACCGAGGAAGAAAACAATGCAAAGGAATTGTTCAAGCTCAAGCCACCCTCCCTAGCCTTTGATGAGATTATTAATAATCTTCCAGAGAAAACCCGTCCAGTGAAGATTCTCGAGCTTTCAATACCGATAACAGCAACCGCATATCTCCTTCCGGAAAGAAATGTCGAACAGGATTGAACTTCTTGCCAATTCTTCAGTTCCAGAGTAGTTTCCACTTAAAATTAACAGGCAATCCTGCAAATAAATTGGATCGAGGCATATGAAAGGCATCTACATCCTTGAAATCCTGCTGGAAAGAGATTTGGAGATCAAGGTCGGTTCAATGGGAACTGTCAGATTCAAGAAAGGGGCATATGCCTATGTCGGTTCAGCAATGGGAGGTCTTGAACAGAGGATAAAGCGCCATCTCCGTAAGGAGAAATCGCTTCACTGGCACATAGACTATCTTTTAAATGAGGCGAAAATCGTTGGCGTAGGGATAAAGCAGACGAGGAGGAAATATGAGGAGTGCCTGACTGCCGGAAAACTTCACGAGAACAACGGCCTACCTATAAAAGGATTCGGATCTTCTGATTGCCGCTGTGGAAGCCATCTGATCTATTTTAAAAATGAAAAAATCATCCTGCCTGCCGGCTTCAAGAAGATAAAACCTTGATGTTCACTTCTTCTCATCCTTTACAAGTGATTTGCCTGCGATAAGATCTTCGAGTTCGCTCTTCAGGTCGTCCTTGAGATTGGGGCTGAGTCCAACATGTACGACCTGTACAATACCGTCCTTGCCGATTATTACGCTCTGTGGGATTCCTTCAACATTGTAGAGCTTTGCAACTTCAGATTCCTTGTCCAGCGCGACTGGGCATTTGATGTTCTGCTTCGTCAGGAACTCGGTTATCTTGTCCTTGTCCTCCTGGAGATTTACGGCATAGAACGCGACTCCTTTGTCAGCATATGAGGCGGTGACTTCCGCGATTATCGGAAGAGCCTTCCTGCATGGAGGGCACCAGGTGGCCCAGAAATCCAGGACGATAATCTTCTTGCCTTTAATCGCCGCAAGGTCGAGTTTCCCGCCGTCAAGCAGTTCAAGTTTGAATGGAGGAGCGTCCTTTCCAAGGGATGGATGTTTTTCCTCCTCCTTCTGTGCCTGCATGCCAGGTTTCTTCCCAACGGTTGGGGGCTCGATCTTCTTGGCGTCGGCAGGAGGTTCTATCTTGAAGGTGTCGGCCGGAAGAGTTGAGTCAATGGCCCATTTGTCGACAAGCACAGTCATCTCATATTTCATGTCCTTCTGTCCTGTCTTCTCCATCACCTTCTCCATCTGCTTCTTCATGTCTGGTATAATTTTCCTCAGGAATGGCTTGTCGCCGGTCTCGAACCAGGCATCCATGTCGAAGTTCTGCTTCTGGAAGACCAGATGGTGACAGTCCTTGTCTCCGACCTTTTCCGTGCCAAGATACTTTGCACCGAACGCATCGGCAATGAACTTTTCATAGGGCTTGTCGGATATTACAGGATCTATCACAGGGAAACCGCTGGATTTGCTGACGAACTGCATGCATGCCATGTTCTCAAGCTTATCCTGGGCCGGTTCGATGCTGTACTTGTTCGCAGAGGGAACGAACATGAGGACTTCCTTGCCGTCAGAAACCACCTTGAGCGGCATCATGCCGTTCTTGATGTTATAGAAAAGTTTGTTGGGCTTTTCAACAATGTATTCCGAGGATGTGGATATCTCCTGGTTCATGCCCTTTGACTGAATCTTCACGTTCATATCCATGTTGAACTTGACGTTTTTCGCCTTCAACAGCATATCGGCATATTTTTTTACCACGTCGACAGCCTTGGGATCCATCTTGTCCGCCGCAGGGGCTTCCTGGGAGAATAGATTCGAAACACAGAGGATGAATGACAGCACCAGTACAATGGACAGTTTTATTTTCATTTGGGAAACCTTTTTTGTTGATAGATATAAAAGAAAGGACCAGCCCACAAGGCATGTTCTTTCCTTTTATTAAAACTCAAGATTACTTCTTCTTGGGTTCCTGGGGCTGTGATTCAGTATCGTATTTCACCTTTCCAAGATATCCCGGCAGATCAATTCCAGCCATATTCGCCACATCGTGGAGCGGTGGCAGGCTCTGCATCATGCCGCTGAGAAAATTTGCGGTGGAAGTCTTTCCTCCAACATTTGATCCACCTTCCCAGACGGTGACCTTGTCGATCTTGATGTTCTTGATGGCCTCGGTCTGGAGGCTGACGATGGATTCGAGCTTCTCGATAAGGAGCATTTTGGCTGCGGCATCGGAATCATTGTTGCAGGACTTGACGATCTCCTGGAAACCTGCGGCCTTGGCCTTCAGGATCTCGTAGTTACCTTTACCTTCGGCCTGGAGTTTTGCGAATATCGCATCAGCCTGTCCTTTTGCCTCGCGGCGTATCTTTTCGGCCTGGGCTTCGGCGGTTATCTCGACCTGCTGCTTAGAAATTTCGGCGGGAACTACTATTTCAGCTATCTGCTTCTGACGTTCCATAGATGCGCGCGATTCCTGGGCGGTCTTCTCAGCATCGTAATGTGCCTTCTCGATCTGGGCTTCGGCTATGCGCTTGGCTGCCTCGGCCTTCCTGAACGCTTCAGCTTCCTGCTCCGCACGGGTGGCGTTGGACTTGGCGATCTCGATGGATGAGAGGTTTTCACCGTTGACCGCTTCAGACTCGGCCTGTTTTACGGCGATACGGCGGTCCTTGGAGGCGTTTGCTTCTCCGGACTGGGCGTCGGCATCTGCTTTTGCGATCGAAATACGCTGGTTCTTCTTGTTCTCGGCTTCACCACCCTGAGCTTCGGCTTCCGCCTTGGATACGAGGATTCGCTGCTGTCTCCTGATGTCGGCTTCGCCGGCCTTGGCGTCGGCATCGGCCTTGGCTACTGAAACTATCTGTATCTTCCTGGCTTCCGCTTCTCCGATCGATCCGACCTTATCCTGTTCGGCGACATCCACCTTGGCTCTGTTTATGGCTTCCGATGCGGCCTTCTTACCTATGGCTTCGATATATCCGCTCTCATCGGTGATATCCGTGATGTTGACGTTCAGAAGTTCGAGACCGACCTTGTTCAATTCTTCGCCGACGTTCTGCTCGACGTTCTTAAGGAATGTTTCGCGGTCCGCATTGATTTCTTCGATGGTCATCGAGGCGATGACAAGACGCAGCTGACCGAAGATGATATCCCTTGCAAGTTCAGTTATGGCATCCGGTGTAAGCCCGAAAAGACGGTGGGCGGCGTTGCCCATGATCATCGGATCAGTGCTGATACCGACCGTGAACACGGATGGAACATTGATACGGATGTTCTGCTTACAGAGGGCGTTCCCAAGGTTCACTTCGATCTGCAGGGGACGCAGTGAAAGGAATCCGTAGTCCTGGGTAACCGGCATGATGAACTTCGCGCCGCCATGTATGCACAATGCAGCTTCTTTCCCCTTGGTTCTTCCATAGATGACCATGATCCTGTCGGACGGACATTTCTTGTATCTGCTGACAAAAATCATCACGATGACAAAGAACACGAACATCGCAAATAGCGTCGCACCAATAATTGCTGGAGTTGGCATTGGAATCCCCTTCTTTGTTTATTTAAATTAAATTTTCTTGACGAGAAAACGGCGTCCGTCGATCTGCTGGACTATAGTGACAGCGGTCCCTGTGGGAAGTTCTTCGTCCGCCACCGCCAGGACCTGTCTAGTGCAGCCTTTGAAGTTGACAGTTACTTTTCCGCTATCGGTCCTTCCGGGGGGAATATTGAAATATACTGTTCCCTGGCAGCCGACGAAATCAGCGGCGTCTATGTTTCCGACCTGCTGGAGTTTCAGCAGATAGAAAAGGAGAAGGGAAACAAGGACCATCATCATGAAGCCGCATCCGAATGCAATGAGCAATCTCATGAAATCAGGGAGTCCGCACTGTCCGGCGATTATCCCACCCCATCCGAAAAAAGAGATGAAGGCTATGACAGACTGTACTGAGAAAAGCTTGAATACTGAAAAACCGCTGTCAGCATGGGTCGTTCCAACGTCATGTCCGCCAACGGCAGAAGTGTCGACATCCACGTCATGTCCGGCACCAAGACCGAATATCGCAAGGATCAACTGGATGACGAAAATAAGCGATCCGAAAAGGGCGAGGATCCAATAGATCGTCATTTCTATGGAAAGCCCCTGGAATAAAGACATCATAATCCCCCTTTAAGGTTATAAGCCAAGAAAATATATTCACAGGGGGGAATCTTCAAGCCCCGATGAAGGGATTTTCCATGATTGTAACACTAAGGCAGGAATAATTCTCTTGAAAAGAAAAACTCATAGCCTGTCTGAAAACAGGCTATGAGTTTTTTGAGATTACCTACTTTATCGCAACTTCTTTTCCGCCCTTTGCAGCGGATTCATAGATCGCGTCGAGCATCATCTGGACCATGAGCCCGTCTTCCGCCGGTGACATGGTGGGCTTATCATAGAGGCAATGTTCGACGAAGTTACGCATCTTCGGCGGCCATATTCCAGCCCAGCCGGGATTTGGCAGATATGTGGGATGCATGTTAACCATGTGGTTATTCTGATCCGTGAATATCATTGCCGGATCCCATTGTCCGCCGGCCTTCGTTCCCATAAGTCCGAAGTTCCAGACGTCCTTCTCGATATGAGCTGCAAAAGCGGCTTCGATGTTAAGCATGGCACCATTCTCGAAACGGATCATTCCAACCGCAAGGTCTTCGACAGTGTAGGTCTTCCAGTCCCAGTTCGGCCATGAGCTCTTGGTGGTACTGGGCTTGTTCCCGATGTAGGTGAAGCAATTGCCGAATGCGGCCACCGGCTTTGGGGAACCCATAGCGAAATGGCACATCTCAAGGCAGTGCACGCCTATGTCGATCATAGGGCCGCCACCCTGGAGATCCTTGCGTCCGAAGACTCCCCAGTTCGGGATTCCGCGGCGGCGGAGCGCCTGCACGCGGGCATAGAGAATGTCGCCGAAAGTCCCGTTCTGTACGGCTTCGCGCAGGAATGCACTCCGTCCGTCATAGCGGAACTGGAATCCTATCACCAGCTTGCGCTTCACTCGCTTGGCGATCTCAATCATCTTCTGTGACTGCGCGGCGTTCATGGCCATGGGCTTTTCAACAAGGACATGGGCTCCAGCTTCGAGGGCCGCTATCGTGTTGGCTTCATGTGCGCCGTTAGGGGAGCAGACGCTGACAGCGTCCGGTTTGACCTTCCTGAGCATCTCATTGTAGTCAGTGAAACAACTGTCGAGGGGGACCTTGAACTGTTCGGCCTTTTTAACCATGGAATCCATCACTGGATCGGCGAGACCGACTATTTCGACATCCTTCATCTTGGCATATTCAGTCAGATGCGCCCCGGCTATGCCGCCGGCTCCTATGCATGCTACTCGGAGTTTCTTTTCTTCAGGTTTAACGGAGACTTTTTCAGCGGAACTTATCTTCTTGGCCATTGAATATTCCTCCTTGGGGTTTTGATAGGAAGCATAAAGATAGTTTTTAATGGTCTTCTTTCAAACGGTAAGAGGATGATTGAGCAGAGAATTACTGATCTCTGGCAGACCGAATATTGGCTATGGACTGCTTCAATGTTTCCATGGTACCAACATGTTCAAGGATGATGAGGCCTTGGAAGTCCTTCTTCTTTAAGAGGTTGAATATTTTTGGCAGATCAATGTTGCCTGTTCCAACCGCGACCTCCTGCCGTTTCCTGGCCCTGTCGTAGATGAAGTCCTTGAGGTGCAGGCCTGTGAGGCGGCCAGCGAAATTTTCAATCATCTTCAAGGGATCCTCGCCTGAATCTATGGCCCATGCCGTATCAAGAATCAAACCTATGCGTGCCCCGACTTTTTCGAAGACAGCCGACAATGCTTCTGAAGATCCCAGCCAATGACGTCCCCCATGGTTGTGTATTCCGAGCTTGAGATCATACTTGTCGGCCAGTTTTTCAGCTGTACGATATGCTTCCGGTACTTTTTTCGCATCAAAGCTTACGCTTATATGTTTCGCGCCGGCCTTTTTCGCAAATAAAAATCTTTTCTCATCATTAACCGGCTCGTTCCTAAGCGTTTCAACGCCGACGCTGACAATCTCTATTCCGGCCTTGCGGTATAGGTCTATTACTCCGTCAAAGGAGTTTTCATCATTAAAATTCACATGGACCTCGCAGAGTTCCATCCGGTTCAGTCCCAGTTCCTTCGCCTTCTCAATTACAATGTTATTGTCCTTGTATGGATGCAGGCTGAAGCTTTGCAAAGCAAGATTTTCCTTCATATCTCTCCTTATTGGATAACAGGCTTTTTTGTCCAGTATTCCTGTAATGTTCCTTATTTATCTTCTGTCGGTATTCCTCGGGACCACGTCGCAGGTCTCCATGTACCACTTGAGCATTCGCTCCTTCAGGTCCAGGAGGATTTTCCTGTATTTTGGGTTGTTGATAAGATTCCTGGTCTCTCCTGGATCCTTTTTCAGGTCATAAAGCTCATCATCCTCGTATAGGCGCATTATGTATTTGAACTTGCCTGTCCTGCACATTGTTGCCTTTGTGTGGTAAGGTAAAGCCCAGTCTTTCATCTGAAGTTTGAGCCTTGGATAATAAAGTCCAAATTCCTTGCTGTTGTCCTCATTCGCGGACTTGCTCTGTCTTTCCATTGCCTGAACTTCGCCTATCAGGCGTCCTCCTTCGCAGAACGCCGCGTCCCTATGCTTGTCAGTCTTTCCGGAAAGCGCCGGAATAAGGCTCCTGCCGAAATGGTCATATCCGGGATCAATCCCTGCAAGATCATATACAGTTGCGGAAAAATCCACCAGTTCGACGAGTGCATTGCTGACGCGTGGTTTAATCGGAACACCCTTCGGAGGCTTGATTATGAACGGAACGCGCGCAAGACAGTCCTCGAAGGTGTTCTGGGTCTTTTCGACGATGCCATAATCGCCGGTGTAGTCACCATGATCTGAGAACAGGAAGACAGCCGAATCATCATAGATGCCTTTTGCCTTCAAAGCGTCCATCAGCATTTTGAATTGATGATCAAGCCTCGAACACATGCCATAATATGTCGCTCTGAGCTCGGTCCAGCGCTCCTCAGTCCAGCCATGCAGGCCTTGTCCTTCGGCAATGCCCTTAAGAATGGATGCCTTGCCCTTGTAGTTTTTCGGAGGAAGAATCCTTTTCGGCAGTTTTTTGCGGTCTATCATGCTATACCATGGCTCTTCGACGCAATATGGAGGGTGAGGATATTCAAGGGGAAGATAAATGCAGAGAGGCTTGTCTCCATCATGGTTTTTGATCTTATCGATGGCTCCGAGCACATTCGCCCAGTCACCGTCGCAGTAGATGTCCTTGTCCTTCTTGTCCAGTTTCCCCTTGAAGAAGCTGAAGTAGTTGTCACCGCCGACCTTTCCACGCCAGGCCTGGTCTCCTCCATGTGTTCCATGCTGTGGCTCATAGCCCCAGCGCTGGTAGTCTTCCTTCGTCGGCCTGAATCTTTCATGGCAGTATTGGTCAACGGATACCTGTCCGGGAGTCAGATCATTCTTGCCACCCCACCAGACGTAATAGCCGTTGTCTTTGAGGATCTTAAGCAAGTTGGGCTCATTCCATTCGGGATGCAGCATATGGTACATGGTGCGGTGACCCCGGACATGTGGATACCAGCCCGACATGAAACTGCAGCGTGAAGGCGTGCATACCGTATTTTGGCAGAATGCATTCCTGAAAGAAACGGCATCTTTTTTTACGAAGTTATCCAGATTCGGCGTGACTGCCGCAGGATTGCCCATGTGTCCGAGCACGTCCCCGCGCCACTGGTCGGGATTGAAGATGATTATGTGTGGTCTTTTGATTTTCATTATATAGATCTTTCTATTTTTAAAGTTTTCCTTTAATTAGAACCATGTGTTGAAAAAATATACTCCTGCTTTGCCTATCCATCCCTCCTGGATACCAAGATCTGTAAGAGCATTCATATCGCATGGTTCGGCATGTCCATCCCAGTGGGAGACATTTGCCTTTTTCCTGTGCCTTAGGGCTGCCCCTACCTGAGTAACAGGCTGATCATTATGGAAAATATAATGCTGGCTGTTGTCGACAGAAGTCCAGGTATCTGCAACGAATGCATGGCTTTCCGGCTGGGCGATCTTCGTAAGCCTCCTGTAGTCCGCGAAAAATCCACCTCCATAGTCTTCTCGGTAGATCTCATAATCTCCTCTCGCCTTTGAAGAACCAAGATTTGTCGTATTTCCATTGACCGTCTTGACATCAACATCGACTCCAAAACATTGCTTCCAGTATAGGGCGGTATTAGAGGAAAGCTTTCTCTCCCATTCGAAAGGCGTATCACCTGGACATACTGCAACATCGGCAGGTATTCTTATGTAGCTGTCGCCGATCATATAGACCCAGCTTCTGTATTCCCCTCCGAGTCCGGAAATCCTCGTCCACAACGGAAGATACTGTTTGCTGTCCTCCCCATACATAAGTTCGCAGTTATATGACTGCTTGAGGTTGTTGATGCATTTGATTGCTACAGCAGTGTCCCTCGCCTCCTTCAGTGCTGGCAGAAGAAGTGCGGCCAGTATTGCGATGATCGCAATAACAACCAGGAGTTCTATCAAAGTAAAATTTTTCCTTTTGGAAAAAATTTTCATGCAGACGCTCCTCATTTTTTATTTTCGCCTGCCGGTCTTGCCGCCAGATGTGACCACATATAGAATGTCGGGGCCATCGTTCCATGTATCGTCGGTTCACTCATTATAGTATACATCCCCGCATCGATATATGCCTCGCATGCGGGCCAATTTTTCCATTCCGGATAAGCCCTTATATAAGGTGTAAGCCACCATGGCCCGGATATCATGAATTCAACAGGCCCCTGGCAGGTCAAACCCGGAGGGACTGACTGGTTTGTGATGATTGCATCGCCGTTGAATATATGTTCCGGCCATTTCTTTCCTATGCCTGTCGTGAAGCATAAATTAAGTGGATTAGCTCCGGTGGCGAACTGGCATGATTTTTCCATGGCCTCAAGATATTTTCGATCATTTATCAGGCGGTATGCATATATCAAAGCTATGGCGTGTTTCGGCGAACTCAGCCGTCCCCATGCAATACGTGCCGCAGGCGAACCGGTCCATCCGAAAGCAGTCTCCTTTCCTGCAGTTATAAGCTTTTCGGCCTCGGTTATAATTCCATGCATTCCCCATTTGCGGATGTTTGCATCTGTCTTTGATTCTGGAAGGAGAAGATAAGCGAAAATGGCCTCGGCCTGGTCGAACTGGTTCCACTTGGCACTGCTTCCCTGTGCCTTGGTGAAGGCAGTGGTCTGCTTGAAGACATTATGCCATTTCTCATCTCCCGTCAGGATGTATAGCTGTAAAGCTGCAAGATTGCGCGCATCGTTCACTCGGCAGTCATATCCTTCAAGCTTCTTTTCAGAATTCATTTTTTCCAGGCAATCCATCGCGAGAAGGGCGGTCCGTCTGTATTCATCTGCGAGTTTCGCATCATAGTCCTTCAATGCGGCAGACGCCATAGCGGCGGTTGCGGCGTACATTCCAGTAGCCCAGGGATCCGGGGCATACTGGTAGATGGGATGAGATTCCTGCCAGCTGCATTCGCCGAAACGCGGATGTTCCGCGGACTCGATCCCTCCCGGCACAGATCCGTCCGACTGCTGCATGCGTCTGAAGCAGTCAAGACCCCAGAGGGCCTCGTCAATCATGTCAGGAATCTTGTTTCCACTTTCAGGAATGTTGAGATTCATGGGTTTTGCAAATGATGGATATGCAGAAACAAGATCAAAAAGGTAACGTGATGCAACCAGATGTTCTGCCCGACGGTCGAAGTCTCCGGCATCCATGTATCCACCCCAGGCACTGGTGGTCGTTTTTCCTGTATCTCCTTTTGCGAGTCTCGCAAAAAGTTCTTCCGGAGAACTCGGTTTTCCCGGTTCAACGTATGCAGCGCTTGAAACATGGACGACAACCCCGTCAGCCGGATGGAACGGACGGGCTCTTGTAAAATCGGTATAGGGTTTCCCGAGAGCGATTCCGCTACGTTGATTTAAAAGTCCGCGGATGGATGTGCGACACGCGTTCTTCCATACATCGTCACCGATTGTAAACGGAAAAGAGCATCCGGTCTGATCGACATAGACTCGATACTCGCCGGGTTCGGAGAAACCGGAGAAATCCATCAGCCATACATCGGATCCATTATGATTGACCTGTCCGGGAACTTCTGTCTGTTCTGCGGACATCGCAAGTTTTGTTTTTCCCTGGTAAACTGCCTTGTTGTCGCTGCAGCGTATCAGTTCAAACGGCAGATCTGCCTTGTATTTCATTCCTCCTCCGTCACCGGTCCAGAGGGACAGGAATGCGATTTTGAGAGGATCATCCGGACGAAATCCTATCTGGGAAACATGGACTGCCTCGCTACGCATTTGGCGAGGATCGTGCTTGAAAGAGATGGAAGGAATCGCAGGATTGTGCTCCGTAAACTGCAACTGATATGTGGAACCAGATTTCAACGGGGATTTCCATGAGAGAAAGATAAGGTGTTCACGGGGTGACTCGATCTTGTGAACATCGGTGCGGATAATGTCGGTCGCACGCGCCTTCCTGTGGACAGAAACTGCCGTCTGCATCTGCTCGAATGCCGGATCATCATGGCCGGTGCAGATGAGTTTATAATTGGAAGCGTCAGAAGCCCACTTTTCATCCAATGGCTGTTCCTCCAATTTCGGAGGGATATATATGACATCTTTCTTCGGACCGACAAGAGTCCCGAGTGTTTTGCCGTTCCGTTCCAGCCAGTTGTGATATTTCCAGGGCTTCAAATGGTCGGTAGATTCTGCCTTGTAAGGCTCCTGGTGGCCGGGAGTAACCTTCCCGTGTCGGATAATGACGCATAACGTATTTGCATCAACCGGGCAGATTTCTGTTACATAGGGTCCCGGCTGATTGACCGCAGTGTTTTCTGAAAAAAGAGATGGTGCAAGAAAACTCATAGATGAAATAATGAAAGCAAGCTTAAAAATTGTTCTCATTTAAAAACCCTCCACATTTAATCCTGTCAATAGATTCCTGTTAAAACCATGAAACAAACTCATAATTTCCATTTTTCCCGACCCATGCCTCCTGTATTCCGAGATCGGTGAATTCCGGGATGCCACATGATGCGACATGTCCATCCCAATGCACTACATTGACTTTTTTCCTGTGGCGCATCGCGGAACCGTTGTGCGTGACAGTCAAATCCTGGTTCCTGTGCACGATCGCACCCTGGGAGGAGGTGATGTCGTTCCAGGAATCACAGATAAAGAAATGCTGTGCAGGTTGCTCTATCTTGGAATAGTTCCTGTAGTCCGCACAGTATTGTGTTCCGTCAGCGGCATATCCGAAGAATGCGCGTATTACCAGATAATCTCCTTTTGCTACGGAAGTACCAAGATTGTTCGGAGACTTCACATCGATGTCGACACCATAACATTGATTCCAGTAGAGGCCGGTGGCAGGATTAAGATCTGTCTTCCAAGCATAAGGATTTTCCGAAGGGCAGACGGCGACATCGGCCGGAGTCTTGATGTAGTCACCGAGCATATAGACCCAGCTCCTGTATTCTCCTGCGATTCCCTGATACCTGCTGAATATGGGAAGGAATTGTTCATTGTCCACGGAATAGAGATTTTCCGAGATGAACGACTGTCTCAAGTTTCCAAAGCATCTTATCGACATCGCAGTTTCCTTCGCCGCCTGCAATGAGGGAAGCAGAAGTGCTGCGAGAATCGCAATGATAGCGATTACTACCAGAAGTTCAATCAGAGTAAATTTGTTTCCCTTATTCATCATCCCTCATTTTATTTCAACGGAGGAAGTAGTCTCATTTGCTTCAAAAAAAGTTGGAACAACAATGTGTGCAGGGGAAAGAGTCCTGTCTATTATCCTGTCAAGGACGGCGCTTGCCGCCATATATCCGATTTTTTCTGCATCCTGGCATACGGCGCTGTATGAAGGGTGGATCGAATGGCGCATGTCGGAATTGTCATATCCTACTATGGAAAGTTTTCCGGGTACGTTGATCCCTAGATTGAGAGCCCTCATTATGCCGCCGATTGTCGGAGGTGGATTTGCAAAGATTATTGCTGTAGGTGGATTCTCAAGAGCAATGAACTGGTCAACGGCGCTGGCTCCGCCCTGTCTGGAACTTGTGGTTTCTAGGATTAGCCGTTCATCGAATTCGAGGCCGTTTCGTTTCAATCCTTCAAGATATGCATTCCTGCGGTCGCGGTGATCAGTGTCCTCATCACCCTGGCAAAGACTTGAGGCAAATCCGATACGGCGGTGACCTATTTCTGCAAGGTGATCCATTGCCCTTGCCATGCCCGGACGCGAATCATAGTCGACAAAACTCACCTTTTCCTCGTCATAGCGTTCAGAGGCGACCACGCAGGGGAATCCTTCCGAGGCGATCTGCACTGCTACCTGCCTGCTGAATTCGAATACCCGCAGCACAACTCCGTCAATATGGTTGCGCAGGAAAAACTGTGTAAAAGTCTCGTCGGCCTTTTTCTGGGAGAGATTCAATATTGAAAGCTGGGCCTGTCTTTCCCCGGCTGAAGCATATATCCCCGTAGCAAGATCTGCATCGTATCCCCTGAGGGTGACGCTTGTTCCCGATCCTGCATATAAGATGGCGATTCTCAGGATTGAGCTTGAAGAACTGCCCCTGAGATTCCGATAACCTGAAGAGTTTACCGCTGACAAGACCGCCTGGCGGGCTTCATCGCTGATTCCCGGACGGTTGTTAAGTACTCGCGACACTGTTGCGGTGGAAACACCGGTCTTTTTGGCTATCTGCCTGACTGTAAGATTAGTGTTCATATTTTTACCTTGAATGTAACATGTTTCATTTATGTTACATATATTATATCATCAGGTAATAAAGTCAAGAGATTTACAGAATAATATATATAAATATATAATTATCAAATATATAAGTAATACTTAAAATTCATATTTTAACAATCAATTGGCTTTGATAATGTAGATAATGTTTCTTTATAGTTATTGATGAGGATATGCCAAAATAATTCTCATATGCTTGTAAAAAGGCTTTGTAAATGGTAGTTTTGAATGCAAAGGACAGCTAATGAAGATTAACATGCCTACACGTAAGAGAATGACGTCAAGACAATTCAAAATCCGTAAAATGATCATCAGCGACTATCCCGGCTTATTCGGACTCTGGAAGAACATGCCGGGTATAGGATTGGACAAGGGTTGTGATTCGAAAAAGGGGATAAAGGACTATCTCAGGAGAAACCCCGGACTGAGCTTTGTAGCCTGCGAAGGGAAAAAGATCGTAGGAGCAGTGCTTTCAGGACATGATGGCAGGCGCGGCTACCTTCATCACCTTGCAGTGGCGGAATCTCATCGGAAATCCGGTATAGGGAAAAAACTAGTTGAATGCTGTCTTGCAGGCCTGGCCAGAAAGAATATCCCAAAGTGCAATATCTTTCTCTTCAATAGCAATGCAAAAGGGAGGGCTTTCTGGAAGCACAACGGATGGAATCTCAGGACTGATCTCTCCATAATGCAGAAAATGACAAGGATAAGAAATGAAAATTCTTGTGGATGCTGATGCGTTTCCGAAGGACATACAGGAAATTGTCTTCCGGGCGGTGGAACGCGTCCGCATATCCATGATTCTCGTCTCGAACAAGCGCGTGAAGCATCCCAAGTCCGAACTAATCTCGAGGATCATGGTGGGGGAAGGCCCTGATGTGGCTGACGACAAGATCGTCGAACTTGTCCATGACGGGGATCTGGTGATCACCGCCGACATTCCCCTTGCCTCACGTGTGATAGACAAGGGTGCGTTTGCAATTGATCCGCGCGGAGAACTCTATACAAAATCAAATGTTAAGCACCGGTTGGCAATGAGGGATCTGATGAAGGAGCTCCGTCAGGAGGGAGAGATCACCGGCGGACCTTCGGCCTTCAGCAGGAGGAATGTCCAGTCATTCGCGAACGAATTTGACAAGTTTCTGACAAAGCATATGGTTAAACGAGTTTAAATATATCAGGAGGTATTTATGGAATATGTACAAATTGGGAAGTTAAAGGTTAGCAGATATATTCTCGGGACCAACCAATTCAGCGGTTTCTCGCATTGGAGCGTGGAGAAGGATCTCGAGATGAAGCGCTATTACACCATGGACAAAATAAAGAAAACTCTCCGCGAGGCTGAAGCGCTCGGCATCAACACAATGATTGGCCGCACCGACAACTATGTCCTAAGGGTTCTTCTGGAATATTATGACGAGGGTGGAAAGATACAGTGGTTCGGACAGACCTGTTCGGAATTTGCCTCTCATTCGACAAGCATCAACAACGCCGCTTCCGGCGGTGCAAAGGCCTGCCAGATCCATGGGGGAGTGATGGACTATATTCTCGCCCAGAACAAGACCGCCGAAGTCCAGCCGGCAATCGACCTGATCCGAAAAAAGGGGATGCTTGCCGGAATTGCCGGACACAACCCCAAGGTTTTCGAATGGGCTGAGAAGAATCTGGATGTCGACTATTACATGTGCTGCTATTATAATCCCACCAACCGCAGCAACAATGCAAATCATGTCCACGGTTCGGAGGAGGTATTCGACAACAAGGACCGCGACATCATGACCAAGCTGATAAAGACTCTTTCAAAGCCGGTCATCCATTACAAGATAATGGGAGCTGGCAGGAATAATCCGGAGGAAGCATTCCAATTTGCCGCGAAATGTATGCGGAATAATGACACCGCCTGCATCGGTGTCTACACCAAGGAAGATCCGAACATGATCAAAAAGGGTGTCGACCTGCTACTTTCGAACCTGAAGAATAAATGATTAAACGTCGTGTGCTTCGTGGGGAGAGAATATCCTAGAAATCTTATTTTTCCGGTTTCCAGTCTTTGCCGGTGACGGACTTGTATTTCTCCTGGAGGGCCTTGCTGCGATCAATATTGCGCTTGATCTTGTTGTTGATCTCGGTTGCGAGATCCTTCATCAGGATTTCAATATTTATTCCAGGATTGTTCTCGACCCTCGCAAGCCTTTCGTCGATCCATCTCTGCACCTCGAGCGCGTTGATGAACGGACTGTTGTCAATAGGACGTGCTGTCTTCATGGCGTCCACGAATGGCTGGTGGAACGCCGGATCAGAGACGGTCTTGTTCACAAGCATCTCGCCATTCTGCGCGAGTGTCGGGTTCGGAGGAAGCGAATCGCCGTCCCTCACGATCAGAGTGCCGTAATCAACGGAAGCCAGATATGAGAGGAACTTCATCGCCTGTTCCTTGTGCTTGCTCTGGGCGTTGATTCCAGGTCCGCGGCAACCGAGGAGTCCTGAAGGTGGATGTCCCTCGAAGCGGGGCAGTCCCACTGACGCTATGTTCTGGGCCATGTCGGGATAATTCACAAGGATGTTCAGGTACCATCTTCCAATCATTATCATCGCAGCCTTGCCGGTAGAGAACCAGACAATTGGACCTGATCCCCATCCACCCTGGGAAGACATCCCGGCGACGACTTCGGGGGAAGGGATGATCTTATAGACATGCATCATGTCATGGTAGGTCTGTAATGCCTTGATGGCTTCCGGGGAATCAAGCTTTGATTTCAGTCCGTCATCAGTGTAGTATCGTCCACCGAGCGAGTAATACATATCGATGAACACCCAGTATGGATAGAAGCTTGCAAGTGGGATATGTGTCTGTCCGCTCTTTCCCGGCTCGTTGAACTTCTTGCCGGCCTTTATGAAATCTTCTATTGTCCAGTCTGGCTTTGGATATTCCACGCCATGGTCATCGAAGATCTTCTTGTTGTAGATCACGCAGTTACCGCCGGTGTTGCATGGGAATCGGTACTGTTTCCCGTCCACGCAGAGATCCTCCTTTAGGGAAGGATATGTCTTGGATGGATCAAATCCCATTTTTGAGGCGTAAGGAGTCAGATCAAGAAGCAGTCCGGCCTTTGCATAACAATCCATCTGAGTTGCACCATAGATGTCGATGATGTCCGGACCTGTGCCTGTAGCGCACTGTACGAGCAGTTTTTCCATTGCTCCGGATTCAACGGTCACTTCGAGTCCGGGATTGAGCTCTCCGAACAGTTTTGTCTGCACCTTTCTGGCAGGATTGGGGTCGGTGGCCCAGCGGAGGACTATCTTGCCAGTGTCCGGCTTCTTGAACGACATCAGGGCAAAGGCATAAACCACCAGGAGAAGGAATCCAGATATTATAAAAAGTTTTTTCATTTAGGTACCCTTCATCCTTTCACTCCGCCCAGCTGGAGGCCTTTCA
Organism: uncultured Victivallis sp.; assembly: GCA_964600895.1. GTDB lineage: Bacteria > Verrucomicrobiota > Lentisphaeria > Victivallales > GWF2-50-93 > GWF2-50-93. The sequence goes on from CAZRKP010000012.1 coordinate 36,433, forward strand.
CCAGGAACTTCTGGAATATGCAGAACAATATGATCAGAGGAACGACGTTGAGGACTGTAGCGGCCATTATGTATTCAGTTTGTCTGCCGTAGGTGCTGTCAAGAAGGAGCATTCCGACAGGCATCGTGAAATAATCCTCGATGTTGAGCATGATCAGGGGCCAGAAGAATGACTGGTAGACCCCGAGGAAAGTCATTATCGCCAGGGCGATCATCCCCGGACGCGCGAGAGGAATTATCACTTCCCAGAATATCTGCCAGTGGCTTGCACCGTCAATCATCGCCGCCTCGTCGAGGGCCGGAGGGAGCGAAAGCATGAACTGCCTCATCAGGAAGGTGCCGAAGGTCGAAAATGCCGCTGGGAGGATCAGTCCATGGTATGAATTCAGGAAATCCAGTCCGACCATGATCTGGAAATTCGGGATCATGGTCACGACACCGGGGATCATCATGGTTGCGAGGTACAGGAGGAAGACACGGTCACGCCACTTCCACTGTATGCGCGAGAACGCATAAGCCGCCATGCAGCTTGTCAGCACCTGCAGATAGGTCACTGCTGCGGCGATGAAGATGCTGTTGAAATACCAGCGCCAGAACTTCATACCGAGGAAACGGCCTGTAGCCGGATCCGGCTTCATGTCGAGTACCACTGGATAATTGTCCAGGGTAGGCTTCTTCGGGATCAGATTGATCTCCTCAACCTCGGCGCGGTGCTTGAACGAGGCGCTTGTCATCCAGATGAACGGGACACAGATGGATATTCCCAGTACGATCATCAATCCAAATTTGAACCATGGAAACCTGTTCATCATTCCACCTCCAGTTCCTTGCCGAAGCGCCAGTTGAGCGCTGTGGCGACGAAGATGATTGCGAACATTATCCATGCAATTGCAGAGGCATATCCCATGTTGAGGTTCTGGAACGCCATGTTGTAGAGGTAGTAGCTGAGAGTCGTTGTCGCACCGTCAGGGCCGCCACCGGTCATTACCCTGGCCTGTTCTAATCCGCCCTGAAGACCGCCGATGACCGACATGATGCATATGAAGAAAGTTGTCGGTGCGAGCTGAGGGATCGTGATGTGGCGGAACTTCTGCCATCTGCTTGCACCGTCGACCTCGGCGGCATCGATGAGGTCTTGCGGAACGTTGCTGAGGGCGGCGAGGTAGAGGAGCATGTTCATTCCACCGATTCCCACCCATGTTCCCATGAAGATCAGTGAGGGCTTGGCCCAGGTGAAGCTGGAAAGCCATTTCGGAAGTTCGTCGATCGCGGTCCCGGTAAGATAAGAAAGACCGATGTTGATAGGTCCTGTCTGTGGGTTATACAGTGCCTTCCACAGGATCATGATCGCGACGCCTGCGGTAAAGCTGGGGAGATAATAGATCGTGCGGTAGGCGATGACGTTGAACGCAAGGCCGAGGCCCGCGATCAGCCAGATGATCCCGATGACAAGTCCCAGATCTCCATGTCCTGAACCGAGTCCCAGCACCAGCGACAGGAATCCGCAACCGGCGCAGATTAGGAACATGACGGCACGCTTCGTAAGCGCCGATTCAGGGAGCCTGTCGTTTAAGAGCAGGGCAAGCGCGAGTGAACCAAAGATCCCAATAGGTGTTCCGAGCATGAGATATACGGTATTATAGAAGAACTTCCAGAAACGGGGATCATTTGGGGTGAAGTTGTCCCACATCGGCTTGTTGAGGAACCAGAGCGCTGAGATTGATACTACAAGAAGGATCGAAGGAATGATTCCGATACCGGGTTTCCAAGATCCCTTTTCGCTGATTGACACTCCTATTCCCGCAAGCAGAAGGATGATTCCGGCGAGGACAAAGCCATGGTTCACATGGTTGGCGAATGCGGTGATGATGATGGACAAGCCGAGGATGCATGCGACGGTTCCGCCTATCTTGACGCCTTCCCATTCACGGAGGTAGCTCCATATATATAGGATGAGTCCTGCGAGCAGAAGGATGACGCAGGAGACGTAGGAGGCATAGATATGGCCGGCGGCGGCTGGAATTGCAGAATGCATTCCGAGCAGGTCGTTGAAATTGCGGAGACCGACGTATTCCAGGGGAACACCGGGGTTTATCGTCCAGTTGGTGAACGCCATGATCAGCGAGAGGATCACCGGGAACATCACAAAGAACAGGAATCCGATGAAGTTGGGGAGGAGGAATCCGATTGCCGGAAGAGGGATATGGAATCCCGGTTTCTCCCTTTTCCCATCCATTGTGCCCCCATTTTTCTTTTTGATAAAGAAGCTTGAAGCCAATAAAATAATTATCAACAAACGAATGTCAATTGCAAAATGTAAGTTACATAACTAAAAAGAAGTAATTTTCCTTTCTGACATTGACAAAGCGGATAAAGGGAATAATATGCTGTAACTTACAGTAAGAAAACAGGCCGACCATGAAGAAAAGCATATATGACATCGCAAGGATGGCAGGCGTCTCCACTGCGACAGTGTCCCGTGTGATGAACAACACCAGCCAGATCAGCGAGGCCACAAGAAACACCGTTCTCAAGGCGATCAGGGACGCGAACTACGTACCCCGTGGAAGCGGATCCGCAAAGACCAGGAAAGCGAACCAGGATGTCGTCGGGGGCAGGGGCGGATCCATAGAGCTTCTTTTCTGTTTCAGCCATGGAGGGGAGAAACTCCGTGTAGATGACAGGAAGATAGAAGTTCAGGAGTTCGAATACATCCCTCCCGAGGAATTCGTTTCCGCATCCAGCTCGTTCTACAGGCCTATCAGCGATGGAGCGATAGACGAGGCGAGGAAATTCGGATTCAAAACCATAATGCACTGCATCAGGAAGGACTCGCTGAACAATCCGAAGCTCATGCAGTCCCTTTATGACGACAGGATATCCGGGCTTCTTCTTGCGGGTGAGCATCCGGACGGACTTTCCGATTTCCTGAAGAACTTCAAGCTCCCGGTCGTCCTCGTGGACATCATGGCGGGAAACGGGGCTGTCGAGGTCACTTCCGACAACCTGGATGGGATATCCCAGGCTTTTGAGCACGTCTATTCGCTCGGGCACAGGAAGATCGGATTCATGGTGGGTGATGAAAAGCTTCCGGCATACAGGGAAAGATATCTTTCATTCATCTATAAGATGGGGGAGAAGGGGCTGAAGGTCAGGGATGAATGGGTCTACAGGGGAACGAACCACATCACCGATACCGCCGAATGGGGCATGAAATTCTTCAGGAGGAAGGATCTGCCGACGGCTTTCCTCAGCACCAATGACTACTGCGCCCTCGGACTTCTGAGGGCTGCGGTCAAATCCGGAATCAAGGTACCGGAAGATCTTAGCATTGTCGGCTTCGATGACATGGAGACCTCAAGCCTGGTCACCCCTACGCTCACTTCGGTCAATGTGCCGAAAGCGGAGATAGGACGTTTTTCCGCAAGGGAGCTGATTGTTTCGCTTAGAAACGGCAAGAGACCGTCAAACTCCCCGCAGTGCCGGATACGCATCAGGCCGGTGTTGGTAAAACGCGAATCAACTGCGAAGGCAAGGAAGTGATGAGCATGCTAAATTGGAAATTAGAAATTGAAAATTCCAGACTGGATATGAAAAACCGGCATCCAGTATCCTGCATCCAGCATCTTTTCACTCTTATCGAACTGTTGGTAGTTATTGCGATCATCGCAATCCTGGTTGCCTTGCTCCTTCCGGCGCTCACACGGGCGAAGCTGGTTTCAAGAAGCATTGTCTGCATAAGCAACATAAAGCAGATCGGTGTATGGGGCACTTCATACGGCACCGACTACGACGGATACCTGCCATACAACGGACAGAAATGGCCATGTTCCTTCGAAGGCTACAATGACGGGACACCAGGTTGGAGCGATACTTCAAAGTGCTCGCTTACGGTCACAGGAAAGACCGACGATACGGTAATGCATTGTCCTCAGACCAGTGCCGCCGTCGGAAATATTCTTACTGGAGGAAAGGGGTGCCATTACAGCCTTAATGCGAGGCTCGGGGCCGTCCACAAGCCGAATGCCATAACGGAATGGCCTTATCCGCATATGAGACAGCTGACTGAGAAGAAGTTCTGGTTTGCAGACGGCGCTCTCCGCTACCGTCCAAGCGCGAGCCCGAAGGAGATAGCGATCCAATCGGCAATGATGTTCGATTACTGGGACAACAATCCCCTCTGGGATGGGATGAAGTTCCCTTGGATGTGGTATACGGATCATTTCAGGGCGTCGGGTGCGGGAACAGCAGTTCCGTTCGTAACTCATCCCGGCGGAGCGAACTTTGTGTTTGGCGACGGACATGCAGAAGCTGTGAGATATTTCACATGGTACGGCATGCCCGCAGCGGAGAAGAATGCGTTCTATAAGTAGAAGATTGTGTGCGTGGAAATTAAAACTAAGATTATGGAGAACGGCATGAACAAAAATTTTCGAGAAATGTTATTGGGAGGAATGATTTTTTCGGCAATCATATGTTCAGTGATTTCATTTTCGGCAGATGAACAGAAAGGTCCAACACCATATCCGGACCCCAAGAGTGAGAAGGACTGGGCGGGAAAAGGGCCGATCAGGAAGTTCAACTGGATGGACGACAACCGGAAATGGTTCTGGAGCCAACGTGAAAAGGATCAAGGGGCGATAGTCTTCTGCGGGGATTCGCTCACGGGTGGATGGAAGGATCTTGCAAAGGCGTTCACCGGGTTCAAGGTAGCAAACCGCGGTATAGGTGGAGATACAAGCCGGGGACTGCTTTTCCGTTTCCAGGAGGACGTGATGGATTTGAATCCGAAGGCGGTAGTCATAAACATCGGCACGAATGACCTTACTGCAATGGGTAAGGCAGACGATGTGATTTCGAATATAACAGACATGCTTACTTTGATAGAGAAGAAGAATCCGGCTACGCTGATAATTCTCTGTACAGTTCCTCCCAGCGACAATCCGAAAGCGCCGATAAAGCTTCCTGAGAAGTTGTCACTGAATGAGAATATCAAGAAGCTCGCGGAAGGAAAGAAGAACATTGCCGTTTGTGATCTTTATACGGCTATGGCTGACGCCGACAATAAGCCGAAACCGGAATATTTTGGACAGGACAAGCTACATCTCGCAGGTCCGGGCTATGAAAAGTGGACGGAAACAATCAAACCGGTTTTTGAAAAGCTCGGAATAAAATGACATGAAGAATATTGTAAATATGGTGATCTCAACTGGTTCGCTGGTTTTCCTGGCTTCGGGAATGATGGCGCAGAACGAAGCTGTTACTGCGGAAGCCAAGCCCGGAAACGAACCACCGATCGTCATAAAGGGACCAGTTGCAAGATTGAGCGTCGTTCCGGCGTGCGGGTTGACTACCACGAAGTTCAGAATGGACGCTTCATCAAGCTACGTTTCCGACGGCAAGATAATCAAATACCTATGGGATCTTGGAGGAGAAGGCAAATTTGATACTGATATCGGAGGCAATGCATGTGAGTTTAAGGCATCGAAAGCAGGAACATATAGCATCGGACTCAAGGTAGTTGATGACAAAGGGGCGGAGGCGACCATTAAACGGACTGTGCTTGTGGGCGAAAACGTGACAGTCGGCGGAGGAACATTGGCTACTCCGGCGATAGGGCCTGATCCCGATCTGCCAAATGACGGTGGCGGTAACTGGACGCTTGTGGCGAACTACACATTCGGCACGAAGAAGAAAGGTGTACTCGAAGATCCTACCATCACTGATCGGAAGGAGATGGTCCAGTATCTGCACTGCTATAATCCATTCGGTTCCCCCGACTGTAGCGGACAGTATTGGGCTAAGACCTGGATCCCTCCCGAGGCAGTTGAAATCGGAGACAATCCTTACAAGATGAACGTCTACTCTGCTGAAACTCCGAACCATGAGATCGTCGATAATGCCGTCAGGTGCTGGGTGCGCAGTCTGGACGGTGAAATGGTGCAGGGTCATTTCAGCTACGGATATCTGAGGACCAAGTTCAAGTGGTCGAATCCAATGATTACAGGGCAGGATATTTATGCCGAGGTCAGGTTCCGGATGGTGCCGAATCCAAATCATCCTGACGACATGCGCTTCTTCTGGCTTGCATTCTGGAGCAACGATGTTCCGTATACCGGTGAGATGGACTGGTTGGAGGCGTTCGGATATGACAATGGTCCCGGAAACAACAACTTCAAAGCCGCAGGCAATGCTGTTTTCCATTCAGACTGGGCGCATGGGAATGGTAAGATAAGTTCCGGGGCGGTTGGAAAGATAAGTTCAAAGACTTGGTCGACACAGACTCCTTTGGGCTCTGATCTGAAGCAATGGACAACCATCGGTGGATTGCTCTGCCGTGATGGATATTGGTCTTCATATGCCAGCTCTCCTGCAAGTCCCGGTATCCAGTTTGTTCCGAACTATGGCACATACAGGAAGGAGACCTTCAAGGACAACTGGCAGTATTATCTCGAGGGAACGCATGGCAACCAGAAGGTCTGGAACTGCATGCCTCCCGGTGGCAGCAAGGAGTCGAACATTGATGCCTCGTGGTTTCCGTATTCCTACGAATGGGAATACCTGAGGATATATATGAGGGATAAGAAGGCGGTGCCTGCAAGCGTGCAGAAACTGCCCGATGATAAGAAAAAAGAAGAAAAGATCCAAAAAACTGAAGAAGGGGAATGAAAATGGGACTTCGTTGTAAAACTGTTGCGGTCCTGTCCGCAGTCGCGCTCTTTGGATTACTATATGCCGGCAATGCAAGAGCTGAGACCATCAGCCTCGGCAGCGGCGGGATAGTCATAGACAAGGGGCCGGACGGGAAGTTCGAAATGACATATCCTCTTCTTGTAGATGGCGCCAACAAGAACATCAAGATCATGGACAAGTCGATAAAGGGGAACAAGGCGGTCCTGAAATACGAGGGAGGCGGACAGCTTGATCTGGAACTGAAGGGTGGAGAGGCGTCCCTGACATTTTCAGATGTTCCCGGCAATATAGCCAAGTTCTACAGTTCCATGCTCATCAGCAATGACTATGCCCGGGGCGGGAAATGGATCATCGGTGGTTCAGAAGAAAAGGAATTTCCAAAGGCAAAACCAGAAAAACCGTTCCTGTTCCAGGGAAACCAGAGCACTCTCACGCTGATAAGCCCTTCCGGAACGAAGACAGGATTTACATTGCCGGATTATACTTATCAGCAGCTCCAGGACAACAGGGAATGGGGATGGAACATCTACCAGTTGCAGTTCTGGACCCCATACAACAAGGACAATCCCAACTATGTGATAAAGATTGGCAGAGCTGCAGCGCCGGTCTCAGCGGATGGAAAACCTGCCTTTACAGTGGACAAGTTTGGACAATCCGTGAAGGACAAGATCATAAACCGCGTTGCCAGTGAAGACGAACTGAAGAAGGATGTAGAGGACGAAAAGGCATATTATGAAAGCCTGAAGCCTCCGACATTTGACCGCTTTGGCGGACTTCCCGGCAGCTGCGAAAAGATGGGGCTTAAAAAGACCGGATTCTTCCATGTCGAGAAGAAAGGTGACAAATGGGTGCTTGTCGATCCCGACGGAAACGCGTTCTTCCATCTCGGAGTTTGCTCATTCGGGCCTAGCAGTTTCACTTATGTCGAGGGCAGGGAATCCACTTTCGAATGGATCCCCCCTCATGACGCAACCTATGGATCCACCTGGCATCAGGACAAATGGTGGAATTCAAAGGCCACTTCATACCAGCTTGCCAATATGATCAGGAAATATGGCGAACCGATAACAATGGCCAATTTCCAGGACAGGATGATAGATCGCGTCAGGAAATGGGGCTTCAATTCTGTCGGCGCGTTTTCAGGCGTCGATAAGGAAACTGTGACAAAGAAGAATTTCCCCTATGTTTCGCATCTGCCTTCCGCTTCCGGGTGGAACGGAATACAGTCGCTTCCCGAAATACGCGAGACATTTGATCCCTTCGACGAAAAGACCATCGCTGAATTTGACAAGCAGTGCAGCAGGCTGGCAGATCGCGCAGATGATCCGCTGCTGATCGGGTATTTCCTCACTAATGAGCCAACTCATGAGGCGGTCCCTCGGGTGGTACCGACCTTGAAGAATGTTCCAGTCAAGAAACGACTTGTCCAGTTCCTCGAGGAGAAGTACAAGACCGTCGATGCCTGCAACAAGGCCTGGAAGATGAACCATCCTGATTTCAAGGCGATGGAAGGAGTAGGACTCCCGGTGATCACCAAGGAGGCTTCCGAGGACATGCAGGTGTTCACGGCCCTTTTCTTCGAGACTTTGTTCAAGCTTACATATGACACTTTCAAGAAATATGACAAGAACCATATGCTCATAGGAAGCCGCTGGCAGCCAAGCACCGCCAACAACGAACAGCTCTGCAGGATAGCAAGCAAATATACGGACATAGTTTCAGTGAACTATTACACTTATGGAGTAGACAAGGATTATCTCGACCGCATCTACAAGTGGTGCGGCGAAAAGCCGATGTTCCTGAGCGAGTTCTACTGGAGCTCATCATCGGATTCAGGAGTTGGTCCGTTCAAGGATGTCAGTTCCCAGCAGGAACGAGGACTCGCATATCGTAATTATCTCGAGAACACCGCCTCGCTCGGATATGTCGTCGGTATCGAATGGTTCACTCTTGTTGATGCGCCATGCACCGGTGTCTTCTATGCGAAGTATGACGGTGAGCGTCCGAACTGCGGGCTTATTTCCGTGACGGACCGTCCATGGAAACCGATGCTTGAGGAGATGGTGAAATCCAACTACGAGGTCTACAAGCTGGAATTCGAGGGAAAGAAACCGTTTGTATTCGATGATCCCAGGTTCAGCAGCAAGGCCGGTGGAAAGCAGAAGGTTACTATAGCTAAAGCCGCATCGCCTATAAAGATTGATGGCGAACGCGGGGAATGGCCGGGACTTCCTCCGGAAATGATCTCGAGCAAGAGGCTTGTCGAAGGGGCAAAGGCCGACGAGTCTGAAGCCAATTTCAGACTTGCCTACGACGACAGCAACCTCTATATCCACGTCGAGGTCACTGATTCAACGCCGATGCTCAACAAGCACAAGGACGGAATGCTTTGGAGCGGAGACGGCCTCGAGCTGTTCATCGGCTCGGAGAACATCGACCAGGGAGGCGCATTCAAGTTCACCGATCGCCAGATCCTTCTTGGCGCCGGAGCCCCTGATGGAAAAGGACAGGTCTGGTTTGTCAATGCACCGGAACAGACCGAGTGCAAGATGGCAGTTGTTCCACGCGTTGATGGAAAAGGATATGTGATCGAAGCGGCGATTCCTTTCAAGGGGCTTGGATTCTCCCCGAAGAAAGGTCAGGAGATACTCTTTGATCTCGCGGTTGACAACAGCACCGACGGCGGGGGTCGTAAATCGCAGATCATGTGGAACGGGATCTCCAGGAACTCAAGTGACCGCAGCGCATGGGGAAGGGCGGTATTTGGAGAGTAATCAGACGACTTATGGCAGATAACAAAAGACAGAATGTTTGTAGTAGGCGAATTTATTCGCCGTTAAATAATTCCTAGTAAGTAGAACGCGCAATAAATTGCGCTACTACGAACGGAAAATAAAAGAGGAAAAAAGAAAGAAAAAATGAAAAAGAGCGGAACGAAGAAACCGGTATTGAGCCCTTTCGTGGCACAGGCGGTGGAGTTCACGGAGACTTACAAGAAGCACATTGACGATCATGTCGCTATCAGGGAAGCGATGTGTCTGAAGACACAATATCCGGCGCTCCTAAGAGATTTGCGTCCTGAAGATACCCTTGCCGGACGCAGGCCGGAAGACATCATCGTTTATTTTGGAACAATATGGTGGCACTGGTATCCTGAATGGCGCAGGGGAATTGAGACTGCCGGCAAACAGGGTGGATACTGTGTCAATTTCTCAGCTGCCAAAACCTGTGCGAAGTCAGAAGAGGACAAAAAGGCACTCGACAAGCTTCTTGATTTCTGGGAAGACGAATGCAGCCCGGCGAAGATAAGGAAAATCTGGGATGATGATGTCAAGAACAGCTTTCTTGGAGTAGCCAGCGTTGGATTCTGCATGTCAATGGATTTCGACCGTCTGCTCAAGCGCGGAATTCCCGGTCTCATCGACGACATAAAGGCGAGAAAGAAGCAAATCAGGAAAAAGGGTGGAGATGAAAAATTCCTTGACGGATTACTTATCATGCTCGATGTCTTCAAGGACACCTGTCACCATTACCGGAAACAGGCTGAAGCCTTAGCAAAAAATGCGAAATCCGCAAAGGACAGGAAGAGACACGAGGAGACTGCAAAAATCCTTGAAGCTATTACCGTCCGGGCTCCGCAGTCATTCCGAGAAGCCGTCCAACTGCTTTGGCTCTACCTCATCATGGGGAGCGGAAAGCACATTGAACCTGGAAGACTCGACATATTCCTCGGAGACTTCTATGTGAATGACATCGACAACGGAGTGATCACCGAGGAAGAGGCTATGGAAACCATCCTTGCGCTTTGGAATGTAATCGATGAGAACGGTGAACCGGCTGTGAGCCGCGTGGTACTCGGAGGGAAAGGAAGAAGGAATGAGAAGAATGCCGACAGGTTCGCCATGGCCGGACTCGAGGCGACCAGGAGATTTAAAAAGGTTAGGCCCCAGCTCACCTTCAGGTTCTATGAGGGACAAGATCCGAAACTGTTCTCAAAGGCCCTGGATGTTGTTGGTGAGAACGGCGTCTTCCCAATGCTCTACAACGACGATACCAATGTTCCCGGTGCATCGAAAAGCCTCGGTGTTTCCTTGGAGGAAGCTGTACGCTACCATCCGCTTGGCTGCGGGGAATACATGCTTGCCTGGTGCAGTCCGAGTCTGCTCGACAGCGGATGGAGTGTTCCAAAATCGCTTCTCGCGGCGCTTCACGACGGATTCTATTGCAAGAACCATAATATAGGTCCGCGCACAGGAGCGATTGGGAAATTTGATTCTTTCGACAAGCTCTACGACGCCTACAAGAAACAGATTGATTATGCGATGGATATTTCCGCGCGCATCTACAAGGGAATATGCGATGGGCATCAGAAGCATAATGCATTCCTGTTTGCGAGTCTCCTGAGTGATGACTGCCTTGAACGTGGAAAGGCGATGTTTGACGGGGGTATCCGGTATCTCGGGGCCTGCGAGATGGGACATGGATACACCAATGCTGCAGATTCACTTACTGCCATCAAGAAGATTGTTTATGATGAAAAAAAGCTTGCTTTTTCTGAACTCGTAAAGATCCTTGATAATAATTTCGAAGGCAGGGAAGATGTCAGGAAAATGCTCCTTGAGGTGCCGAAGTTCGGTAATGATGACAAGGAAGCCGACGACATGATGACTGACATGTGGAAATACATACACAAGTCTGCGAAACTCGCAGGAAAGAAAGTCGGCCTGGACTTCCTGGTCGTGAGCAGCGTCAATCCTGGCGGGTATGGGATGGGAAAGGACTGCGGAGCCACCGCCGACGGACGCAAAAAAGGCGAACCTTTCGCGATAGGAATGGCTCCGACGGCCGGATTCGACAAGAGAGGGCTGACGGCAATGTTCAATTCCATAGCGAAAGTGGATCCGGCGCACGGCGGGGCGACAACGAATATCAAGCTGTCACGTGAATTCTTCACCAATGAACGCACCAAGATGGAGATGCTCTTCAAGGTTTATTTCAAGAAAGGCGGAATGCAGGCAAATGTCACTGTGGTCAATAAGGACGATCTCCAGGCCGCTCTGAAGGAACCCGAAAAATATTCGCACGTGATGGTGCGCCTCGGCGGCTGGTCCGCACGATTCATCGACCTAGAACCGATGATCCAGGAGGAGATCATCCGCAGGACGTTGTACTGAAGATTGGGTGATTGGATGGCTGGATGTTTGGATGAATGGGAAAGATGTTTGACTTCCTATTCTTATTTCTAACCCAACCATCCATTAATCCACTCATCCATTCATCCAAAAGGATTTTATGCCAAAGCAAGGATTGGTTTTCGCTATTGAGAGATGCTCCCTGCACGACGGGCCAGGGTTACGGACTACTGTCTTTTTGAAAGGATGTCCGCTCCACTGCCATTGGTGTCATAACCCCGAATCGCAGTCATCATATCCGGAACTTTATTTCCTCAGGGAGAAATGCACCCTCTGTGGTGCGTGCATCAAGGCATGTCCCAAAAAATGCCATTCATTGAGAGTGAACAGCCATGACATAAACCGTGTCCTCTGTTCAGCCTGCGGATGCTGCGTGTCGGCGTGTCCGAGCACCGCACTCGAGATAAAAGGAAGGATGATGGATGCAAAGGAAGTGATTGCCGAAGTGGAAAAGGACAAGGATTTCTATGTTGAATCTGGTGGAGGCATGACCATTTCTGGCGGAGAACCGATGATGCAGTATGAGTTTACCATTGAGCTTCTGAAGCTCTCCAGGAAGAAAGGTTTCAGCAACTGCATCGAGACAAGTGGATTTGCACCAAAGGAGAGATATTCAAAAATAAGGAAATATGTAGATATTTTCCTATATGATTTCAAGGAGAGCGATCCGGAAAGGCATCGCAAATATACCGGAATCGACAATAAGGAGATTTTGGAAAACCTATTCATACTGGACAAAGACGGATCAAAGACAATCCTGCGATGTCCGATAATTCCGGGACTTAACGACAGGGAATCCCATCTTGAGGAGATTGCGAAACTCGCAGGGAAACTAAAGAACATAATCGAGATCAACGTCATGCCCTATCACCCGATGGGAAAGGCAAAGAGCGCAAGGATCGGGAAGAAACAGCCTCATGACAGCGACAGTTTTACGGAGAATGAGAAAGTGGAGAAGTGGATGAAATTCATAGTTAAAAGGACTTCGGTCCCGGTAAAAAAAGGATGAAATACAACCACAGAGAACACAGAGATATTTTATTGTTAGGAGAGCAAGACTCTGAGTACTCTGGAACAAGATAAAATCTTTGTATTTAATATTTTTGAGAACTCGGAGAAAATAATATTCTCTGTGCTCTCTGTGGTAGAATTTAACAAGGGGAGATGATATGAAAACTGCGATTGTAGGATTATGCATGGCGGCTTCGATGTTTGCAGCTGCAGCCGATGCGCCAAAGCCTTTTGACCACGGTGACGATGCGGATGTAAACAAGCTTAAGCAGGCGGAGAAGAAAGATGTAGTCAACCCCATGCCCGACCGACCTTTGGCAAAAGGTGAGTTGAAGGACAAGATCTACCACGGTGTTTTACTATGGACTGATGAAAGGGAGGGATTCAGGCAGAGATATGACAATTATGTGAAGGTCGTTGGGAAAAAGCCGTCGATGATCGGGACTTTCGACTGCATCTGGTCGAATGGCGTGAAACAGCCTGACAACTCGTTTGAGAAAAGGCTCAAGATCATAGATGAGATTCCAAATGTGGTTCCATTCATGAAAGTTTATACCGGCGACTGGAAGCCGGGATGTCCGTTCCTCAGCGCGGATGAGATTCTCGCCGGAAAACACGACCAGTATTTCAAGAACATGGCGGGATACTGCAAGGCCTACGGGAAGCCAATGCTTGTCAGCTTCAACCATGAGATGAACGGGGACTGGTTCTTCTATTCGGAACTCTACAAGAAGGAGAAAACCGACTGGACCGCGGAGAAATACATCAAGATATGGCGCAAGATACATGGAATATTCAAGGACGAAGGAGTGACAAATGTCGCGTTCGTGTGGTGTCCGCAGATGACTGGCCGCCCGTACAAGAATCTTGATGCCCAGAACAGTTTCAAGGCGTATTATCCCGGAGATGAATATGTTGACTGGATAGGGCCAAGTTTCTATAATGACGTAAACCACATGTATATGGACAACATTGTGAAGACATATCCTAGTAAACCAATTATCCTTGCCGAGTGGGGTACGGAGCCAAACCGTGGCCAGTGGTACGTGCCAAAGCCCTATCCCGGCGATGCAAAACACATGGAGATGACATTAAACATGTTCCCGAAGAAATATCCGAACATAAAGGCAATGACATATTTCTACTGGGGTAAGGATGTAAACATCGAAAGACTGCCTGAACAGGTCGAGATCTATCAGAAGGGGATAGCGGGAGAGAAATTCCTGAGCAATGAGTAAAGATTTCTCGCACGAAGGCACAGAGGCACAAAGTTATTAAGGATACTATGTAATTAGTTTCTGTGTTTAATAAATAATTCAAAGGGAGATATATATGAAAAAAGTTATTGTTGCAATGCTGACGGCAGTTGCGCTGGTTTCAAATGCCCAGGAAAAGAAGGAGGCGAACATGGCAGACGCCGAGATACTCAAATGGAAGGACGGCAAGAAGGCAGTGTTCATGCTGGAATTCGACGACAGCTGCGTGACCCATGTCACCAACGCAATTCCTGAACTTAAGAAGAGGGGAATGGTCGGAACGTTCTACATCAATGCCGGGAACGGTCCGTTCAAGAACAAGCAGAACGACTGGGAGAAGGAAATTCCGAAGATGGGGATGGAATATGGAAACCATACCTTTACGCACAAGGGTGCGCCGACGCTTGAGGAAGTGGACAAGGACATTGCCCTTGCCAACGATGAGATTAACAAGTGTTTCCCGGACCGCAAGGTTCCACGCCTGATCTCCTTCGGGCAGCCCGGAGGTGTTCCATGGAAGATCACCAAGGAGGAATTTGAGCAGCTTCTGGCAAAATACAATCTCGTCAACAGACCTCCATTCTTTGGATACCCCTTCCATGCGAAGACGAAGGAGGACGTGCTTAAGCTGGTGGACAATGCGATTGCCAAGGGGGAAATGGGACACCACGATTTCCATGGGGTCGGCGGAGACTGGCTTACGACTCCGATGGATATTTTCACCGCCCTTCTCGATAAGCTGGAGGCCAACAAGGACCAGCTCTGGATCACAGATCCAGTATCGTACCACAAATATCTGATTGAACGCAAAGGAGCGGAATTGAAGATCGTGCAGAAGGACAATTCCCAGATCAAGCTCCAACTGACATGCAAGACCGACCCGGCTCTCTACGATCTGCCGCTCACCTTGCATACCAAAGTTCCTGCCGACTGGAAGGAATGTTCGGTGGAACAAGGGAAGAGAAAGACAACTGCCAAGGTGGAAGATGGTGCTATCCGTTATTCAGCGGAACCTGTCACCGGTGAGATAGTCATAAAGCCTGCAAAAAAATAAAGGAGGGCGGAAATTCTTGTCCACCAATTCGCGGGTTGGAAAACCCGCGCTCCATTGAAGAATAAGAGAGTTAGTATATCAAAACATAAAGGGATATCATGAAAATCAAGATTCCTGTTGCACTCAGTTGCTCAGTTGCTGCTACGGCTTTTTTTCTCTCCTCGGTAGCTGCCTCTGCCGCAGACGTTTCCCTGAACGACAACGGCATAGCCGTTACAGTCAAGGGAATGGGAGGTTTCAACCTGGGTTTCCCTGTCCTTCAGCCGGGAGATATGAAGCCGTTGCAAAAGAAGGTTTCTGGAAAACAGGCCGATGTCACATACGCCAAGGACATAAAAGTCCACCTTGAAGTAGCTGACGGCGGAAAAGTCAACATGAAGTTCAGCAACGCTTCGTCTGTAAAGAATTTCAAGCTCGGTATCATGTTCGGTGCGCAGTTCGGCGAAGGTGGCACCTGGACCATTGGCAAAGGACAGCCGCAGTCATTTCCAGCTGAGAAACCTGCGAAACCACACCTTTATCAGGGGAATGCTCCGGATTTCACTCTAATCGATGCGGCCGGACATGTCTTATCTATCTCAGGTTTTCCAGATTATGCCTACCAGGAACTGACAGATCTGCGCGAATGGGGCAACAAGGCATATGCCTGGAAAGTTTCCATTCCATATAATCCAGGCTGGGAAGTTCACAGCATAGTGATCAGTGAGAAGGCTCATGGAGCAGCCGCCGCTGCAGCTCCAACCACCGTGAAAGTCCAAGTCGACCGTTTTGGCCAGACTACGCGCAAGGATTTTCCGGGAAAAGTCAAGGACGAGGCCGACCTGAAGGCCGATGTTGCAAACGAGGCGGCCTACTGGGCCACATACAAGCCTTTGGCTGTAGACAAGTGGGGCGGTCTGCCAGGAAGCAAGGAGAAACTCGGACTGAATGCAACTGGATTCTTCCATGTGGAAAAGAAGAACGACCGCTGGCTGCTCGTAAATCCGGACGGAAACGTAACATTCCATCTCGGAATATGCGTCTTCGGATACAATCCTGGTGATGAGGCGACGTACATCAAGGATCGCCGTGACATCTACGAGTGGTTGCCTCCGTTGGACGGAGAGTTTGCCGACGCCTGGCATCCTGACAAATGGTGGCATGACCAGGTCTTCTCATTCTATGCCGCCAATGTCATCCGCAAATACGGTAAGGAGACTACCAAGGACCAGCAGATTGGACGTCTGATCGACCGTGTTCGCGCAGTGGGTTTCAATGCCATAGGTGCGTTCTCAGGTTCATGCCAGGCATTCGTCGACAAGCATATCCCTCGCATGTCTGGTGTAGGTTTCAATCCCGAGCTGCCCGGTATCCGCGGAGTAGCTGATCCATTCGATGAAGAGGTTCGCAGGAAGACTGAGGAGAACTGGTCGAAGAGCCTGCCCAAACAGGCGGATGATCCGCTGATCATCGGATTCTTCTTTGCAAACGAGCAGGGATTCGAAGATATTCCACGGGCCGTTCCGCAGTTGCCAGGGAAATATGCGGCAAAGAAAAAATTGGTCGAAATGCTGCAGAAGAAATATCCGACCATCGCCGAGTTCAACACCGCATGGAATCTCCAGGCTGCGGATTTCGCATCGCTGGCTGACAAGGGACTTCCAGTTTCAACAAAGGCGGCATTTGCGGACATGCAGGAATATACCGAGTTGTTCCTCGACACATATTTTAAATTCCTCACCGAGACATTCCGCAAGTATGACAAGAACCATCTGATGGTGTCCAACCGCTGGCAGCCCGGTACCGCCAACAACGAGGCCCTATGCCGCATTGCCGGAAAGTACATGGACGTAATCAGCATCAACTATTACACCTGGGGCATCGACAAGAACTTCGTCGAACGTCTCTATAAATGGTCCGGTGGCAAACCGCAGATGTGGAGTGAATTCTTCTATTCGAGCGGCGCTGAAAGCAATCCGGCTTCCTACAATCTTGACATGGCAACACAGAAGCTCCGAGGAGAGGCCTATCGCAACTATGTCGAGCAGGCGGCTTCACTTGGTTTCGTGGTCGGAATCGAGTGGTTCACACTGATCGATCAGGCGGTAACCGGACGATGGTTCTCCAAACTCGACGGGGAGCGAGCCAACAGCGGATTGTTCAACACCTGTGACCGTCCATACGACACCTGCCTGCGTGAAATGGCAAAATCACATGAGGTGATATACGACGTGCTTCTGAACGGGAAGAAACCTTTCACTCTTGAAGACCCTCGCTTTGCAGGTGGTGCTGGCAAGACCCGCAAGCATGTGCAGGCAGGCAGCGTGCCCGCTGGCAGCATCAAGATCGACGGATTGGCCGATGGATGGCCGGGTCGCCCGCCGGAACGTGTAACCAGTGACAGGCTGGTTGTAGGAAAGGATGGAAAGGGTCTGGAAGCATCCTTCAAGATTGCCTGGGATGCTGATAATCTATATCTGCTGATCAACGTCACTGATCCGACACCGCTTAACAATACCCTCCAGGGTGATAAGTTATGGAACGGCGATGGAGTTGAGTTGTTCATCGGAAGCGAAAAGTTGGATCAGCCCGGAACATTGCTGTTCAGCGATCATCAGGTGCTTCTTGCAGGACGGACTGATGTCAAATCTGGTAGCACGCACATTGTGAATGCCGCCAAACAACCTGAGATCCGCCTGATCAACGTGCCATCTGTGGACGGCACTGGCTACACCATGGAAGCCGCAATCCCATGGAGCGCACTCGACGTGAAGCCTGTCGAAGGAATGGATCTTATCTTTGATATGGCGATCGACGATGCACCACAGGGCGGCAGCCGCACACGCCAGATCATGTGGAACGGTGGCGAAAAGAACAGCAGCGACCGCTCCTACTGGGGCCGCCTGAAACTGGTGCGCTGAAGATATTACATCTACACTTAAGGAAGGATAAATGAAGAATAAAAGTATCAAAGAGGATTCCAGAGAGCTTCACAAGAAGACCCGGGATTATCTTACAAATATACTTTTACCTTTCTGGATGGAACGTTCACCGGATCTCGAATATGGAGGATTCCTCTCATATTTCGACAGGAACGGACATCCGACTGGAGAGACGACCAAGACTCTGCTGATGCAGATACGCTTCCTATACACGTTTTCCGCGGTGCACCGTGCCGGATACGGCAACGGTCGATGCGCGGAATTCGCGTGCAAAGCCGCGAAATTCATTGCAAAGCATTACTGGGACGAGAGGAATGGAGGGTGGTTCTGGATAGCAGACCGCTCGGGAAAACCCACATGCAAGGCGAAAATCGGATACGGCCAGTGTTTTTCCATGTACGCCTTCAGCGAATACTGCCTTGCAACAGGAGATCTCTTTGGCAGGAAGATGGCGGAAAAGACATATGAGGCGATATGCGCGAACATGGCCGATACACAGCATGGAGGCTACTATGAGATGATGAATGAGGACTGGCGGCCTGAAAAGCCCGGACGCTTCGGCGGGGACAGGAAAAGCCTCGATGTGCATATGCATATGATGGAAGCGCTGACCACATTCCATGAAATGACAGGCAATCCCTCGCACCGGAGGAGGCTTGAGGAAGTTATAGGAATCCTAACAGAAAAAATGATGCATCCTGTCAATGGACTTGGATATATGCAGTTCTCCCTGGACTTCCAGCCTCTTGCCCCCATACTTTTTGCAACCGACTGGGGACGCGATGCCGGAACTGGGGACGGAAGCAGGGGACCGGTCACACTGACCTCTCCCGGACACAACATCGAACTTGTCTGGCTTCTCCTTCACGCTGCTGACACCTTGGGAGTCGTTAGGGAGACCTATGCCGAAGTAGTCCGCAGGAACTGTGACCACTGCATTCAATTCGGAATAGACCAGGAATATGGAGGAGTTTATGCGGATGTTCCGATGGAGGAGCCGACAAGGCAGAAGGAAAAACAGTTCTGGCAACAGGCCGAATCCATGATCGGACTGCTTGACGCCTATTCAATGTTCAAGGATGAAAAGTATTGGCTGGCATTCAGGAACATTTACGACTTCGTCTTTTCGAAATTCGTGAACTATCCCGGCGGCGGGGAATGGTTCGAACGACTCGACCGCGAGGGAAATCCTCTCGATGATGCTCTCGGGCACAGCTGGAAAATCTGCTATCACACAGTCCGCTCCATGATTCAGGTGGTCAAGAGGCTGGAAAAGATAGCAGAAAAATCGAAAACTGGCACAGCGAAAGTGCGAACATAAGTCTGGAAAGGATATATAAAGATGATTAGGAAAAATGAAGTCATCCATGTTGTTTTTATGTTGCTCGTGACTCTCTCGTTGGTCTGTAGCAGTGAGGAATCAGCGACAACCACGGCATCAGTCATTAAGGACAGCCCCTATGTCCCGGCGGGCTACAAGAAAGTTTTTGGGGACGAATTCGAAGGGAAGACCCTGAACCTTTCCAACTGGTGGACCCGTTACATTTACAACAACGGCATGCTTGATACGCTCAACGACGAGAGACAGCTTTTCCGTGAGAACAACAACCATGTCATGACAGGTACGACTCTGCAGCTGACAGCACGCAAGGTGCCGACCTCGAATCCGCGATTCCAGTATGAATCAGGAATGCTCAGGTCAAAGATGACCTTCAAGTATGGTTATTACGAGGCGAGGCTCAAGATGCCGGGAGGACTTGGTGTCTGGCCCGCTTTCTGGCTGAACAGCGATTCGGATGCGAACGGTAAAACGTCTTGGCCGCCGGAAATAGACATCCTTGAGTTCGTCAACAACGGAAAGGATGACCGGGTCGACATGGTTCATATGACAGCGCAAGTGAAGGCCAAGAAGGGAGAGCCTAATCCATGGGGCGGTGAAGAACTGTTCCGGGACCCGGACTTCAAAAAGCGCAACTATTTTGCGCCTTTCAATTTTCCGGACGACTTCCATGTCTTCGGACTGCTTTGGGATACTGATGACACCGTGACCTGGTTTGTGGATGGAAAAAAACTTTTTACCGTATCCTACAAATGGGTATATGCCAACGGAAAGGATGCGCCAAATGCCCATGTCCTGCTCAACCTTTCGATAGGAGGGAAATGGGCGGGGCGGTACGGCATCGACGACAAAGCTTTTCCTCAGGCAATGGATGTCGATTATGTTCGTGTCTACCAGAAACCGGATCATATCATGACAGGCACCAGCACCATCGGCAAGGATCTGCTTGTACAGCAGGCAGAGAATGCAGAAAAGAAATGACCAGGAAAATATCTGGACTGGCATCTTGATAATTTCAGCTATTCCGATTAATTATCCTGCGTAAATAATGGAGGATATCATGAACAGCGATGCCGGAAGCAATACCGATCTGATTGAATATCTCAAGAGGGAAGGAATAGACATAGCTATCCAGTTCGGACCGAGACTGCTTGTAGCTATAGGTATCATCGTAGTTGGTTTTGTCGTGGGAAGATGGTTAGGACAGGGGTTGGACAAGGGGCTGAAGAAATTCGATATTGAACTTCCAGTACGCCAGTTGCTGGTTCGGATTGCACGAATAATTGTTTTGGCGCTGTTTGTCATCATGGCCCTGCAGAATCTCGGGATCCAGCTACTGCCCCTCCTGGCCGGTATCGGCGTGGCCGGTGCTGGTATCGCACTTGCAATGCAGGGCATCTTAGGGAACATGGTCGCCGGGCTGACCATCATCTTCACCAAGCCTTTTAAGATCGGAGAATATATATCGATTGCCGGAGTAGAGGGAGAAGTGATGAACATCAACCTTTCCAATACCATCCTTTCACATCCCGACATGTCGAAAGTCGTTGTACCAAACCGCAAGATCGTCGGGGAGATCCTGCATAACTACGGTAAGATCCGTCAGATTGAGCTCATCGTCGGGGTTGCCTACAGCACAGACCTGAACAATGCCCTGTCTGCAATTAATGAAGTGCTGAAGAGCAATTCGAAGGTCCTGAAGGAGCCTTCTCCTGTGATCGGAGTCAGCGTATTGGCTGATTCATCCATAAATATCGCGGTGAAACCCTGGACCAGCGTAGCTGACTTCGTACCTGTCACAGGGGAGATTAACAAGGCATTGGTCGAATCTTTCCGTGTTAAGAACATAAGTATTCCTTTCCCTCAGAGGGAAATCAGGATCATTGGTGGCGCAGGCTGAGTAAAGGTTCCCTTAATGGATAACAAATCCATAGCCGAACTTCATAGGAAATGGTGGAAACGGGAAAATGACAGGATTCTGGTATCGAACTATTTTCCTGTGATAATGCCTTATGGAGGACTTGAGATAGATATTCCTCCATCCCAGATGGTAACACGGAAGAAGGCTAATGACGAGGCAGTTGCTGAAGCAGGCGTTCCATCCGATACCCTCAACGTACAAGGAGTGAGCTTCGGTCCGGCTATCATGCCGGCGTTGGCAGGCGCAGGTTTCGAATACGACACACACACTTCCTGGTCGGTCCCGGCATATGATTCTGCGAAACTCGCAAAAGTTAACACCTTCGATCCAAGGCACCCGATATGGCAGAAGTATATCCAGCGACTTGAACCGCTTTTGGAAAACTGGAGCTGGGATACATATCTTCCATCTCTTGCCGATTATCTCGGACCAATGGACATTGTTGCAGGGCTAATTGGGTCGGAAAAGCTCGCGATGGAGCTCTATGACAATCCGGAAGATGTCAAACGGCTGGCTATGGATGCAGCAAAACTTCTTTCTGAAGCGATTGATTTCGAACTCAAACTGCATCGCAAGGCAGGGCTTACGGATGGCGTCACAGATGTATTCAGCGTGTTCCTCCCTGACAGGGGAGTACGTCTTTCCGAGGATTTTTCCACCTTGGTCGGACCTGATCAGTTCCAGGAGTTCTTCCATGAGCCTGATTCATATGTCTGTAAAAACTTCGATTCTGTCTTCATGCACATACATTCTGGAGCAATTCAGTGCCTACCGGGATTTCTTGAAGTGGGAGGAATGGGGGCGATAGAATTTGGAAACGATCCGAATGGACCTAGCGTCGACGAGAGGATAGAAGCCGGAAAGCTCGTGCAAAAGAAGGGACTTCCGCTCCAAATAACCAGTTGGAACATTAAGCTTGATAACGATGAAATACGCAGGATTATAAGTTCGCTGGATCCTAAAGGACTTCTTGTCAGGTTCCAGACTGATTCCATTGAAGAGGCAAACAGCCTGTATAAGCTTATAAAGGAGATATGAGAATGAATTTCAGGACAAAACTGGATCTTCAGCCGGCGACAGGACTATGGAAGATGCTGGATTCTATCGAACCGAAATATGCTTTCAAGGCGAAAAGCCTTGCATCTGCCCGGAACTGGCAGAAAACTACGAGGAAAGCTCTTGCTGAAAAGATTGGACTTGGAAGACTGAAAAAGGCTTCTCCGAACCCAAAGCTGCTGGAGAAAGTCGTCAAGAAGGATTATGTCCGTGAAAAGATACTTATCAGGACGGGACCAAATTGTGTAATGCCTGTCTATATTCTTCTGCCGAAAAATGTTCCACGTCCACTTCCTGTCGTAATTGCATACCATGGCCATGGGTATGGCGTCAAGGACATAGTAGGTCTCTGGGAGGATGGCAATGAGAGAAGCGCCCCTGATGGATATCATAAGGATTTTGCCGTGGAGATCTGCAGGAAAGGGTTTGCGGTTGCCGCGCCGGAAATTTCGTGTTTTGGGGAGAGACAGACGGATTTTTCATATCTGAACTCGAAGATTGGACAGCAGGCGGCCTCGACCTGTACGCATTCTGCGATGCTCGCATTCCATCTCGGGATCTCAGTCCTTGGGCTGCGTGTGCATGACGGGATGAGACTTGTTGATTATCTTGAAACAAGGAAAGATTTGGACACTTCACGGCTGGGGGCGATGGGGATTTCCGGAGGAGGGATGCATACGTTATTCTCAACTTGTCTGGATACTCGGATAAAGGAATGTGTTATCAGTGGCTACTATTCTTCGTTCAGAGGAAGCATACTTTCAATGCACCATTGTGCATGCAATTTTGTTCCTGGACTTGCGGAGTTCGGTGAGATGCATGATCTGGTCGGGCTTGTTGCGCCGCGGCCGATGCTGGTCGAAGCCGGTTCATATGATCCTATTTTCCCGATTACAGAGGTGCGTAAAGGAGTGGCAAAAGCGAAGGTTGTCTATGGGGTATTTGGCGTGGAAAATGGGATTGAAACGGATTATTTCGAGGGAAGGCACCGGATAAGCGGGATAAAGGCGTATGATTTCCTGAAGAGCAGGCTGTCCTGACTGCAAATGGGTATATACCTCAATTCCTAACAAAAATAAATAATTGTAACAATCAGCTATTGACATAACGCACCATCTGTTTATATTAATGTTACAATAATAATATGTAACATATAAACGGATGCCGACAGTATGAAGATAAAAGAGAACAGGATCAACATGAGGAGGATCGCAAAAGAGCTGGGGATCAGTCCTATGACCGTTTCCCGGGCCCTGAATGGTTCCCCGCTTGTCAAGGACGAGACTAGGAACAGGATTCTGTCACAGGTCAACAGTCTTGGATATGATTTCGAGAACCGTCTCCATAGGCTTCGCGAAGAAAAGAGGAAGAGCATCGCCATCCACTGCGGCGAGGAGAAGACCAGTGGTGTTTCCAAATTCGACTTCTATGTCCAGCTGCATTATTTCTGCCTCAGCAGGATAAGGAAGATGGGTTATATTGCAAATACCATAGATCTAAACTCCAACGATGCAGAAAATCTTCCAGTACTTTCAAGGTCCTGCGCATTGATCCTCCTTAGTCCGCTCGAACCGCAGGCCTGGGATATCATCAAGGATAAATTTCCATCACTGAAGATCATAAACATGTTCGGTGAAGTTGAAGGTGTCACTACAATCACTCCTGATGAGGTTGCCGGCGGGGAAATTGCAGGGAGGCATATAGCTTCCAAGGGTCATAGGCATGTCGGAGTCTTCGCTGATCTGGCTGAACGCAGTTTCCTTCTTAGATATGCGGGATTCATTGCGGGTGTAAAAAGCATAAGCCGGGATTCCAGGATTGACACGGCCATTTTTACAAATTCCGCCGACAAGGAGGAAGCCGACAAGCTGAAGGAAAAGATCCTTGACGAGTATTTTACATCCTGCGGTAAAGATCTTCCTACGGCCTTCTTCGTGCCAAACTGCTATGCCGCGGTCTATCTCTGCAACTACCTGAAAAAACATGGAATCAGGATTCCGGAAGATATTGGTGTCATTGGATATGACAACAATGATTATTACCGGCTGATCGACAGGCAGATCTCAAGAGTCTATTTTGATGTGAAGGAGCTTGCTGTACAGGCTGTCGATATGGCATGCGCTCTCATAAACAAAGATGAATATCCACTGTTCTCGGTGGCGCTTCCGGTGAAGTTCACGGATTGCAATTCGGTCCTGCCAGTGGAAAAAATGGAAAGGAAGAAATAATATGCCAGTTTTAAAGAGACATCCGAAAAATCCTATCATAAGGCCCGAGGACCTGCCATTCGAGGCGTATACGGTGTTCAATGCCGGTGTCACGAGATATAAAGGGACAATCCTTCTCATTCTCCGCATCGAGACAACGGAACGCAAGACGGTGTTCCATGTCGCGACAAGCAATGACGGTGTGAAATTCAAGATCAACAAGGATCCCATCAACTATCCGCTGAGCAGTCTTGAGAAGCTCGGGAACCGTGCCCACCGGTTCGACATGCGCATCACGCCGTTGGATGGCACGTTCTACATCTGCCATGCGGTATGGCTCGACCCCTGGGGCTCGTGCATTGCGATAGCGCAGACCGATGATTTTGTGAATTTCAGACAGATCTCAATGTCTGTTCCCTCGAACC
Organism: uncultured Victivallis sp.; assembly: GCA_964600895.1. GTDB lineage: Bacteria > Verrucomicrobiota > Lentisphaeria > Victivallales > GWF2-50-93 > GWF2-50-93. The sequence continues at coordinate 61,507 of CAZRKP010000012.1, forward strand.
GCAACGCCGTTCTCTTCCCGGAGAAGTTAAACGGGAAATATCTGCGGCTGGAACGCCCGCAGAACATTGATGGTTCCGGTTCTACATGGATCAGCGAGTCGGAAGATCTCGTCCACTGGGGAAATCCGCTTCCTGTGAAAATTCCTTCCACCGACTGGTCTTGCAGGAAGAACGGTCCGGGATGCATTCCAATAAAAACAAAAGAAGGCTGGCTCGAGATCTATCATGGGACATGCATGACGGCCTCCACCGAAAACTATTATCTCGGTGCCTGTCTTCTCGACCTGAAAGATCCTTCGAAAGTGATTGCGGCCCCGCACAAGTATATCCTTGCAGCGGAAGAGATCTACGAGTGTGTCGGACAAGTTCCGAACGTGGTCTTCACCGGTGGCGCATGCGAAACGGATGGCGGGAAATTGAACATCTATTATGGCGGTGCCGACACCAGGATGTGCCTGGCGCAGACGACTGTCAAGGAACTGGTGGAGTTCTGTTTTAAAAGCAAATGATGGAGGCTAGCATGAAGTATATCTATGGACTTTCGGGGATATTGGCGATTACTATGATTTCATGTTCAAACATGGATGCCCAGGAAAAAACAAAGGAAACTGAAATGAAATCCAATCAGGAGTTCTGCAAGGATGGACTTGTTCTGTGGCTCGATGCGGCGGACACCACGACGATAGTCAAGGACGACAACGGTGTCGTCAGCGAATGGAAGGACAAGTCAGGCAAGTCCTACAACGCTGTTGCAAAGGATGCTAAGTTCAGTCCGAAACTCATAGAAAACGCCATGAACGGGAAACCTGTCGTGCGCTTCGAAGATCCTTCATATATGGTGATTCCTGAGATTCGCACCGCAAAAGGGCCGGTGTCGGTGTTTATAGTTTCACAGCGCAGCAAGGAACAGGCTTCAGACAGGAGATGGCAGAGATTGATTTCGTCGAGTGATCCGGACCTCAAGGTGGACAACAAGGGAACCGGATTCTGCATGTGTGCAACTACTGAAGGAAAGGAATATCCTGCGACAGTCTTGGACATGTTTGATGACGCCAGGAGGATAGGACCTCTTTTACTTGGCAGATCGTCGGACGGCGGAAATATTCTGAAAGGCGATATTGCCGAGGTGCTGGTCTTTGACAGGGGATTTGTGGCCGAGGATCCGATCCAGAGCGTGCTCCAGTACCTTTCCAAAAAATGGGGTGCGAAGATCGCAAGAGAGTCGCAGGGATGGACGCGTACCGGTGGGCTTGGAAAGACTCCGGAAAGGAAAAATGAACTATATCCACTGTCCGATCAGGACAATAAGGGTGACTGGGTCAAATATGAACCGATGTGGGACGAGTTCGACGGTGACAAGCTGGACCAGACCAAGTGGTGGGATCACAATCCGCGCTGGAAGGGGCGAGAGCCTGCGCTCTTTATGCCGACCAATGTAGAAGTGAAGGACGGCAAATTGAATCTGACCACAAGGGTGGAGGAAGTTAAGAATGCTCCAAAAGGATATAACACCTTCACCTCCGCAGCTGTGCAGAGCAGGACACTGGTAAGGCATGGATACTTCGAGATAAAGGCGAAGGCGATGAAGTCTCACGGATCCAGCGCGTTCTGGTTCTACTATCATGACGAGAAAGAGCACACCGAGATCGATGTGTTCGAAATTGGCGGAGGAGCGCCGGGATTCGAGCGCAAATACAATATGAACCTGCACGTGTTCAGGAAGCCAAATGATAAAAAGCACTGGAGCCGTGGAGGAATATGGAATTCACCGTTCAATTTTACGGATGACTACCATGTATATGGGCTGGAGTGGGATGAAAAGGAAGTAGTATTCTATGTCGACGGAGTTCCGGTACACAAGGACAAGAACACCGACTGGAACCAGGCGTTGACCTTGAATTTCGACAGCGAGACGATGCCGACATGGTTTGGGCTTCCGGATCCGAAGGATCTGCCTTCGACGTTCAGTATTGAGTACTGCAGGGCATGGAAGAAGAAGGACAAGATGGAGGAGCCGATACCGGGGTTCAAATAATATGAGACATTAACCACAGAACACACAGAATTATTAATCTGAATTTTATAAAACATATTTTTTTGTGTAATCTGTGTGTTCTGTGGTATGAAAAATATTATGATGGAAATTCATATGGCAATGAATTTGGTATTGTCTTTTGAGATGATGATGTTTGATGCGAGGACATGAGACAACAGGAGTGAGAATATGAGACTTATGCAGAAGAAATTTACACTCATAGAACTGTTGGTCGTCATTGCCATCATCGCAATCCTCATTGCCATGCTCCTGCCGGCGCTTCAGAGCGCGAAAAAGACCGCCAAGTCAGTAGTCTGCCTGAGCAATCTCAAGCAGAATTATACATCCGGACTGTCATATGGAAGCGATTACGAACTTATAGTTCATCTGGAAGGGCAAACCCCGATTTTCGAATCGGACGGAGTCAAGCGTTATTATGACTGGGCAAGACCGCTGACGAAGCTGGGGTATATGACGACATCCGACTTGTATAACAAGACAGGGGGTTGTCCTACAGGCAAATTGCTTTATGCCTGGAATGCCGGTTACGGTATATCACAATCACCAAATAACACAGATAATCCTGTCATAAACACTTCAACAGACGGTAACTGGTATGTGATGCGCAGGCTTACGGTACTACAGCAGCCTAGAAATTGTCCATATATAAGCGATTCAGCATGCAATTGGAGTTCCAACAAAAGTGGTCAATACTGGGAAATCACCTGGGACAGCAGTTTCGGATTCGGGCTGGGGCTGAGGCATTTCAGGAAGGCGAACAGTGTGTTCTTTGACGGTCATGCGGAAAGTTTGCCCGGGGGAGGGGCGGACAGCTTCAGAAGCAGAGGAATTACCAATACTGGATTCATAGTGGAAAACAATAAATTTGCAAGAGTAACCTTTTAAGTGAAGTTGCCACATCGCACAGGAGGACATCATGAAATCAGAAAGAATTGATTTTCCTCTTCAGCAGAGAAAAAATTTCACTCTTATTGAATTACTTGTTGTGATTGCGATCATCGCAATTCTGCTCGCAATACTGCTGCCAGCACTGCAATCTGCAAAAAAAACCGCCAAGTCAATCGTCTGCATAGGCAATCTCAAGCAGGCTAGTACGGCCGGATTGTCATATGGCAGCGATTTTGACAATTTAGTGCATCTGGAAGGACAAACCCCCATATTCGAATCGGACGGAGTCAAGCGTTATTACGACTGGCCAAGACCACTGGTGAGTGTTGGATATCTGCTGAATTCCAGCGTATACCAGATGGGAGGCTGTCCCACGGGTAAGGGTAAAACTCCCTATGCCTGGAATGCTGGTTACGGTACATCAAAATCTGGCTCGGCTCTCATAGATACTGTAACAAATGGGAACTGGTATGTGATGCGCAACCTTACACGGCTGCAGAAGCCGGATATGTGTCAATATATATTGGATTCAGCATGCAACTGGAGCTCCAGTACCAGCGGTCAGTACTATGAAGTTACCTGGGATAGCAGTTTTGGATTCGGCCTGGGACTGAGGCATTTCCAAAAGGCGAATGTCGTGTTTCTTGACGGTCATGCGGAAAGTCTACCCAAAAGCGGGACGGATAGCATCAGAAGCAGAGGAATTACCAATACTGGGTTCATAGTGGAGAACGATAAGTTCGTAAGAGTAACCTTTTAAAAGGAGTAAATGAAAACTGTAATTGGAATTATAATGACCATGGCAATATGTCTTGCCGTCGGCTGCGAGAAGTTGACTCAGGAAAGAAATGAATCTCCCGAAACCAAACAGTCCGTTGTACCTCAACCCACTGAAATCAAACAGTCCGTTGCGCCGTCCACCGTTGAACCCGTAAAAACTGTGGTAGTCCCTGCCAGTCCTGTCCCCGTCCTTGCCAAGCCAGATGGGCAGGAATTTGTCCTTTTGAAGAACTGGACCTTTGGAAACAAGCGACCGGACGCGACGATCCGGAACAAGACCGATCTTGATCGCGATTTCCGCTACCGTTACATCTGGAACAAAGGCACCTGCGACAGGTTCGACACGTCATGGGACTATCATCGCGATTATCCCGAGGGAGATCCTAAATCCTTACACGTTTTCGACGAGAACAGCCTGACGCTCAAGGGCCGCATTCCGCCCAACGGCGGGTTGCGCAAAGGCGGCATAGAGTCCGGCATGCTACGGGCCAAGTTTCTGATGGAGCCCGGCATGTACATCGAAATGAGGGCCAAGCTTCCCGGAGGTGTCGGCGTATGGCCGAACTTCTGGCTTGAGCAGGGCATAGAGCATCCCGGCGGAAAGGTCACCACTCATTCCAAGGTGATGTCGGAGATCGACATCTTCGAATTCTTCAACTGGAACGGCAGACAGGAGACGAGGATCATCGTTTGCAACACCCATAACTGGGGAGGAAAAGAGGCCCACGGGAATCCGTACGACATCTTTACAACCCTGAAGAATGTGGGATACGAGAGAAATCTTGATCTGGGCTTCGACTGTTCGAAGGACTTCCATGTCTTTGCACTGGACTGGGTCAATGACAACCCTATCTGGCTAGTGGACGGCAAGCCGCTCAAGCAGACACATTATGTATGGACCGAGCCTGGGGCGCATCTGGTTGTATCGGATTCCATCGGCATCGACTTCGCCGCCAAGAAAGGGGATCTCACGCAGATGGTGGCGGATGAGAAAAAATGGGACTTCGTAATCGACTATATCCGGATTTGGAAGCGGAAATCAAACGATGAGAAAGAAAAGACAATTATAAAAGATGTAAAACAGAAGGAGAACTGAGATGAGAAATGCGATTACCACAATAATGACTGCGGCAATAGCTCTCGCTGTTGGCGGAAACCTACTCGCCGAAGATGCCAAGCCGGCACACGAGATTACTATTCAGGCTACGGGGAAGTGGCAGAATCCGGTGCTGGTGAAGGATAAGGAGGTGGCCGCAAAGCTGAAGGAGCATCCGGTGATCAAGTTGGACATTACCGTGCCACCGGAGGAGTCGGATACATGGTTCCAGGCGAAGCTGGCGGTTCAAACGGATGGACTGGCGCGGACTGAGTCGCCGAAATGGCTCCTGGACCGTGCTCCCGGCAAGGCTGGCATCGAGAAGGTGACGATGACATGGGATACGACGGACGTGGTGGCGAAAATGCCGGATAATCCAGAATGGTTCAAGATCGAGCTTGTCACCCAGGGGGACCATGCCCGGACAATCTACGTGGATAATATCCGCTATGAGAAAGGGACTGGAGAGGCTGCAGTGGAGAAGCCAAAGGCAACTGTACCTGCAGCAGATAAGCCCAAAGTAGAAGGAAACAACCTTACTCCTTATCCCTCTCAAAGCAACACTGCGGCCTGGCCGGGCAAAGGACCTATCAAAGTTGGAGACTGGATGGCTGGTGAGCGCAAGGCGTTCTGGGGACGGAGAGAGGCCGATCAGGGTAAAATCGTGTTCGTGGGGGATTCAATCATCGGCGGTTGGAAAAAACTGCAGGAGGATTTCCCTGGAAAACCCGTGGCCAACCGGGGACTCGGTGGCGATGTTTCGCGAGGCGTTCTCTTCCGCCTGCAGCAGGATGTCCTGGATCTGCACCCAAAAGCCATCGTCCTTGAGATCGGCGGAAACGACAACAGCGCCGACGGTAAGCTTCCGGATTTTCTCTTCAACATCAATGCAATCATCGATCTTGCCCAGAAGACCAACCCCGATCTTCCGGTAATCCTCTGTGGAATCACTCCCAAAGGCATTCCAGACTCCACTAATCCGGGGCTGGTTCCGTATCTGAAGAGAATTTACCCGGAGATTCCGGCCTGGAATACAGCACTGGCTAAAATCCCGTCCACCCGGAAGAACGTCTATTATGTTGACTTTTATACTCCTTTGCTTCTCCCGGATGGCAGCGGTATTGATACGGCCCTCTTTAATAAAGATCAGGTTCATCCTACGGATCAGGCACACACGAAACTCGCCGGGGTCATTTCAAAAATCCTGACGGAGCTGAAGTTGTTTTAAAGCCATTTCTTCGAGAAGCTGGGAATCAAGCGAAAAGGAAACTTAACCACAGAACACACAGATTACACAGAAGAATATCATATATTTTTATTTCAATATGAATCTATCTTGTTAATTCTGTGTCTTCTGTGGTTTAAAATAAAATATGAAAGAAAGGAATTTATGTTAAGGAAAATGATATTGGTTTTTGGGATTATGATGTTTACTGCTGTTCTTTTTGCGGAGGAGACGGCAGTACCGCAGTTCCAGAACGGTGACAGGGTTTGCCTCATCGGAGACAGCATTACACATGGCGGTCAGTACCATGTCCAGATACTGATCTATTACCTGACACGGTTTCCCGACAGGAAGTTCGAGGTGTACAACTGTGGAAGTTCCGGGGATTTCGCGGGTGGCGTACTCAAACGGTATGACTGGGACATCAAGCCCCATAATCCGACCATTTCGACAATAATGCTTGGAATGAATGATGTTGGTCGTGACAACTATGGCAAGGACAAGACAGGCCAAAATGTCGAAAACCAGCGAAAATGGAACTTGGAAGGATATGTGAAGAATATGACCAAGCTGTCGGAGATGCTTACTACCGACAAATCCAAGATCATCTATCTCACTCCTTCCATCTACGATCAAACCGGGAACCAGAGTTCCAAAAATTTCTTCGGGGTCAACGATGCGCTCGGTACCTGCGCGCAGGAATGCAAAAAGCTGTCCGAGAAGTTCAACGGCGGACTCGTGGATTTCTACGGGCTGATGAGCAAGATCAACGAAGAACAGCAGAAGAAAAATCCGGCGTTCACGATCGTCGGCGGGGATCGCGTGCATCCAGCCATGGAAGGACATACTGTCATGGCATATGCCTTCCTCAAGGCGCAGAAGTGCCCGGCGCTGGTATCGGATATGGCGGTCGATTTTGCGAAATCCGCAGTCGTCAAACAGGAGAACTGCCAGATAACGGATCTGAAGATAGAAAATGGAGTTGTCACTTTCACATGCAAGGAGAATGCACTTCCATTTCCAATGCAGGCCGATTTGACCAAGAAGATTGAAGCCCTTGTTCCGTTTACAGACGATCTCAACAGGGAGATGCTGACGGTTTCTGGACTGCCTGAAGGGACGTATAAGCTTTTGATAGACGGACAGGAGGTTCAGGAGGCTACTGCCGAAGATTTCGGGAAAGGAATCAACCTGGCGACGAACCAGAAGACTCCACAGATGAAACAGGCGTGGGGTGTCACGGATCCCGTATGGAAGAAGTACAATATCGAATCGGCCAAGCTCCGTCATATGGCCTGTGTAAGGAACATGCTTGCCTGGGCGAAGATTGATGCAGGAGATGCCGATGCCGTAAAGAAATTTCTGGATGCTGAACTTGAGAAGCACAAGAAGAACGGGAATTCATATACAGCAGGACAGATAGAAACCTACATCAAGGAGACTCCCAACCAGAAGAAGCTCGAGGATGAAACCGTTTCCATATGGGAGAGCGCATATGCCAGGAATCAGACCAAGCCCCACAAGTTCGAGATTCGCAAGAAATGATATAGCCTGCATCTTCAGGATTATTGGTTTAAAATGCCGCTTTTTAAAGCGGCATTTTTTCATTCATGGGAATATTGAATTACATTTTAAGGGAACTATTTTAAATTCTTCATCTAACAAAGGGAATCTTGCCATATGGGGAAAAGAATTTTAATGGTTTGTGTTGCTATTTTCTGTCTATCAAACTTCAGATTATTCAGTGCGGAGGAAGACACCATGAGAATAAATGTCATTGTCAAGGATAAAAAACTGAACAAGGTTGATGCGCGCCTGTTTGGACAGTTCATGGAAAGGGCCGGTATCGGCGAACCCGGACCTGAAAATATCTTTATTCCTGGAACCGATACCATGCAGCCGAAGGCTATAGAGATGCTCAAGTCGATGAAGATACCTATCATCAGGTTTCCGGCAGGAACCACCATAGACTATCTCAACTGGCAGGACTCGATCAGCAATGTCCCCGGCAGGGGCAAGGACAGACCCCTCTCAAAGGACCATAACGGCAAGGACATGACCAACAGGTTCGGATACGACGAGTATTTCAAGGTGCGTGACATTCTGAAATGCCAGACGATCCTCGTGGTCAATTTCCTCGATGGGCTTGCGAAAAGAAGAAGCCTTGAAGACGCTGCTTTGAACGCCGCAGGTCTCATTGCCTATGCGAATGCACCTATTGGCGCCAAACTGCCCGAAGGCATGCCCGACTGGCCCTCGGTCAGGAAGTCCAATGGTCATCCCGAGCCATACAAGGCTGAATACATCCAGATTGGCAATGAATGGTTTCTTGGAGGGTTCCACAACGAGGTCAAGAAGAATACAGGTATCAATAACCTGCAGGAACTTTCAACATGGTATATAAAATGCATCAGGAAATACATTGAGATGATCGATGCCGTTGATCCGTCTGTGAAAATTATCATAGACGGTAGGATGGGACTCGGTTCATCGTTTGAAAATGCAATATTGGCCGATCCGTTCATCAGGGAGAACGCTGACTTCATAACATTCCACACATATGCGCCCGGCAAGATGGACGACATTAAGCTTAATGGTGTTCTATATGACAAGATCACCACAGAGGAGCTCTGGTATAACTGGGTCTCCATGCCGGGAAATTATTCCGACAAGGGTGAAAATGCCGGCCTCTGGGAAGCCATGGATCTTGCAAAGAGCCTTGGCTACAGGATTGTGTGCACGGAATGGAATTGGAACGGATGGGGCATAAACAAGATAGTACCGAAACCTGAGATCACGCATCAGCTCGCAGCATGTCTCGGTGCAGCTGGCTTCATGCACGGCCTGATGCGCCAGGGCGACATCGTCGACCTCGCAACACAGTCGATGCTCATCGGAAGTGGCTGGGGAATAGCCAGCATAAAGATTGATCCCGAAGCTAAGTTTGACCCCTTCTTCAACGCCCAAGGTCATGCCGAAATGTTCTATGCCAACCATCACGGTGACAGTCTACTTGAAATGGAGATCGCCGGCAACCAGACATACGAACAGCCCTATCAGAACTGCTGGTCACAGCCTAAGAAGAAAGTTGCATATGCGGATATCCTGACCTCGGCCACGGACGACAAGTTGTTCGTCCACATCATTAACAGGAACTTCAAGCGGAAACTTGCTGCTGACATTGACCTCAATGCCGTCGGTGTCAAGAAGGCCGATGCTATCCAATATCTCCTTGAAGGTGATATGCACTACGATCCGAAGTCGAATGTCGCCCCATGCAGGATCAGCGAGAAACCGGTTACGGTAAAGGACGGAAAGATTTCAGTTGAGCTTGTCCCCGGAAGCATCAGCATTGTGGAGATTGGAAGAAAGTAGCAGGTTAAGCAGAAGTCAGAAGACAGGAGTCAGAATTCAGAAGGTGGGAATTAGAAATCAGGAGCCAGAATAAATGAGGACAGCGTCATTGAAACCGTTAATTGAAGAAGTCAGCAAACTTCTGGATGCTTATATGAATTCTATTCTGAATTCTGACTCCTGACTACTGAATTCACAATACATATAGAAAGAATTAAATATGCCCGACGTACCAGTAAAATCCCTTAAGAAGGCTTTAGACATCCTGACAGTCCTTGTCTTCGAGGATCCAGAACTGAAAGGATTTAAGCTTACCGATCTGGCGAAACGGCTGAAGCTTCCTCCCAACACAACGCATAACCTTTTGAAGACCATGTCCGCTTGCGGGTACGTCTGCCAAAATGAATCGGGAAGATACCGCCCGGGACCGCAATGCCGTAAGATCGGGATGATTAACAAGGTCGAAGGAGGGGACTTCAGGCAGAGCCTTGGAGATGTCCTCAGGAAATATTCCGCACAGATCAACGAGGCGATGGTCTTTGCGGCGCTTCACGGTGGAAAACGCGTGGTCCTCGCCAGGTCCGAGCCTGTCAACCAGGTCATCCGCGTGGACCAGCAGATGGTCGAAGGCAGAAGCATATACAAACTTCCTACCGGACGCGTTCTTGTAGCCTTTGCATCTCCGGAGGACTACCGGCTGATAATAGAAAACTACGGTGAACCCGGAAAAAACTGGCCCGACTACGAGCTTGATCTCAAGCGTATCCGCAGCGAAGGACGTTGTTCAATGATCCCGGATTCAGTTGGGGTGAACTCATTCGCCCTTCCCGTAATGGACAGGAAAGGCCGCCTTCTTGGAGCCCTTGGTTGCTACGCCCCGGCATTCCGCAGCGGACCTGCCGTCCAGAAGAAAATCCTTAATATCCTGCGTCAGGCCGTCGATCATCTCTCCCCACAGTAAATACTGCAATTCCACAATATGGAAATATATCAGGATTTATTTCTTCCTGCTTTGAACCGCTTCCCCATAGGATATAATTTCATTGGCATGGAAAGATAATTCTATAATGTGGAAATAAAGAATGGATGGTTGGATTGTTGGATGACTGGATGAATGGGTAGGAAAAACAAGGATTGAATAAAGAGAGGGAAATACCATGAACAGGATGCTGACAGAGAAGATCAAGGCGGAGATGCTTAACTTTGGAATGGATCTGGTAGGATTCGGTCCGGTGAGTCGCTGGAAGAACGCGCCATACCTGCTGAGCCCGCAGGCGATACTCCCGGAATCAAAGACCGTCGTCGTTGGTGCGATACACATAACCGATACTTGGTGCGAGATGGGTGGTGAACCAGAACCCCAGGACCGCAGTCCGGGTGGATGGATGGACCAGAATGGCCTTCTCGACCGTACCGCCTACAGGATCGTCAGGATGCTAAATGATAATGGTCACAAGGCGATTGCCGTAGCCAGTTCCAACATCTGGCGCTACCGTCAGTATGAAGGCATACCCAGCCTTTTCGCTCCTGATCTTTCGCACATTCATGCCGCTGCCGCCGCAGGTCTTGCGGAAATCGGATGGTGCGGACTCGCCATTACTCCTGAATTCGGTAGTCGCTGTAGGTTCATATCCATCGTCACAGACGCGGAACTTGTTCCGACTCCGATGTATGACGGACCGAAGCTCTGTGATATGTGCGGAGAATGCATTACCCATTGTCCGTCGCTCGCGATGAAGAAGGACATGAACTCAAAAACCCCGCATGTGGTTGAGATCGGCGGAAAGGTCTACAAATATGCCAACAAGAATATGTGGCGTTGTGCTTGGGCGGAACACTTCAACCTGGATCTCAATTCCGATACTTTGAAGAAAGAAGCGCATATTGACGAAAAGACGATTTTGAACGAACTCCATACCAAGGGCGTCCGCGGACATGAGCGCGGAGTATGCCAGAAATACTGTGTTCCTCCTCATCTTAGGACGAAGAAGACGAGTTTCGGACGTGACAAGATGATCGCACAGAACCGCATCAACCAGCGTTATCCGGATTCAATGCCGACGCTCAGGAAGATGCGAGACGATGTGATAGCTCGTGCAGTGGAGCTTGGAATAGACATTGCAGCGGTCGCACCGCTTAAGACTGATACGGATGCCGGAAAGCTTGCCATCAAGGATGCTCCCGGAGTGCGTACGGTCTTTGCGTTCGCATATTATATCCCTCCGGAGGCCAGAAACGCGAAGAACCTTCCGCAGAAATGCGGAGAGGCATATGGTTATCCGATTTCGTTGAAAATGCATCAGGCGCTCCTGCGCCTGGCGCGCATGATTGAGGACTATGGATACAGCGCCGCTTCATATACTGAATCCTGGCAGGAGAGTGCTCCGGCTCTTGCGGCTATGACCGATCTTGGAAAAATTGAGAACGGTGAATTTGTCACCCCGGAATTCGGGCGCAACCAGTTCATAGGGGCGATTACGACAAGCGCACCGGTTGATTCGACGAACCGCATCTCCGACAAGCTGGAAGTCGACCGTCCTCAGAAGATAGAAGGCAAATCCCTTCGCATGAAGCTCGAGGTTATGGCGGAGAAGAACCTGGTCAGCATGTTCGGTGTCTCGCCTGCCGGCAGGCTTGATCCGGTCCTTGACCAGCTGAAGAAGGTTGTCGACGAGAAGGAACTCGGGAAGAAGATTATCGACAGCAACCGGAAACTCTCGTATCATGGAAAGTATATTCCTGAAATTATCACTGAGGACGTGAAGCTCAGGAAGCCTTCGGATTTTGTGAAGGGTGCAAAATCAGTGATAGTTCTTGGGATGCATTATGCTGATGAATTGATCCAAAATGCCGGTCTTGAGAAGAGCCAGCAGGTCGGCTGCTACAATTTCCACCAGTACCAGACGCGATGGGAGCTTTGTTTCGCCGCGATGGAACTTGCGACATATCTCGACAAGATGGGCTACAAATCAATGATCACCGAAAACCTGCTCGGAGTCGGATCCTATACGGATTCGCCGCGCGGACCTCTTCCTGACATGCGCTGCAACGCGATTGAGGCGGTTGCCGCCGGCCTTGGAGAGCTTGGATCAAGTGGTGCACTCCTGACAAAGGAACATGGTCCGCACCAGCGCTGCATCTGCATCATCACCGATGCTGAGTTGAACTATGATGAGCCGATGAAGAATGCAAATGTCTGCAAGAAGTGCACGGTCTGTGCTGAGAAATGCCCGATGGATGCTATCAGCGGCAAGAGCGTGAAGCTGGATGTCGGCGGAGTTACCGTGAACTTCCCGTTGATCCCGCGTCATCGCTGCGACTGGTCAAAGAGATATAGCCTGCATCCTGAAGAAGGTCCCGCTCTGATCGGAAATGTAACCAAGGCAAAGATTCCGAAGGGTGAGATTGGGATCGAGCAGGTTGCCGAAGGATGCAAGGAGAAGGATCCGATCATGAAGAGCAGGACATGTATCCTGGAATCCTGCCTGCGCAACTGCCCGGCCGGAAACAACGGCAAATCCAGGATAGCGGCTTAAGAAATAGTTAATCACAGAGGCACAAAGGCACAGAGAATTATTTTCTATGATGTTTGAAAAAGCGGTGATGAAGGCCATTAGTGCAGAATCACCGCTTTTATTTTAATATAATACCTTGTAAATAAGCATGATATATTAATAATTATCTTGGTTTCTTGACATCTTTATCTTATATTATTATAGTGATTAATAATAATTATTATAAATAACTATAATAATATAGAAAGGAAAAATGTTCATGAACTCCAAAGATGTAAAGAAAATGGCTCTGGATTGCGGGGCTGATCTGGTTGGAATTGCTTCGATAGACCGTTTTAAGGGAATTGAGGCCGTTGGAAATCCTTTGAGCATCAAACCTAATACGAAATCTGTCATAGTTCTGGGATTCCAGGTCCTGAGAGGTTCGCTGAGAGGTATCGAAACTGGAACATGCTGGGGATCGATCGGGATGGGATCGCCTCTGACCTGCATGGTCGAATATACCTACGATTTCTGCCGTGAACTTGAGACGGCAGGTTGGGAGGCAGTTCCTCTTATAAAGCAAAATAAAGGGCTGAGGAATCAGGGAGTTGCAGTTTCTCCAGACAAGCCTGAACCGGACGTTATCGTTGACATGGACTACATGGCTTATGCGGCAGGACTCGGACATCTCGGCGAAGGGAAGTTCTTTTTGACGCCACAATACGGGCCCCGCCAATATTTCACTGCAGTCCTCTGTGATTTGGAACTTGAAGCCGATCCGCTTTTTACTGGAAAGGTCTGCGACGGCTGCGGAGAGTGCTTAAAAAGCTGTCCTGCAAAGGCATATTCGATCGAGGCCTGGAAAGATGAGAAGTTTCCAAGCACGACCTTCAAATGGCGTCCCCTACATGTCGAAAGCTGTGAAATCTGCAGGACAGGAATAACAGGAAATCCTTATAGCACAGGAATAGGCGGGGAACCGAACAGGCTCGGAGCTACATGCGGACGCGCATGCGTGGCGCATCTGGAAAGTTCAGGACGTCTCCATAAATCCCTGAAGAATTCATTCCGGTAAAATGCAACCACAGAGGGCACAGAGAAAAATTTATAAAGTTTTGAAAATATATGAATTCTCTGTGAACTCCAAATACGATAAGAGTAATGAATTTTAGACTTAGAAAATAGAAATTTATGTGTTGATTTGAGAACACAGAGGAAAATTAGATTTTTATAATAATTAAGATCTACTCTGAGGACTCTGTGGTTAATCTTAAAGAATTTATGGAGGTTCAAGATGCTTACGAGTGAAAGCATAAAGAAGTTTGCCAAGGAAGTTTTGAAGGTCGACAAGGTCGGCATAGCGAACATAGAAAGATTCAAGGATGCCCCGCCGGACATGAGCCCATTCAACATCATGCCGGAGGCGAAATCGGCGATCGTATTCGTCCAGAGGATCCTTCGCGGTTGTTACAGGGGAATCGAGGAAGGGACGCACTGGCCGTCATATCAGGCATTTGGTTATTCTGGATTAAATGGATTGATTGCGAAGACCTGCTACAGGATTGGACGTTTTGTGGAAAACAACGGATACGAGGCGGTTCCTGTTCCAACATCTGCATCTCTTAGGGAGTTTGGTCCGAGAGGACCGAGTCCGAAGCCGGGAATGCCTCCGCGTGAGATAACCATGAACATAAGGATCGCAGCCACACTTGCAGGGATCGGCGAGATCGGCTGGAGCAAGGTGTTCATGACCGAGGAATTCGGACCAAGACAGCGCATAGGAGTGATCCTCACCGATGCCAAGCTGGATCCGGATCCCATCGTCACCGGAAAACTCTGCGACAAGTGCAAGGCATGTGTAAGGGAGTGTCCTGGATGCGCACTGCCGAAGGACAAAAGTGTTTCGATTGAAGTCGAAGGACATAAGATAGAGTGGTGCGACATAGATCTTGGCAAGTGCAAGCTGACACATTTCGGTTTGAACCGCAGGTCATCGCCTCACTTCGTAAAGCATTTTCCTGGGGTTCATCTCCCGATTGAGGAGCAGGAGGTGACCTGGCTTGAGGCGTGGAATCTGGGCTGGGGTATTTTTCCCAAAATTCCGACATACAAGGCGATGAGCGAGCACCCGCTTCCGATTTGCGGGGCGCGCGGATGCATAGTCGGATGCATGAAGCATTTGGAGAAGAAGGGTACTGTGAAGAACAAGTTCAAGGCTGCAAAGGTTTTCAGTGAGAAGAAACCATGGGAACTGCCGGAACGCCCACCGCATGTTGAACATCATGGTTTCGTATATGATCCAAAATATAGACCAGCCGGATATGGCAGCAACAAGTTCGCCCCGCCGCAGGACTGGTATTAAGAAATGCAACCACAGAGTTCACAGAGGGAATTCTCTGAGTGCTCAAAACAAAAGTAAATTCTTAAGATCATTATGGTTGTCTTTGGAGTGCTCAGAGAAGAATTTTTCCAGTCTGAAAGGTATATTGATGTGATTTTGTTAACAGATATAAGACATAAAGTTCTCTGTGTCCTCTGTGGTTAAGCATTATTGAAGTATTATATTGATTGTTTATGAAAGACAATCTTGTACAATCCCTGTCGCGCGGGATCGACATCCTGCGTTTCATAGCCGATTCAGAGGATGGTCGTCGCGTCAACGAGATCGCCGAAGCGATAGGTGTAAAGCCTCCTGCGGCCTATAATCTTATCCGTACGCTTGTCTCACGTGGTCTTGTCGAGAAGAGGAATTCCAAGTACCAGCTTGGACCGGCTATTGCGGATCTCGCATCATCCCATCTTAAAAGGCGTCTTATCACAAGAGCCGGGAAAGTGATGAAGGAGCTTGCGGAGAAGTTTCCAGATTTCTCCTTTGTGTTCGCCGAACTTTCCGGACGCGAGATATGCGTCAGGTTGCTGACAAGTCCGGACTGTCCGATGTATGTCCAGGAACCGATCGGGATGACCTTCCAGTTCTATGCCACTGCTTCAGGGCTTCTCTATCAGGCCTTTGCCGATGACGAAACCCTTGAAATGATCAGAGAGGGGTCACCATTTTCTGAAGATGGCATAAAGCTTTGGAATTCCATGGATGAACTTGAGAAATTCCTGGCAAAGATCAAAAAGGAAGGATATGCTGTCAAACCGTTCGATGAAAGCAGTCTTTTCGCTGTCGCAGTTCCCGTTTTTGACGTTAGGAAACGTATCTCCGGAGCGATAGGAGCCAGCATCAGGAAAAAGATCCTCAGGGAAAAACCGGAAATTGAAGGGGAACTGATAAGATGCCTTAAATCGGAAGCTGCAAAGGTGATTTGAAAAATTCTTACTGGAGGAATCATGAAAAAATATTCAATGGAGCCTCTGAAAATCCACTTATATGCCCTTATTATGATCTTCGCCTTAGGGCTGATGGCGGCAGATTCACCTAAGGAAATCCCGAAAGGCGATGTTGCCGACAATGTATGTGTTTTTGAGTATGCCGTCTACATAATCGACCCTTCTGTGACCGATACCGAAAAGATACTGAAGGAAATCGCCGGCGATAAATATAAGTTCCTGATAAGGCTGGACAAGCCACGGAAGGATATCAGCTTCTTCATGGTAAAAACCATAACAGATGTCCAAAAGGAATATGCCCCGCCATCACCCGAGGCCCTGCAGCATTTCGGCAGGGGGTTGTCCAAGGAGCAGGCTGAGAAAATGCAGGATTCCAGTTCGGTGATAATGATCGACTTTGCATTTCCTATCGAGAAAAGGGCCGACGGCATGCTCGCAGCGGCTGAACTGATGGAGAAGCTGGCTGAAAAGACAAAAGGGATAATTTGGGACGAGGAGACCAGGGAATGCTTTACGGCTGAATCCTGGAAGAAGGACAGGATTGAGACATTTGACAAAGGAATTCCTGATGTTCCCAGGAATATCACAATCCATGCATACAAGAACGGCGAATATATCCGTGCGATAACACTTGGGATGGTGAAGTTTGGACTGCCTGATATCGTCGTTAATGACTTTCCATGGTCACTCAACAAGTCCGTCGGGAACCTGATCAATGCATTTGCACAGCAACTTTATGAAACCGGGACAATCGTGAAAAAAGGTGAGTTTGACCTTGATCTCCAGGGGATAAAACATGATGGCGCCAGAAAAAGGTACTTGAACGGACTTTATGACAACTCCACCAAGAAAGCATCCTTGGGGCTTGTAGAAGGAAAGCTCGAGGAGGGGGATCCTGAGAACAGGCTCTTTGAAATTGTCTTTGACAAGTATAAGGGCAAGGACAAAATAGAGAAGATGGAGGATATGACGACAAAACTTTGGGGAAGTGAAGATTCCATCAGCTATGTGAAGCACAATGACGAGATACTGGCGGCGAGTAAGAAGGCCAAGGAGAAAATTCCCGCCATACAAGAGGCTTTTTCAAAGGGTCTTGCCCCGGGGGAATATTATATGGTCAAGTCCCCGTTCCTGACTCCCGACAAAGGCACTGAGTGGATGTGGGTTGAAATTGTCTCATGGAAGGAAAAGGACAAGATCATTGGAATTCTCAAGAACCAGCCTTTCAACATACCAACATTGAAGGCTGGAGCCGAAGTACAGATAAAAGTTTCAGAGATATTTGATTATATACATAAGAAGCCTGATGGCACCAGTGAAGGGAATGAAACAGGTGCATTGATAGAAAAATATTCCGAGAAAAAATGATGAGGAGTGTTGTTTATGGTCAAGACAAGGATGTTACTGGTTGTGTCAGCGTTATTTTCTTTTGTCCTGTCGGATTTCATAGTTGCTGATGAATTTCCCAGAGGGCCTGGTCCTGTAATGCTTGCAAGGATGGCCGCCAAGAGGATCAAGAAGATGAGGGAGAAGGATAATTTCAGCGGTGCCGACCAGAACAAGGACGGGCATCTTGACAAGCAGGAGATTGAATCCGCCAAAAAGACCCATGGAAATTTCATCGACGACGAGACATTCAAGAAAATTGACACCAACGGCGATGGCAAGCTCAGTCATGAGGAATGTGAGAAGTTCCAGAAGGAGATGGAAAAAGAAGAAGCAGCAGGAAAGCCCTCTGAAAAGACCGAGGAGAAAACAGTCAAGGATACTAAGAACTGATGAGAAAAGATAAGGACAGGACACCCTTTGCAGATGCCGTGTCTGTCTGGCACTTGAGGGATAACAGGGATTCCTCCGGGAACAACTATCATCTCAAAGCAAACCGTGAACCAGCGAAATTCTCCAAGCTTCCGGGGAAACAATACAGCGATTCCTTGAAGAGGTGCGGTGACGGACATGCTGCGAAGTTCGCAGGAACCGGATGGATGTCAACTGAGATTGATTCCAAAAATATTTTAAGATATTCCATTACGGGTATGACGATCTGTGCCAGGATAAGACCTGAAAAGCCCGGTGGTGTCTTTTCCACCAATACATTCATCCTGAACATCCATAATGATGGACTTCTGATAGGCTGGATTGGCCTGCATATCGGCAAGAGGAAATGGTATACACAGATACCGTTCGGCAAGATTGAATTCAACAAATGGCACGATCTCGTTTTCCGGATTTATTCAAAGGAGGGTGGACTTTCCAGTCCGCCAATTCGCAGGTTGGAAAACTCGCGCTCCGTTGAAGGGAAAAACAAACGACAAAAATCTTTCCGGATCGAGGTATTCGCAAATGGCTCGCTTATGGATGTTGTCAGGATAAAGGAAGAACCTACTGCAGTATCCACCGGTCCGGTGATTATCGGCGGATGGAAAATCCAGGATCTGGCGTTCAAGGCATTTCCGGATGAAACCATGGAAGGCATATATTCATCCAAGTTCACAGGGCTCATCGATCATGTGGCTTTCTGGAACCGGGCGATTACTGATCCAGAAATAGCAACGATCAGCGGAATCAGTAAAATAAACAGGAAAATTGCGAAATCCGCATGGCGGAAATGTCTTAAGGATTATCAGGAGTTCCATGAGACCTCGGTCGCCAGGAATGTGAAGAAATGCGAGAAGCTTGGACTTTCCATGCGAAGGTTCATGGCGAAAGATCCACAGAGGCCGATTTATCATCTTACTGCTCCGGTCGGCTGGCTCATGGATCCTGCAGCTTCATTCTATCATGATGGCAAATACCATGTCTACAGCTACAGGAACATCTTCTCCATGCTCACATGCAATTCGCTGGATCATTTTGTGAGCGAAGACATGGTTCATTGGAAGGACATGCCGGTCGGGGTGTGGGCGGATTCAGATTTGGATATCCATGGAATCTGGCTTGCGAACTGTTTCATAGACGACAACGGTGTTCCAAGCATGATCTACACTGCGCACGGGCTAAAGGGGAAAATCGGTGTTCTGGCAAGGAGCCGTGATGGCATGCTGACATTTGATGACAAGAAGCCTGTGATTACAAAAATCACGCACCATGACGGACATACCTGGAAAGATGGAGTCACATGGTACACTATCACCACACGCCAGTTTTTCGGGAAACGATCCGGAGGTAAAGGAGACTCGATAATAATTCTGACGTCGAAGGATCTTGAGAACTGGACGGAAAGGGGAGAAGTTTTCAGCGTCAAAAAGTTCAAAAATCCAAAGGACGAACATCAACGGTGGGGCTTCACCGAGTTCCCATATCTTCTCCCGTTCGGTGAGAAATATGTATTCATGACAGGCACTCATCCGGTGATGTACTGGGCCGGGAGCTTTGACAAGAAGAATCTGAGATTTATTCCGGATCATCAGGAGGGGAAACTCCTGGACTATCTGAATCCTCTCCACTGCTTCAGTCCGATGACTGTCGACAACAAAGGAGCTGGCGGTTCGCCAAGGAGGATAATCTATGCGATGTATCTATATCTTAATGGGAATGTCGGTGCAATCCCTTGGAACGGAATACATGTTCTACCGCGTGTACTCACCCTCGAAGACGGATATCTGAAACAGGAGCCTGTGCCCGAAGCCCAAAGCTTGCGAGGGAAAAGATATTCATTGAAAAATGTTGCCGTGAAACCGGGGATGAAAGGTTTGCTCAGCAGGATCAAGGGCGATGCACTAGAGATAATTGCCGACTTCAAGCCAGGCACTGCGAGGAAATTCGGGCTGAAACTGCGAGTTTCGCAGAATGGCAGGAAATTCACTAGGATCAACTGCGATATGGCAAAGGGGAATTTCTCCATTGAAGGCGGAATAAACATACGTGCGCCGTACAAGGATATAGGGAAAGGGCCGCTCCTCCACGGGAAAGATGGAAAAGTCAGGATACATGTTTTCCTTGACAAGGCATGTTTTGATATTTTCATCAACGGTCAGGCCTGCAGCGGTTCATTTAATGCGAGACCAGAAGATATTGGACTTGATCTCTTCAGCGAAGAAGGAACAGCTTATTTGGAATCCATCGATATATGGGAAATGAAACCGGCTTGGAATATAGCAAAAAAATAGAGGAAAACATGAAATATCTTGGAAAAAAATATGATCTTGTAGTCGTAGGTGGCGGTGTGGGCGGTGTCGTGACAGCTGTTACTGCCGCAAGGAAGGGGTTGAAGGTCGCACTTATCGACAACAAGGCCGGTCTTGGAGGGAATGCCTGCTCGGAGATAGGAGTTTCCATTGACGGCGCCGAATGTTTCGGACTGTTCCCGAACATGCGCGAAGGCGGACCAATGGAGGAATTGAAGGAGAAGCTTGTCGCCATGGATCCTTTCTACCGCAATACACAGGGAAGTACTGTGATGCTTTTCTGGTGTGAGGAGAACAAGGTGGATGTCTACTCCGAATTGAATATCAACGATGTTGATATCAGGGGAAAGAAGATTATCGCAGTCTATGGTTCACAGTCAGGGACGGAACGCAACTACAAGTTTGTGGCGAAGCAGTTTGTTGACGCCACCGGCGACGGAACCGTGGCCGCGCTGGCGGGCTGCGAATATCGCATCGGTCGAGAGGCGAAAAAGGAGTTCGGTGAACTTCTTGCGCCGGACAAGGTGGACAAGGGCATCATGGGGGCGTCAGTGCTTTTCCGAGCGAGCGAGAAGAAAGTTCCATCTGTCTTTGAGAGGCCTTCCTGGGCATATGAATACACCAAGGAGGACGATCTTCCATACAGGCTGACAATGTACAAGGGGCCGGTTGAAATCGGATTCTGGTGGATTGAGTATGCGGGTGACCACAACGATCCAATCGGTGAATACGAAAGCATCCGCAAGGATCTTCTCAAGTGCTTGTATGGAGTATGGGACCTGCTGAAGAAGGATCCTGCCAGAAAGATGGAGAATTACTCCCTGGACAATGTCAGCATCTCACCCGCGAAGCGCGAGAGCAGGAGAATAGTCGGGGATTATATCATCAAAGAGAGGGACATTGTTGAACGCACGAAATTCGAGGATGCGGTTGCCTATGCAGGCTGGAACATAGACATACATGTGCCCGGAGGATTCAAGTCGAGGCAGAAGCCGAACATACACGCGATGTTCCAATGGGTGTTTACGATCCCACTGCGGTCTCTTTACGCGAAGGACAAGGACAACCTGTGGCTGGTCGGGCGCGACATGAGCGTTTCGCATGTTGCGCTTGGCGCGACAAGGCTCCAGGCGACGATCGGGACAACCGGGCATGCGGTCGGAATTGCCGCTGCGATAGCACATCAAAGCAAGAAGAGCACCCGGAAAACAGCCAAGCTGCTATGCAAGGAAATCCAGCAGGAGATTTTGAAGGATGGATCATTCATTCCCGGTGTAAGAAATGCAGATGAGAAGGATCTTGCGATTTCCGCAAAGATCACGGCAGCCAGCGAGCAGATTCTATCTTTCGAACGTTCAAACGAATATCTTCCGGTTGAAAAGGGCAGGGCTCTTTCGTTCCCTGTTACTGAGAAATGCATAGACAAGATCATCATTCCTGTTAAGAATTCAGGGAAAACACCTGTTGAGGTGAAACTGTATTTCTCCAGATCCGAGCACCCAAACCATTTTTCACACAGGAATGCATTGGCCGAGAAGACAGTCTCAGTCAAGCCCGGAGAACAGGACATCACATGGGATCTTGGCGTTACCATTCAGGAACCCGGACTTTATGCCGTCCTCATGATCACTGAAGGAGAGATAGGATGGTTGAAATCGAATGTTGAACCTTATGGATGCTACACCGGAAAGTATGCTCCTGATCATTATTTTACGCCGAAACCGGACACGACCGAGGATCTTTACATGGTCCAGAAGCCAATCATGGTTACCAAGAACTCAGAGCCAGTCGAATGGGAGAAACTGCGCAAGAGCCGCGAATATAAACTCGGTCATCCGGAAAACCGCACGAATATTCCTCTCCCTTTCATTGAGATATCACCGGTACAGCATCCATACCGTGCGGAAAACGTCATCAGTGGAATTTCGCACACTGACATAATGCCGGAGCTGTGGATATCCGATCCGTCGAAAAAAATGCCCCAGGAGCTTGTGCTATCATGGGGAGGGAAAAGGAAGATATCGTCGGTGCGGATAGTGTTTGACACGGATCTTGACATGAACCATCCGGCAGCAATACCTGTGGATTATCTTGTGAAGAAGTATTCCGTACAGGTGAAGATGCCCTCCGGCTGGAAGACAGTCGCTTCCTGCAATGATAACAGGTCCAGGTTCAAGATACACGATTTCAATACTGTCGAGACCGATGCCGTGAAGCTCGTGGTCGATGAGATCCATGCCGCTGGCAGGAGTGCGAGAGTGTTCGAGATCAGGTGTTATTGAGGTATCGGAGAAAAGGCGTATCGGTGTACCGGCGATATGGAGAAGGAATGCGGATGAACAGGAAAATCAATCAGAATAGAATTTTTATTTCATTGGAAATAGAAACGGGAAAAGTTATCTTTTCTGAAATTTTGTTGGATTATTTATTATGACTGTGAAGCGCATTACTCCAGATCCGAAGAAGAGGGATGAGATACTGAAGAAGCTTGTGAACGATGCGGCAGCGCGCAGGAGCGGCTACCGCGAGCGTGCACTCATGCTTTTCCCCCACATATGTGCTCGCTGCGGGCGAGAGTTTTCCGGCAGGCGACTCCAACAGCTGACCGTCCATCATAAGGACGGCAACCACAACAACAATCCTGCTGACGGCAGCAACTGGGAACTTCTCTGCATATACTGCCACGATAGCGAGCACGAGGTACGGGAGGAAAGCTATTTTGCTGGTGCGAAGGAAGATGCTCCGGCTCCATTATTTTCTCCATTCGAAGGGCTTGATTCGCTGATCAAGATCCCCGAAGAGGAGACGGAGGAATCAGAAAAACAGAATGAAAAGGAATCAGATAATGAATAACCGGGAGCGGTTCAAGGCCGCCATGGATTTCGAAAAAGTGGATCATCTGCCTGCGATGGAATGGATATGCTGGTGGGACAAGACACTTGAAGAATGGCATGATGAGGGGCTTCCTGAAGGACTTGGGAGGGAGGACATACTCCGCTGGTTCGGACTGGACGTCCATGAATGGATATGGATGAGTCCTCGCTGGAAGATAAGGCGTCCGGAAGGGCGGGAGAGAAGTGAAGGTGTCATACAGACAGAATCTGATTACGAACGTCTTGTCGCTCCGGCGTTATTAAAGCCTGAAATAGACAGGAAGAGGCTTGTGGCTATTGCTGAGAGGCAGAAGGCCGGTGAGGTGGTGGTTCAGCTGCAGTTCGATGGATTCTTCTGGTTTCCGAGGGAGATATTCGGTGTTGAGAGGCATCTTTTTGCGTTTTTCGACCAGCCGGAACTGATGCAGAGGATGAACGAGGATCTCTGCCGTTATAATCAATCATGCCTTGAGCAGGTTCTGAAAATCCTTACTCCTGATGTGCTGACCATCGCTGAGGATCTATCATACAACAACGGTCCGATGCTGAGCCGGGAGCAGTTTGAACAGTTCGTGGCGCCGTATTACAGGAAAATTGTTCCTGTTGCAAAAGAAAAAGGGATCATCCCCTTTGTCGACACGGACGGAGATGTAACCAAGGTAATTCCATGGCTGGAGGCTTCAGGAATTGAAGGATGCCTGCCTTTGGAGAGGATGGCCGGAGTGGATGTCGAGGAAATACGGAGCAGGCATCCGAAATGGAAGATGATCGGAGGGTTCGACAAGACAATAATGCATCTTGGCGAGGAAGCGATAAGGAAGGAATTTGAAAGGCTTCTTCCTGTTATGAGGACAGGAGGATATATTCCGACCACCGATCACCAGACACCTCCGGCGGTCAAATTGGAGACATTTCACCTGTATGTAGACATCTTGAAGGAATATTGTGGAAAAGCATGATGGAAGTCCGGCAAGTTAAGAACAGCTCTCACGAGTTTACCCGCCGCTGGCGGCGCCGTAGGTTTATGCGCCTCAGGCGAACGAGCAGGGCTTGAATACATACATATTCATGGAAAATTGTTGGAGTTCACAAACCTGATAGGCAAAAGCAGGTGAACTTCAGTTGTGCGGATTGAATTATTTTAAATTGAAAAGGAATTTATGAGAAGAGTTGTCTTGTTTTGTCTGTTATTTGTCTTTATTATCAATATTTCCGTCCTTCAGGCAGGGACGCTGAAAATACTGGCGACCGGAGACATGCATGGATGGATTGAACCTCGCAATGTAGATGGGAAAATTCTTGGCGGGGCGGCTGAAATGCTTGCATGCTGGAAAAGGGATGAGGGATATAGTCCGGAGAAATTCCTGGTGATCAGCTGCGGGGATATTGCTACAGGTCCGGCAATATCGACTGCGTACAAGGGAGAGCCGGCAGTGGTCGTAATGAACAAGATGGGATACGATGTGTCTGCACTGGGGAACCATGAATTCGACTTCGGTGGAATCGAAGGTATCGTTAAGCTCCAATCCTGGTCGAAATTCCCGATAATCGCGGCGAACATTGTCAAGGACGGAATATCCTCGATTGATGTCATACCTCCGGTCATGATGTATGAGGAACAGGGGATGAAAGTCGGTATCATCGGGCTTACGCTGCAGAACCTGTCGAGTGTAACCCAGTCGAAGAGCATTTCAGGGAAGCCATATGCGGAATATGTCAGGAAATATACGGCAGAACTCAGGGAAAAGGGGGCCAAGACAATAATTGTCGTAGCTCATGTTCCACAGGTGGAACTCTGTGCTCTTGCCAAGGATGTTGATGACTTGGATATTCCTCTTATGCTGGGAGGACATACCCACGAGATTACCCAGCAGAAGATAGGGCAGACATGGGTTGTCAGCTGTGGACAGTGGTGGGAGTGTTACGGAAGAATAGATATTGAAGTTGATGAGCAGACTGGCCGTTCTGCCGTCAGTTCTGCAAAGCAGGTCTGGCTCCTGCAGGACAAGGATAAGGCAATATCCGATCCTGAGTTGAAAGCTGAAATAGGCATATGGCATGAAAAGGTTTTGAAGGAACATGGAGAATCACTGGGATTCACATCGACGGGGCTGAACAGGCAGTGGGCGATATGCAATCTTGTCACAGATTCCTGGCTTGCGGAATATCAGGCGGACCTGGCGATAAGCAATCTCGGGGGATTCAGGCAGGATCTTCAGCCCGGTGAAATACGCAGGATGGACTTAATCGGTGTCATGCCCTTCGACAACAGCCTGCTCAGGATAAAACTGACCGGGGATCAGTTGAAAAGCTATGTATCCACGATGAAGAAGGAGATTCTTGTCTTTGGAGGGATAAGGAGGAAGGGTGATGAACTGTCATTCATCAAGGAGGACAAGCCATTTGAACCTGATACGGCATATAGCCTGCTGATAAACAGCTATCTGTATGGAATGAGTCCTGAACTGAAGGCGGCGGATCCTGAACCAGAGAAGGTATCGGACGACTGGAGGAAACCAGTGATTGAATGGTTGAAGAAGAAACAATCAAATCCCGACAAGCCGTTGGAAGGTATGATTGACAGCAAGGCAAGGATAGAATGATGGAGAACAAGCTGTTGATATTTCAAAGATTTGAGACTAACTTATCTTTTAAATGAATGAATAAAAATGGGAGGTGTCGAATGAATGATCGTTTCAGGAAGTCGGTGTCGGTTTTCATGCTTGGACTTTTCTCCATGCTGCTGCTGACAAGCTGTCAGCATCCTTCTGTGAGCGTCAACACGAAGCCCCAAGGGGCGAAGGTATATATGTCTGAACAGTATGTTGCCGACACGCCGACAATGCAGAAACCGAACAAGTGGCCCTGGGAAACCATCAATGTAAGGATAGAGAAGGATGGTTATGCGACACAGGCGAGGGAAGTTACCCACAATCTCAATGATACCGGAGTGATAGTGCTTGTGGTCGGTATCTTCATATGGCCTATACTCCTCGGACTTCTCGCGCCCGGATGCTGGAACTTGAATCCGAGCGGCATGGACATCACACTCGACAAGAAATAAATATTCCAGGTAGGAATCCGGAATATTGCTTATGGAAAATGAAAACCGTTCCTTCTGACAGGAGGAACGGTTTTATCTTGATTCGAAATCCTGGTATTTAAATAAGTACCGTCAAACAGTTCATGGAAGTACTACTTCCACGAAGTTCTGCCTGCAATAGTATTTGATCGCGAGATCGCTCTTTATGTCCCCCTCCTTTACAAGGGCGCAATGACCGTCTACAAAAGCGAAGTTGGCTCCATTGTTATGTCTGGTATGCACCTGGATGTGGTTCCATAAGTTGTTAGGTTCATAGAAGCAGAACTGGTTCCTTGATCCGCTGTTCTGTATGGAATCTCCGATAAGGCCTATGTTGGAAGGCTTAGGACATTTTGCTAGGTTCAGCCATCGGTCATATGCGGAACTCCTTGTTTCAGTGAATGTCCAGCTTGTCCATGGATATCCGTTCCAGTTGCCGCTGCTTGCAGGAGAAATGATCCCATAGGTCAGATAAGTCGTATTGATCGTTGCCGACCAGTCATAGACTTCAGGAGGATTCTGGCTGGGGCAGAAGAGAGCAGTTCCATTTTGCAGGTAAACCCCCGGATCCGGACCACCCCATCGATTGGTCACTTTGCAGATCATCACGCCCCATGGCATTATGTGTCCGATATAATTGTAGACATACTGGCTTGGTATCCATCCCTGGTAATCGTCGGAATACTGCAGCAATGCCAGGCTTGTCTGGTGCTGGTTGTTGAGGCATTGGGATGACATCGCGGTCTTTTTCGCCTGTGATATGGCAGGAAGGAGAAGTGCGACGAGGATCGAGATGATTGCAATAACAACCAAAAGCTCGATAAGAGTAAACAGCCTTGATGTCTTTACATGGACGGATGGCATAATCATTCCTCCAATATCATTATATAACAATATCCAGAAGATTATAAGTCCTCATATGATCTTCTCTTGATAATACATCATGGTAGCACCTTCTCAATATATTTCTGAGTGCAATAATAACGTATGTTGTATTCGGGAAGTTCGTTTTCCTTGACGTTATTGACATGTCCGTCAACGAACGCGAAGTTCGCACCGTTGTTGTGCCGGGTATGGACATTGATATGGGAGTAGGAAGTGTCGGGCTGCCAGTAGCTGTACTGGCTTTTTGAGCCGCTGTTCATGACAGTATCGCCAACATAGGGGAATGATACGGGCTTAGGGCATTTGTAGAGGTTGAGCCAGCGGTCCCAGCCCGAGGTTATGATGTACGTCCAGTCGGTCCAAGGGTAACCATTCCACGAACCGCTGTTTGCACAACCGACTATTCCCAGCGTCGCCCATGTTGAGTTGAATGAGGCTGTCCAGTCGAACTTTTCCGCCGGATTCTGGCTGGGACAATACATGGCGGCACCATTCTGAAGGTAGACTCCGGCATCAGGGGCACCCCAGCGGCTGGTGACCTTGCAGATCATGACGCCATACGGGACCATATGCCCTATGCTGTTGTATACATATACGCTCGGAATCCATCCTTGATAGTCGTCGGCATACTGGAGGAGGGAGAGACTGACCTGATGCTGGTTGCTCATGCACTGGATTGACAGCGCCGTCTTCTTCGCCTGGGTTATTGCGGGCAAGAGCATAGCGACGAGAATTGCGATGATCGCAATGACCACAAGCAATTCGATCAAAGTGAAACGGCATGGAGATGATCTTCTGGACATTCAGGCCTCCAATTGCAATAATATTGCCTGATCATGAACATAATATCTTTACAGTAATTTACAATATTATTTATAAAAATAATTGCAAAAATGTTCTTGACATCTATATAAATGAGCTTAATATTTACTGTAAATTACATTAATAAGAATATAAAAGATGAAACATAGCATAATAGATATCGCAAAGATGGCCGGGTGTTCGACAGCAACCGTCTCCCGCGTCCTCAACAACATTGGACAGGTAAGTGATGAAACGCGCAAGGCCGTGATGAAGGCTGTAAAGTCGGCCAAATATGTTCCACGCGGTATGAACGGCAGAAGGAAGTCCAGCCGGGAGTCTACCGATGTAAGGACGATCGAACTTGTTTTCTGCTTTGATGAGATTTTTGAGAAGATTTCAATGGGAGGGGAAAGCCTGGATGTTTCCAAGATCACACCTGTTCCGATTGATTATTCAAAAGGAAACCAGCTGAGTTATGGATCATCCTTCTACCGTATGATCAGCGAAGGTGTGGCCGAGGAGGCGAGGAGATGCGGGTATAGGACAATTGTTCGTTGCGTCAAGAAGGAGAACCTGAACAATCTCGATTTCTTGAGTTCACTCTATGATGACAATGTTTTGGGCCTGGTCCTTTCCGGAGTATATCCCTCGGGTCTGACTGAATTCATAAGATCGTGCAGGATCCCCATGGTTCTAGCAGATCTCATGGCAGGAACCGGGCCGGTGGAGATAACGACCGACAATCTTGAGGGGATATCGCTGGCCTTCGACCATGTCTATTCTCTCGGACATAGGAACATTGGTTTCATAAGGGGTGCTGCAAATCCCGCCTATCTGGAAAGATACCGTTCCTTTGTCTATAAGATGTCGGAAAAGAAGCTGATTGTTGATAATGAATGGATATACGAAGGTGAAAACCATGTGCTGGATGTTTCCCGTTGGTGTTCAGGGGTTCTGAGATCCGCGCGCAGGCCGACAGCCTTCATTTGTTCCAATGACTATGGCGCCTTGGGCGTTATCAGAGCCGCGTCTGAATGCGGAATAAAGATCCCTGATCAGCTCAGCATCGTCGGTTTTGACGATGTTGATGCCGCCTCGCTTGTCACTCCGCCTCTTACGACCGTAAGGGTTCCGCAGTATGAGATCGGTAGGAGAGCGGTCAAGGAACTCCTCACGACCCTTAACAATGGTTCGTCGGTATCCGGATTCCAGTGCAGGATGAGGCTTCTACCTCTTTTGGTAAAACGAGAATCAACAGCAAAAGCTTAAAAATATCAGGAGGATATGAAAATGAAGAGTTTAAAGGTAATGATTTTGACTGCTGCGGTTCTGCTTATGGCGGCAGTTTCGCAGGCGGCGACGCTGAGCATAGATGAAAAGGGAATAAAGATCTCTACCGGTGGAGCAACATCCTTCATCCTAGGTTTTCCCGAGCTCAGGGGAGAAGGGGAAAAAATCTTCAAGACTACTGACAAGAAGGTCGCCGGCAAGGACATCAAAATGAAATTTGAAGGAGGAGGGGAAGCAGTGGTGACTGTTGACAAGGACAAGATCACCATCAAGCATGAACGTCTTCCCGACGGGGCAAAATACATCAGGATGACCATGCAGATAAACTTTGACTATGCGATGTCCGCAAAATATAAGGTGGGAAACGGACAGCTTGTTGCCTTCCCGTCGGAAAAGCCGCCATCACCGCACATCTTCCAGGGTAACGAGACAGTATTCGAGCTTGACGGGGTTTCCGGGAAGCTAAAGATGACTGCGCCCCAATATTCATTCATGCAGCTTACGGATTGCCGTCAATGGGACTGGAAGAATTTCACCTTCTTCTTCCATTATCCGATAGTCAAAGAAGTCTCAGTTAACACGATTACGATTAATTAATATAAGGGGATGAAAATGAAAAATTTCGGGGAATTGGCTATCTTTGCCGGAGCAATGCTTTTTGGATTGATCGTGCCGCTTCAATCTTCCGCCCTTGACTTCAAGTTTTCCGACAAGGGGATCGATATAAATGGCGGTGCCATGGGGAACTTCGAGCTTTCATATCCCAAGTTGACACTGAAAGGCGTAGACAAGCTGAAGGATCCGATAGAAAAGAAGGTCAACGGCAACAAGGCCGTCTTAAAATATGACGGCGGTATCCAGGCCGATCTGGAGAAGAACGGAGAAAACCTCTCGATAACATTTTCAAATTTCGGAGAACTCGAGAAGTACAGGATGGAGATGATGATCCCGTTCAACTTCAATGACGGCGGTAAATGGGTGGTTGGTGACAAGAACGGTGATTTTCCGAAGGAGAAGCCGCCGAAGCCCCAGTTTTACAGTGGCAATGCAGATGCGCTCCAGATCACCTCCGACACCGGGCATGTGATGTCCTTCAGGGTGCCGGCATACACATACCACCAGCTTCAGGACAACCGCGAATGGAACTGGAAGATATTCGTATGGCTCGCGTTCGTCAACTTCAACAAGGACAATCCCAGGTCCGAATTCGTGATAAAGGGAGGACCCATCGACGGATCAGCTCAGCCGGCAGCAAAGGACCCGAAAGCCTTTGTCAAAGTTGACAAGTTTGGACAGACAACGAGCAAGGATTTCCCGGAGAAGATCAAATCCGAAGATGAACTCAAGAAGGATGTCGATGCCGAAAAGGCGTATTATGATTCCCTGACTCCGCCTGCAAGAGACGCCTTTGGCGGGCTCATTGGAAGCGGAGAGAAACTCGGACTTAAGAAGACCGGATTCTTCCATGTTGAGAAGAAGGGCGAGAAATGGTTTCTGGCTGATCCCGACGGCAATGCGTTTTTCCATCTGGGAATCTGCAGCTTCGGTGCTGGTGGAGAGGATCCGACATACGTCGAAGGGCGTGAAAACATCTATGAATGGCTTCCTCCGAAGGAAGGTGATTTCAAGTCGGCTTGGAATCCAGACGGCTATTGGAGCACCAGGGCGGTTTCCTTCTACAAGGCGAACGTCGTCCGCAAATACGGAGCGGCATATGATGGAGATACTCATGTTAAACGCCTTATCGACCGTGTGAAGAAGTTTGGATTCAATTCAGTAGGCGCATTTTCCGGAGCTGCAGGAGTTGCCAAACAGGAAAAATTTCCATATGTGGCCCATCTGCCGTTAGGTGAGTGGTCACTTGGAAAAGCCATTCCCGGCGTCAGGGGTGTCTTCGATCCGTTCGATGATAAGATTCTGGCGAAGATGGACGAATTGTTCTCGAAGTCCGTGGCAGCTGAAGCCGATAACCCGCTGATAATCGGATATTTCCTGGAAAACGAACAGGCGTTCGAGGACATTCCTCGGGCAATTCCCGCGCTTGACGGGAAGTATCCATGCAAGCTGAAGCTCGTTGAGATGCTAAAGGATAAATACAAGGATATTGCCGCATTCAACACCGCCTGGGGAACTAATGCAGGTTCTTTCGACGATTTGAAGAACCAGGGGCTGCCGGTGAAGACAAAGGCTTCCTTTGAGGATATGCAGGCGTATGACGAGAAGCTTATCGATGCATATTACAAGGCGATTGTCGACACATTCAGGAAATATGACAAGAACCACATGCTGATCGGCAACCGCTGGCAGCCTGGCACGGCCAACAGCGAGATACTCTGCCGCGTTGCCGGAAAATACATGGACATAATCAGCATCAACTATTATACGAGTGGAATTGATGCCGCCTTTATCCGCAGGCTGTATGACTGGACGGGCAAGAAGCCGCAGTTCTGGAGTGAATTCTATTTCACATCCGAAAAGGAAAGCAATGCAGGACCTGGTAACGATGTAATATCCCAGAAGGAAAGAGGAGAAGCCTACAGGTATTATGTCGAAGGAGCCGCAGCACTCGGATTCGTAGTCGGAATCGAATGGTTTACGATGCTTGATCAGGCCGTCACAGGCCGATTCTTTGAGAAGCAGAACGGAGAGCGTGCCAATACCGGCATATTCAATGTCGCGGACCGACCATATAAGAACTGTGTTGCGGAAATGATGAAGACCAACTACGGGATCTATGATGTATGGATTGATGGAAAAGCCCCGTACATCTATAACAATCCGAGATTCAGCGTAAAGGCTAAGGCAGTGCGCGATGTTCAGGCTGGCAAGGCTCTCGGTCCGATGACGATTGATTGCAAGCTTGAGAACTGGCCTACCCGTCCACCGACAATGATATCCGGAGAAAGACTGGTGATGGGACGTGAGAATTTCGGGGTTGAAGCGGCGTTCAAGACGTGCTGGGACGAGAAGAATCTGTATCTTCTTGTCAACATCACAGATCCTACTCCCATGAAGAACGAGATGTCCGGTGAAAATCTTTGGAACTCGGATGGGATCGAGATATTCATCGGTGGTGAAAAACTTGATCAGGCAGGCCCCCTGCTTTTCACAGACAGGCAGATCCTCATCGGAGGCGGGAAATCAAATCAATTCCATGTTGTTAACGCAAGTACACAGCCACAGCTTGAAACCTGTGTGGCGCCTTCCGTCGACGGCAAGGGTTACACGATCGAAGCGGCAATTCCATGGACCGCCCTGGACATCAAACCCAAGGAAGGGATGGAACTGCTCTTTGATCTAGGTGTTGACGACAGTGCTGATGGAAAAGGCCGCCGCTGCCAGCTGATGTGGAACGGGATTGCCAGGAACTCAAGCGACCGTGGATCCTGGGGCAGACTGAAACTGGTGCCGTAATTTGCATAAATGTATAAGATAAGAAAAAGATATGATACTGGATGCTGGATGCCAGATGCTGGATCTCCTGGTGTAAACCAGCATCCTGTATCCAGTATCCTGCATCGGTTCACATTGATCGAACTTCTGGTCGTCATTGCGATCATCGCAATCCTGGTGGCTCTCCTTCTTCCATCCTTGAAGAATGCGAAGCTCTTGTCTTATTCGGTCAGCTGCAGGAGCAATCTCAAGCAGATAGCCCAATGGGGTGTGCTGTACGCGACCGACTATGACAGTGTGCTTCCGACGGATGGCACCTACTGGGGGGCATGTGGAGTGGCAGGATACACTGAGTTCTCCAACACAACCTGGGTGGAGAAATGCGATTACATGAAAAAGGTAAATTCTGGAACAGTCCTGCACTGTCCTCAGGCAGTCGCCTCCATAAGCCCGATAGATACGGGCTGGACGTATGCCTGGAACAACTATGGGCTCAACTGGTTCCTGGGAGCAACCAAGATGACCGGCTGGGACGGGACACCTCCAATACCCATGCTCACTCATCTTACAGCCCAGAAATACTGGTTTGGAGACTCATTCATCCAGATATGGAACAACAAGTGGCGTTTCGGAAGCGGGCTTTCGAAGCAGACATATTTCCGACCTTGGATATGGACACAGCCATTCCAGGGACATCCGAGCAGGACGGCAAATTTCGTATACGGGGATTCGCATGTAGATGGAATGACTCCGCAACAATACCAAGTCATCTACAACAATGGACCGGAATACAGAAAGTTCACCGGGGCTCCCAACAACGCATTTTAAACAAAGGATGAAATCATGAGCTTGATGATTTGGATATATATCCTTTTTGTCGCCGGACTGGTGAACTTTTTCATTGCCATGGCCGGGATCAACAGGTTTCTCGCAAACCATGCATCCATAGGGACGCAGGAATGCCTGGAGGAATTCAAGAAACTTGCAAGGTGCCAGATGTATCAGGCATTGATACAGCTTTTGTTCATTGCCCCTATGGGAGTGATCAGCGTGGTGGGGATAATCATCGGGAAATTGAATGCAATTGAATTTATCATCGTATTGGCGCTGAACTTTGTAAATATTTTCCTTGGTATGTATGGGAAGAGGTTTGAGGAGAAGGCTAGAAGACTTCCTGTGGAAGGAGAGGAACTTGGAAGGGAATATATTCAAATCTGCGAGGACTGGGTTAAGAAACCTCTGCCTAAATTCTAAGGGAATAATCTTGATTATGCAATGGGAATAACATATAATGGGCAAGAAGGTTTTTGTCTATTGAAAACAAAGAATAAATTTACACTCATCGAGCTATTGGTCGTGATTGCGATCATCGCAATCCTTGCCGCGCTCCTCCTTCCTGCATTGAAACAGGCGAAATTGATGGCTAACGCCACATGCTGCAAGAACAATCTCAGGCAAATTGGAAACTGGGCGATGATGTATGCCGGAGATTACGATGAAATCCTCCCTACGGAGGGTGGTTTCTGGGGTGGATGCGGCGTTGCTGGATATACTACATTCTCAAATACAACTTGGGTGGAAAAGTGTGAATTCATGAAACGTGTGGATGCAGGAACAGTCCTGCATTGTCCACAGGCCACCTCTTCTGTCCAGCCGATGGACACTGGCTGGATCTACTCATGGAACAATTATGGTCTCAATTTCTTCCTTGGAGCGAGCAAGAGCAATCCGGGTGACTGGTGGCGTACTCCGGATATGCCGAAAATTAAAAATCTGACAGAGAAGAAGCATTGGTTTGCCGACGGATCGGCAAGGCCTTATCTTGGCAAAGGCCGTTTTGACACGGGGCTTGACGTTAAGCAGAATTGGTGCCGGCCATGGTCCTGGGGATATTATTATAACACGGGAGGAAGTCATCCGTCAAATACTGCGAATTTCCTGTATGGCGATCTGCATGTCGATACTCTTACCTACCTTCAGTATCTATCCATATACAACGATTCTACAAACAGCTACAGAGCCTGGAAGAATTTTACCGGTTCACCAAACAGATAATTCCAGGAAACCTTTGGAGGAGAATGATGTATTTGATTAAGTTAGCTTCTGCAGTGTCGGTCATGGTCGCAATTATCATCATCAGCGGATGTGATAACAGTTCCCAGGTTTCAAACAGCGTACAGCAGCAGACCGTTCATGTCGGAACAGACCAGCCGGTGAACACAGGAAATGTCGTTGTCCTGGAAAATAAAATTCAGGAAGCTAAGAATGGAACCAACAGGATTGGTTCCAGCAATGTTTCCTCCCAGGCAGCCCTACTGCCAGACACAGGGAATGAAAAGCCTCCATTTATCGCGGCATACCGCTGGGGAGCTGCGAACAAGAATGGCGGAGCCAAGGCAAATGCCGAGTTCGCAAAATGGCTGAACCGGCAGATTGTCTGGGCAGAGGACTTCGAACCGACCGACCGTTGGGACAATAATATTGATGGCGGTAGCTGGCAGCTCAATGAATGGTCCTCATGGAAGAAGGAAGTTCCCGGAAGAAGGCTGATTCTCTCCATTCCGCTTTTACCGGGAGGCTGGGATCTCAAAGGTCCAAAGTCGGGTATCGATGCAGGAAAACCTGTTTCACTCGAGAATGGAGCCAAAGGAGAATATAACAAGCATTTCAAGAAACTCGCGGAAAATCTCGTCAAGGCCGGACTTGAGGATTCAATACTCCGCCTCGGTTGGGAGTTCAACGGCGGTTGGTACAACTGGCGTACAAAGGGACATGAGGAGGCGTTTGCCGGATACTGGAGGGAAATAGTCAAGACGATGAGAGCTGTCCCGGGAGCGGAAAAACTGCAGTTCAACTTCAATCCCACATGCGGTCACGAACAGTTTCCTTCGGAAAAGGCGTGGCCGGGCGATGAATACGTTGACCAGATCGGCGTAGACGTCTATGACCAGTGCTGGCAGGCCGACACCTATCCGATTCCAGAGGGGGCTTCACAGGAAGAGATCATGAAAAGGAGAAAGAAGGCCTGGGATTATCTGCTTAATGGAAACCACGGGCTCAAATTCTGGGTTAAATTCGCCGCAGACCACAAAAAACAGATGACAATTCCCGAATGGGGAATATTTATCCGCGCGGACAAGCACGGTGGAGGAGACAACCCTTTCTTTATCGAGCAGATGCACAAATTCATCATGGATCCTGCCAACAATGTCTACTTCCACTGCTATTTTGACGTCGAGGCTGGTGACGGCAAGCATCAGCTCTCTCCGGGATTAAATGGCAAGCATGCTACTGAATTTCCGCAATCTTCTGCTAAATTTAGGGAATTATTTTCAAATCCGGCAAATCCGGAAACGAAATAAGAACTTAAATTTCTGGCAGGATAACCATGAGCATATACAAGGCTGATCTTGAGGAGGCGAAGGGACGTTGGGACGATTTCTGGAGAGGAAAGAACAGAAGGCCGATCCTGTCGTCCATAATTCCGAAGGCGGGAACAAAGCCGGTCGAAAAGCCGCCATATGCTTCAGGACATGACGGCGACTTAGGGCCAGTCCTTGATCGGATCGAGGCCTGGGCCGAGACCCATGAATTCCTCGGCGAGGCGATCCCGTTTTATTATCTTGAGTTCGCCGCCGACCACTTCAGCACCCTGCTTGGCGCGGACCTGTCCTTTCCTGGAGATGGAGGAGGATGGCCAGTCCATTTTGTGACCAATTGGGAGACAGCCGATCTTTCATTCAAGAAGAACGGGAAATGGTGGAAGAGGACTGTTGAAATGGCGGAGGCCATAAAGAAGAGGTTCGGAGATAATATAATGATAGCTTCTCCGACCCTTGTAGCAAATCTAGATGCCCTTGTTGCAGCGCACGGCGCCAACGAACTGCTGCTTGAACTCATAGATCAGCCGGATCTTATCAAGAAGGCACTTGATCAGGTGATTAAATCCCATGGAGAGATACTTGATGCGTTCGACGGGCTCTTTGAATTCAATCGGTTAGGATCCATAACACGTCACGGCATCTATTCCCGTGGAAGGATCAATGTCCCGCAATGTGATTTCTCCTGCATGCTTTCAGGGGAAATGTTCAGGGAGTTCGTACTGCCATCGCTGAAGGTTGAAATGGAGCGTCTTACCCATGCAGAATACCATCTGGACGGACCGGATGCGGTACGCCATCTTGAGGATCTGTGTTCTATTGAAAAGCTCGAGGTCATCCAGTGGCAGTGCGGAGCAGGCAACGAGAAGAAGGACTGGAGCTGGCTCCATGAGAAGATTGATCAGCTTGGAAAAGGGCAAATAATGTGGGCCGACAAAGAACGTGCCATCAAATATGCAAAATCATATAAGTCCAAGAGGCTTTTCCTCACTCTGAGCGTAAAGTCGAAGCAGGAATTTGATGACTGTGCCGGAGCCCTGGAGGATATCTGGAAGGAAAAAGCCTAGATAAAAAATGTCATCTGTCAAAGACATCAGTTCAGTTCCTCAGGATCTTGAGATTCCGGAAATTTCATCCGGGCTTCCCGGACCGGGGAAACGTGTCAGGATGACATTGCAGGAATATAAAGGTACGGATGTCCATCATCTTCTTTATCTACCTGGAAACTGGGGGAAGGGGCGCAAATTTCCTGTGATCGTGGAATATGCCGGCAATGGTCCTTATCATAACAAATACGGTGATGTTTCCGATGGAACTGTCGAGGGAAGCAAGCTTGGCTATGGGATTTCCGCTGGGAAGGATTTCATATGGGTTTGTCTCCCGTATGTAAATCTCAAGGAGAAGAAGAACCAGTGTCAGTGGTGGGGCGATGTCGGAGCCACCGTGGATTACTGCTGCAAAGCTGTAAAAATGATCTGCAATGAATACGGAGGAGATGCGGAAAAACTCATCATCTCCGGTTTTTCACGTGGTGCGATATCATGCAACTACATCGGACTTCATAATGAAAGGATAGCAAAACTGTGGAGGGCATTCATAGCATTCAGCCATTATGATGGGGTAAGGGAGGACTGGAGATATGAAGGGGCTGATAGGTCTTCGGCTCTGCAAAGATTGAAGAGACTTCGGGGAAGACCGCAATTCATATGCAACGAAGGAGAATCGTGTGCAGCTACGGAAGAATATCTAAAGTCAACTGGAATCAAAGGCGATTTCACATTCCAGCCGACGTTCTTCCGGAACCACAATGATGCCTGGATTCTTCGAGAAAGCAAATCACGCCGGAACTTGAGAAAATGGCTGAAGAAAGTCTTGACGGATCACTCTTCTGCCGGCAGTTTATAAACATAGGTAGGGTATGGAAACATGAAGAAGATGATTATGGCAGAAGTATTGAACCGATGCAGTACCGAAAAAATTTGGTGGATCATATTCCTGCTGATTGGAGTTGTCCCAATATCTCATCTGCAGGCGGAAAACTCAATTCCTGTTCAGAATGGACAGAAGATCGGTTTTCTTGGAGATTCCATCACCGAACAGGGAGCAGCTCCTTCCGGCTATGTCAATCTCGTGATCATGGGTCTTAAGGTTGAAGGCGTCGAGGCAATTGCCATTCCCGCAGGCGTCTCGGGAAACACTTCAGGCAATATGCGCGCCAGGTTGGAACCACATGTTCTCAGCAAAGGAGCAAACTGGATGACCTTGAGCTGTGGAGTGAACGACGTCAGGATGGCTAAAGAAGGGCGTGGAGGAACTCTCGATGAATTCAAGAAAAATGTCAGCGACATAGTCGAACGGGCCCTTGCCAAAAATGTGAAGATAGTTCTTCTCACCACCACGCCTCTTGGTGAAGACCTTGACGGGCCCAGGAACACCCAGATCGCCCCGTATAATGATTTTCTGAGAAGTTATGCGAAGGAAAAGAATCTGATTCTGGCCGATGTTAATATGGCATTCCGGGAATTCCTCAAGAATCCGCCTCCCGGATTTTCTGGAGAACCGGACAAGAAACTTCTTGCTGATGGCACACATCCGAACCAGGAGGGGCAGATCCTCATGGCCAGGACAGTTCTCAAGGCTCTTGGAGTTCCGGATGCGGACTTCCCTAAAATTGAAAAGGAGTGGATGGAAAATCCCAGGGGGAAAGCCGTGAAATTGGGTCAGAACTCATTTGTTCTCATAAGCCAGAACCAATACAATTCACTCGAACAGCTTGCAAAAAAGCAGCATAAGACCGTAAGGACAATAATGACTGAGATTTGGGATAAGGCCCTCAAGGAAAGTTCTGGACAGGCAAAAAATGATCCTGCCAAAGCATCTGAGGATGCACAGAAACGGATAGGTCCTATGGTGGATGAATATATCAAAAGCAACTGATTTGGTAAAAATAGAATTATGCAAATCATAAAGGACATAGAATTTATTCCGGGTGGAGGGGAGAGGAACATGTTGGACGTCTATATCCCCGACGGGATAAAGACGCCTGCTGCGGCGATATTGCGCATCCATGGCGGGGCCTGGAGGGCTTATTCAAAGAATGATCTCCATATTGCACATCGCCTGATCGACCATGGATTCATATTTGTGACGACAAACTACCGTTACAGTTCGCAGGCGAGGTTTCCGGCCCAGCTCGAGGACTGCAAAGCGGCCGTCAGGTGGATGCGTGCGAGTTCCGCAGAATACGGGATTGATCCGGAGAGAATTGGGACCTGCGGTGATTCAGCGGGAGGACATCTGGCGTGCCTGCTCGGGGTTACAGGCAACACAAGGCATTTCGACAAGGGATTGAATCTTGATCAGCGCAGTGATGTTCAGGCTGTTGGCGCCTGGTATCCACCGACCGATTTCCTGAACTGGGAAAACCATTTCATCCAATGCGGTTTCTCCATGGAGACAGCTGCTTCGGTGCTGGAATGCACGATTCCCCTCCTTGGCAGGATGATCGATGAAGAGAACAACAATGCGAAACTCGCAAGTCCGATAAATTACGTCCATCACAGTTCAGCCCCGTTCATCCTCATACAAGGCAAGGCCGATCCGGTGGTGCCATATCTCCAGAGCGTTGTTTTTGCGGAAGCACTAAAAAAGGAGGGGGTAGAAGCGGAGACAATCCTGATTGACGGTGCCGTCCACGGAGGCCCTCCGTTCGAAACCGATGAAAACTTCATGCCCATGGTTGAATTTTTTAAAAGGAGGCTGAAATGAAGAATTTTATCCTGTTGCTGATCATGGTTTCTTCAATCGTGTCCGTTGCCGCAGATGAAAGCCTGGAAAAGCTAAATACTGAATCCGCAAGATACAGGGCCGGGATTGAACGGATACAGGAGTATCTCAAGACACAGTGTGCAAATATCTTTGCCGAAGCCGACGTGATGCCGAGACGGGAACAGAAGGAAATGCTATGGAACTCATGGAAGGGACTCCTTGACTTTTACTTCGGTCTTGATTCCATCCAGAACTCGTGTCCGGATTTCACTTCCGTTACCCCGACCGTCGAACAGAAGGCATCCTTCACCTGCTACTATTCGGCTTTCTTGGCTGAATACAGGCTTGCACTCGATTTCATAGGTCTTGTCGAGAAGAATCCTTTGCTCCATACTATCCTCAACGACAAGGTTCCTGAACTTGACATACCTGAGGGCACATATTCCGAATTCAAATTGCGCTTCCTCAATCCGGGGATCGCATCCAAATTCGCGGCACTTGATTCCCTGAGGATGATTTACAGGATTGACAAGGATGCAATAAAGGGGATGGAAGGCGACAGGAAGGCAATACTGGATGCCGGCAAAGGCAAAGGACTGGAATTGACCTTCGCAAATGCCCTCAAGATTGTAAAGGATGAATCTTTTACGGCCATTTTCCCGGCCCAGTATAAGATTTCGGAATGGATGGGGGATACAAAAGTCCATAGGAGAGGTAAAAACCTGATCTCTCCAGATCAGATCAGGGAGATTGAATCAGTCCTTGAGCCTGGAGACATTCTTCTTGAAAGGCGCGAATGGTTCCTTTCGAACGTAGGACTGCCTGGATTCTGGCCGCATGCGGCCCTTTTTGTAGGGACGCCGGATGAAAGGGTGAAATATTTTGCCGGTGACAGGGCTGTTTCCGAATGGGTGGTCAAGCAAGGTGAGGAAAGCGGTGATCTTGAAAAGCTTCTGATGAAGAAATATCCGGAAGCCTATAAGATATCTCTTGTCCCGGAATCAAATCATCCTACACGCATAATTGAAGCGATGAGCGAAGGAGTCCTATTTACCTCAATTGAGCATTCCGCAGCCTGTGATACGCTTGCCGCGCTCAGGCCCAGATTGCCAAAGCTCGAGAAGGCCCGTGCAATACTTATGGCTTTCCACCTGAGCGGAAGGCCTTATGACTTCAACTTTGATTTCCTCTCCGATGCGACGATTGTCTGTACGGAACTGGTCTACAAGTCATATGAGCCCCGAGATGGATTCAAGGGAATGAATTTCCCTCTAATTGACATTGGAGGAAGGAAGGTCACCCCGGCAAACCTGATGGCCAAGCAGTATGCTGAACAGGCCGGTACAGAAAAGCAGCAGAGCGATCTTGTTGTCTTCTACGATGGAGATGAAAAAAGCCAGAAATCGGTGAAATCCACCGAAGACGAATTCAAGAAGAGCTGGACCCGCCCCAAATGGCATGTTATTACAGCCGAATCTAAATGATCAGACGGCCTTTACATGACCATCTTTCTTCGTGACATTCTCGACGATCTTCTTTATGTTCTCGCTCAGATCCATCGGGAACATGACCACTGTGTTCGCCGGACCGGCACCGAGACCATCGATGGTCTGCAGGGTCCTGAGCTTCATTGCGCCCGGTGTCTGTTCCATGATGGCGGCCGCAGCAGCGAGGTTCGTGGCGGCGATCTTGTCGCCTTCTGCCTTGGTGATTGTGGCGCGCTTCTCGCGTTCCGCAGAAGCCTGGCGCGACATGATTCTCTTCAAATCCTCCGGCATCTCAATGTCCTGAAGACGGATGGAGTCGAGATGAAGGCCCCATTCCTTTACACGCTCCTCAACGATCTCGCATATCTTCTTCTGGATATGCTCGCGCTCGGAGAGAAGTTCATCGAGGGAAAGGCCACCGACGACATCGCGCAGTGTCGCCTGGGCATATTGTGTAATCGCATACCTGAAATCTTGGATTTCCAGGATGGCCTTCTTTGCGTCGACCACATTGAAGAAAAGAACGCCGTCGATCTTGGCCGGGACATTGTCTTTGGTTATGACCTGCTGGCTGGGGATATTGAGTGTCAGGATGCGGAGGTCGACGAAGCGGACGTTCTCTATGTAAGGGAGAATATACATGATTCCCGGACCCCGGACGTCGGAGAACTTGCCAAGCCAGAGGACGATACCACGCTCCCACTGTGCCGCCACGCGTATGCCGGAAATGATTATGCCCCATGCAATCGCGAAGACGATTACAGTCGCGACTCCCATGGCGATCTGCTTGTCGGGTCCGCCCCGGCAGATGAAGAATGCGACTATTGCAACAGCGATGACCCCCAGGAAGAATAGGATGAACCTCAATGACATTCCCAGTGAAACATGCCCTCTCTGCGGTTCCGCATAGACTCTTTCCTCATGCATGGCAGACCCTCCCGTTTTTTAATAAGATGGATAACAATACTTCTGAATCCGCTAGTTGCCAAAGGGATGCAGTATTTGTGGAATATCTTTTATTTTCCATCTTGACAATGCTCCACGCCCCTGTATACTAAAGTTGAACGTTCAACAATGGAGCCGGGGAAATGGTCACTTTGAAGGACATAGCCAGCAGCACGGGAGTATCCTACGAGACGGTGTCAAGGATCCTCAACGGAAAGTACAAGGGCAGAACCAGCAACAGCCGCAGGCTCATGAAGAGGATTTTGTCCAGGGCTTCAAAACTCGGATACCGTCCAAACAATGCCGCGAGGGCGATGCGGACCTCCTCCAGCAGGTTGATTGGACTTGTCATGGAGGAATCCTGCCTCCGCGCACATCCGGTGGTCACTGAAACGCTCAGTGGGATCAATGAATCCCTGGAAGCTGGCGGATATATCCCTACTATAACAAGTCTTTCGGGCATCAGAAAATCTACCTTGGATTCAAGAATATTCCGTGAACACCTCCTCGACGGAATCATTATCATGGACGACATAAGTACAGAGCTCGGAAAGGATATGAGCTTAATCATCCCCGCCTGCGTCATGATAAACATGAACAGCCTGAAACCATACTGCTGCATCCGCCGTGATGAATTTGATGCGGGACTGACTGCAGGAAGGGAGCTTAGGAAGCTTGGATACAGGAAGGCCGTCTACTTCGACAGCAGATGCGAGGAGAAGCCTGATCCGAACGAGCATTACAGCGCAGCGGACAGGCTTTCCGGTTTTATGAAAGGTTTCAAAGGATCTGGAAACGAAATACAGGTAGTCCGCGGACAGCCAGGAGATATTCATGGATTCATGGATAAGCATCTTATGGAAGTCACAAGGGATACTGTTCTTGTAGCAGCACATGATCTCCGCCTGTTCAGTCTGATCGCATCGCTGTCAGGACATGCTCTCAGGGCCGGAAAGGACTGCGGGATTGTGACACTCGACGATGAAGCCGGATTCCTCTCATCATTTCCTAATCTCTCAAGAGTTTCATTTCCAAGATATGAGATCGGCCGTAAGGCGGGACAGATGATGGTGTCACTGCTCCAGGGCAGAAAGAAGGAATGCAAATCAATTGAAATAAAAGGAGAATGGATATGTGGAACCACAACTCCGGAAGTCGATTGAATTCAAGATATAAGAACCAGTCGTCGGTCGTCAGCTTGCCTTGGCGTAGCATCTCAGCGGAGCCAGGTCGTCGGTCGTCGGTATTTACACTGATAGAGCTGCTCGTGGTAATTGCGATCATCTCGATCCTTGCAGCCCTGCTGCTCCCGGCGCTGAAGAATGCCAGGGAGTCGGCGAAGACCATTGCCTGCCTGAGCAACATGAAACAGCTCGGAATTGGTCTTATGACATATGCTTCGGACTTCAACGACACCCTTCCTCCGGGATACAATCCCTGGTTTGACGGTGACTGGCCAGGAATTCTAAACAGCAGCATGACAAACAAGCCTGGAGTCCCATATCTGGACATCTTCAAATGTCCGTCCGCGACCATTAATGGCGGTTATTTCCATTACGGCGCCCAGTTCTTGCTTTTCCCGAACCTGGGTGACAAGCTGCCTCCGGACTGGATAATGAAATGCGGGACCATGAGGGAACTTGGAAAGAGAGGGGCATCCATGATATTGCTTTATGACGGTACGCAGAGGAGTACGGACGGATACACGCGGCCCTTGTCATTCAACATCGATGGCATGTGGGAGTTCTATGATGAGCAGGGCAGTTCCAACTTGGAAATACCTGCGCTTGGGCCGAACCGCGATGATCCATCAGACAACTGGGACATCAGATGGAGACATGGCAACAACCTGACCGGCAATTTCCTTTTTGCGGACTTCCATGTCTCGTCGCAGAAATATGGATCATTGACAAAAGGAGATTACAGGTGCAACCGCGAAGGGCGGAAGCGCAGCTGGGATCCGTAATTTCACAGCTCTTACGAGCTTAACTACGAACGTATTCCCATTTGTATTGAATAAGCTAGTAGTTAAGCCCGTAAGGGCTGTTCCTAATTGAACGGTTAATTAAATATTCATACAAGGAAAGATCGATCATGAATCATTGTTTACGGCTTGCATTGTCGGCGAACATTCTTCTTTTTTCCACAGCATATGTTTCTGCGGGCTCCTACGAACCACTGATAGATTTCAAGGCCGGCAAGGTGTTCTATACGTTCAAGAACAATGATTCCAGCGCAGATCTGTCGACATCGACGGACAGTTCGCTTCCGAATCCTTCGACAGCAAAGCTCGTTTATAAATTTGCAGGCAGTGCGGCATATGTCGGGATAGGTGCGGATTTCGCAAATGTCGGAGGAGCAATGGACAAATGGCAGAAGGCCGAGCAGGAAGGTGCTCTGACCCTCTACTGCAGGTCAAGTATTC
Source organism: uncultured Victivallis sp. (assembly GCA_964600895.1). Lineage (GTDB taxonomy): Bacteria > Verrucomicrobiota > Lentisphaeria > Victivallales > GWF2-50-93 > GWF2-50-93. The sequence goes on from CAZRKP010000012.1 coordinate 106,198, forward strand.
CATTGGATGTTCAAGCGGTGCTGATATCCGAAGGGAGTTCCTATGGCATCGGATTCAAGGTGGAGAAAGAATGGGCAAAGGTCATTCTGCCATTTAAATCATTCGTTGATGGCGACAAGACTCCTTTCAATCCTGCCAAGAACAGGATGAAGAAGATCGAGATCAGGCCATCACATGCAGGAAAGGATGAAACTTTGGAGTTGGGCGAAATCGGAATAGAAGGAAATATTGGTTTCGTTCCTGACGACAAGTATTTCAAGGTTGGTGGAGAAGTTACCGATTCTTCAGGCAGACCAGTGACTGATGCGATTGTAGAGGTTTTCAACGACCGTGCCGACAGATACGGCTGGTACAGCATGAAGTCCGTCAGGACAGGAGCGGACGGCAGGTTCTCAACAGACTTCATCACGCACGAGGGGAAGAAATACATCAGCACCAAGCTGAAGGAATCTCCTGCTGAAAAACCTGTTGAGGATCCGAAGGCCGAAAAAGTATTTTATGTCGAATGGGATTTCAATGAACCGGTAAAGTTCGATCAGATGAACATTGTCAATGCCGGTATCAATGGAAAGCCGGAGCAGAACACCCGGAACCTGAAAGTCATGATCAGATCGAAGGGAGAAAAGGGATGGAAACCGCTTAAGGAGATTAAGGACAACAAGGATAACACGATAAAGATAATGCTGGAAACACCATCGGAAGCAGAGGCCTGCCGTCTGGAAATATCGAAAGGCTCCCAGGAAGGTCAGCCTGATGTCGCCAGGTTATGTGAAGTTGAATTCCTGTTTGAGGGGAAGAACATTCCAATGAGCGGATTTGACTTTGAAAAATACTTCCTCAAGGTGAAGAATCTCAAGGCAAATAACTTCAAGGATGCCGAGAACAATCCGGAACTTATGTTCGATGGAAAAACTTCGACGCTCTGGTGCTCCGAGATCAAAGGTGGAAGCCCTGTCGGGCAGTATGTCAAATCATATTTGCTTGAGATCGTAAAGTCCGGCTACAAGACCATCAGCCTGCCGGTGGATCTCTCGAAGAGCGGACAATTTGCCGATATGAAGATAAAACTTGAGCCGGTTACTGAAAAAACCGCAGAAGTTACTGTGGATACATCGAAGGTACTAAGGGAAATAAATCCGCTGATCTACGGGGGAAACGTTGCTCTCTGGCATTCGGATGACTTCAAGAACCCCGAAGTGATAAGCGCCACCAAGGAAGCAGGATTCACGATCCTGCGATATCCGGGAGGAGGGAGGTCTCAGGAGGCTTATTGGCAGAGACAGGAAGCGATTTGGTGTTCGGAACCTCTTTCCGGTTCCAAGGACAATAACTGCGTGATGACACCGGTGAAAGTGAAGGAGTTTATCGAGTTCTGCAGGAAGGTCGGTGCCGAACCTATGATTACGCTGAACCATCGTGTCCTCGACATGGACAATCTTGCGGACTTCTACAAGTTCCTCAATGTGGAGAACGATTTCAAGGTGAAATATTTCGAGATCGGAAATGAGCCGGAAGGATATGTGAAGACCTGGGGATTCGGTGAGAACTGGAGGAACGACAAGGAAAGCTTCCGCAAGACATATCAGAAGGCCGCAGATCTCCATAAGCAGATAACGGACATGCTTAAGAAATCAGATCCGACGGTACTGACAATGGGACCGGTGACAGCGAATGAAAATTTCTATGACAACGCGATTCCGCCCTTCTGGGAGAAGGTCGGTAAATCTCTGGATATACTTGCTGTTCATCGTTATCCTCAATGCGATTTGAGGCCGGGAGACGGATATTTCACAGATACAAAGCTTCTTAGGGCTCCTCTTGAATGGAAGGATATCGGGGAGAAGTTGAAAAAGATGAATGAATTCTGTTCTCCAGGAAAACGTCCGCTTTATGCCGTAACCGAATGGAACACTGCATACCATTCCCCATCCCAGCGCCAGCAGCAGATCGTCGGTGCTCTCTATATGGCGTTCAACCTGTGCGAGATGATCAGCAACGGAATCGACATTGCGAACATCTGGGTAGCGACCGGATGCGGAGAGTATAATGTGTTCAATACTGCAAGGAAGGGGAAGATTGAAAAACCATGGCCATTCTATGTCTTCAAGATCTTGTCCAACAACTTCAGGGGTCAGCTTGTCTCAGCGGAAACTAAAGCCGGAGAAAATCCGGATCTTTTCAGTTTTGCGGCGAAAAACGGTAATACAATGAACATTGCCTTTGTGAATACTTCACCTGATACTGCCTACAAATGCAAACTCGATATCCAGGGGATGAAGGTCAAGGCGTCAACGGAGCTTGTCATGGAACGGAGTGAACCATACAAGGAAACCCCGGTGAATTCATCTGATCTCACAATCCCGGCATATTCCTTGGTCCTGGTGAAGTTCGTCCCTGTCGAATAAAAGCATTACTTCAATACCAGGTCGCAGGCTTCCGGAGGCATCCAGTGGGCATCCTTCCCTTCCCATTTCACATTGCAGCCTATGGGATTGGTCAGAGGAACACTGATCTTCTTTCCAGCTAAATGTTCTTCAAGAGCACGGTCGAGATCGTTGACTGTCATCTTGGAGGTCTCGCGCGGATTGTCGACTCCACGGCCAGTGTAGATAAGCCTGCGGTTCTTGTCGAAGACGTAGAAATGGGGTGTCCTGAGTGCGCCGTACGCCTTTGCTACCACCTGAGACTTGTCACGTGCGTATATCCACGGAAACTTCTGTTCCTTCATGCGTTCGACCATGTGTGAGAAACTGTCGTTTTCATGTGTTTTCTCGCTGTTGGAATTGATGCCGATGAAAGAGACTCCATTACCTTTGAATTTTTCAACCGTATTCCTTGTGACTTCGTCAGAGCCTGTCACGAAAGGACAATGATTGCAGGTAAAGAAGACCACGAGGACATTTGCGTTTGCGAAATCCGCAAGGCTGTAGATCTTGCCGTCAGTCGCCTGGACCTTGAAGTCCGGCGCCTTGTCGCCGATCTGAAGTGTGAAAGGCATTCTTTCCTCCTGTTTTTATAGCGCAAATTTCTCGTAATGGATACCTAGTTTCTTGGCCTTGATCTCCTTGAAGGTCTTGAGGATGAGATTCATCATAAGCGGAGGGCCGCAGAGATATATGTCGCGCTCGAGGAAATCGGGGACAAGCCGCCTGATCTTTCCCATATCAAGCCTGCCTTTTTCCCCGGACCAGCTTTCGTCCTGGCTGAGGATGTGTATGACATTGAGTCGGCCTTCGGAAGCTTTAACAAGATCATCCAGCTCCTTCTCAAAGACTATTGAGACACGGTTCTTGTTGGCATATATGAGAGTTACGTCTCGTTTCTGAGCCGACATCTCCTCAGCCAGCGAACGGATCGGTGTGATTCCAATCCCTCCTGCTACGAGAAGAACTTTTGAAGTCCTGCAATTACGAGAGGTGAATATCCCGTGGGGACCGTCAATAAACACCGGTGTTCCGACCTCAAGTTCAGGGATTTTACGTGTAAAATCTCCGGATGCCTTTATTGAAAGCCTGAGCTGTTTTCCATCCGGGCACATTGAAATCGAGAATGGGTGGGCTTCCCAGCGGAATCCTTTCGCCCAGAAACGGACAATCATGAACTGTCCGGCTTCGGCAGGAAAATATTCGAGCCTGTTCCCTTCGATATATATCGAGGTGACATCGGCAGATTCCCGGATGACCTTTGCAACCTTGAACCTGTGCCTAAGGAAGAAGATTGCCGGCCTGAGCAGGCGGTAATAGGCAAGGCTGGCAAATGTTATGGCGTAAATGGCATACCAGTAGTCTGCAAAATGCTTATTTCCTGTAAAATCGCTTCCGACTTCGAACTGATGGCCGAAGGCGAGAGCTATTCCGACATATAACGTGAGATGGGCGTAGTACCATATCTCGTATTTCACCCATCTTTTTAGGACAAGAATGGAAAAAATTATTGTGACAGAAATGATTAACATGCCGATGGCGGCAGCGAGTACGTCCTCCCAGTTCTTAAGGAAATCGAGATACTGCTCCAGGAAACCTGACTCGCTCTGCATGGAATGACCAAGAGTTACCAGCAAAGGGTGGGCGAGGAGGAAAACTACTATTGCAAATCCGATGATGTGGTGGAGATGGGCCATGCGGTCCATGCCGAAAATCCTCTCCAGCCATTTTACACGGCCTATGAGCATGATCTGGAATAGTATGAAGAGGACTGCCAGCAGTCCAGCCAGCCGCCCATATGCGAGATACTGGCCTACCGGTCCACCCGTGAGCTGGTTACCCATTACATGATTGATATGGTCGTATGCCCAAAATCCGATGACAATCGCGACCTGTGATCCGAAAAGGGCTAACCAACCGAGCTTTTTCATTTGGAGATCCCGGGGATTCCCTATTTCACGGTATCAAACTTTGATCTGGGCGAAGAGCAGACAGGGCAGATCTTAATACCCATATCCATTGTTGTGTAACCGCAGACTATGCAGACCAGGAATTCTTTTCCAGCGGCTTTCCAGGCATCGAGTTCCTTCAGGGCTTGTGAATAGAGCTTGGCATGTTCTACCTCGGCGAGCATGGCTCCCTTGAATGAAAGAACGGCTCCTGAATTCTTTTCGGCTTCGGCCTGTTTTATGAATGCAGGATACATGGTATCCTTCTCATGGGTCTCACCCTTGATGGCGGCTTCGAGATTTTCCTTGGTGGATTTGACTTCTGCCTTCTCAATCGTAGCCTTTGGTTCGGCTCCGAGTTTCTTTATCACGGCAGCGTGTTTTGTAGCGTGTATGCTTTCCGATTTGGAAGCTGCGCGGAAAAGCGCTGCAACAGACTTATATCCTTCCTCATCAGCCTTTGCGGCAAATGCTTCATATCGCGTCTTGGCGTTGGATTCGCCGTTATATGCAGCCTGGAGATTGTCCAGCGTAGTCTTTCCAGTCTCTTCAGCGGCTTTGGCTGTGAATGCCAATCCTGTGCAAATCATTAGCGTACCCAGGACTCCGACCATCATGCGCTTCATAATTAATCCCCTCCGTTTTTGTTGAGAGGATAATCTAGTCCAGTATTTCCTGTTTGAAAGTTTCCACAAGGATTTTCTTGACACAGGAATATTGCAAAAACATGGCTTTGAGATATAGGTTATACGGATATGAAAACTGGAAATGTCCTGGCTAACTTCAACGGTCCTCCCATAAGCGTTAAATTGAGGAAATATAAGGAAAAAACAATATGACAAGTAAACCCAATGTAATTCTGATTTGCGTGGACCAGTGGCGTGCAGACTGCCTTGGTATTGACGGGCATCCGGTGGTGAGAACTCCTTATCTTGACAAGCTTGCACAGGAAGGCGTCCGGTTTTCTCGAGCCTATGCGGCGTGTCCAAGCTGCATTGCCGCGAGGGCATCACTTTTCACCGGGCTTAAGCAGGAGAACCACGGACGCATCGGATACAAGGACGGCATCCCATGGAACTATCCTGTCACGATCGCCTCCGAATTTACGCGTCAGGGCTATCAGACGCAGGCGATCGGGAAAATGCATGTATATCCTGAAAGGAACCGCGTCGGATTTGACAATGTGATATTGCACGATGGATTCCTGCATTTTGCGCATGACAAACATCCGACCGACTACGACATGGTTGATGATTATCATCCATGGCTCCGCCAGCAGCTGAGTAGGGAGGCTAACGATTTCGAGCACGGAATGAACTGCAACTCTTATACGGTTCGTCCATGGGACAAGCCTGAACATACGCATCCAACCAACTATGTAGTAACCCAGTCGATAGAATTCCTGAAGAAAAGGGATCCGACGAAGCCGTTCTTCCTTTTCATGTCATTCCACCGTCCGCATCCTCCGATAGATCCTCCGTCATGGGCATACGACCTTTACAAAAACAGGGAGATGCCTCCGCCACCTGTGGGAAAATGGAGCGAAATGTTTGCGAAATGCGCACAGCCGCATCATCCGGCGCTATGGCACGGCAAGATGGCGCCTGAAGTGCTCCATGATGCGCGTGCAGGATATTACGGGCAGATGACGCATATCGACCATCAGCTGAACAGGTTCTTCGAGACTCTCCAGATGTTTGGACAGTGGAAGAACAGCTATGTCTGCTTTGTGTCAGACCATGGTGATCTCATGGGTGACCACAACCTATTCAGGAAAAGCTTCCCATATGAAGGAGCCGCAAGGGTTCCGTTGATATTGAGAGGACCCGACGACAGTTTCGTTAAAAGAAATACAGTGAGCAACAGGGTGGTGGAACTGATGGACATCATGCCGACACTCCTGCAGTGCGCCGGTCTTCAGGTTCCCAGGCCTCTTGATGGCAGGAGTTTCCTCGCGAGCGCCTGCGGCAGGGACAAGGAAGTGCATCCTTATATCCATGGCGAACATCTTGTTCCATATCAGGGCTCTGTCCACTATCTGACCGACGGGCATGAGAAATACGTCTGGTTCAGCGGAAACGGACATGAACAGCTTTTCGACATCGACAAGGATCCGAACGAACTGAATGATATTTCTGGTTCTGCGAAATCCGCAGCCAGCATGAAGAAATGGCGTAAGATAATGATAGATGTTCTGAAGGATCGAGAGGAAGGTTTTTCAGATGGGAAAAAACTTATCACCGACCGGCCGGTAAAGGCTGTGCTGGATACAATAGGGAAATTCAATAGACAATGAAAAGACCGAACATTCTCTGGATATCGTTCGAGGATACAAATCCGTTCTATGGATGCTACGGCGACAAGGTCGCACGCACTCCGAACCTTGACAAGTTTGCCGCGGAAGGTTGTATCTGGTCGAACGCCTTTTCAACGGCAGGTGTCTGCGCACCTGCGAGATCCGCAGTGATCACGGGGATGTACCCGTCATCCATCGGCACACACCATATGCGGACAAAGCACACTAATCCGGTGGCACCGGAACTGCCGACTCCTTATTCAGCGGTTCCACCCCATTATGTGAAATGCTTCAGCGAATATCTGCGAGCGGAAGGATACTACTGCACCAACAACGAAAAGACAGACTACCAGTTTGATCCTCCGTTTACCGCCTGGGACGAACTCGGACCGAAGGCACACTGGAGGAACAGGAAACAGAAAGATCAACCTTTCTTTGCCGTATTCAATCCGACCAGGACCCATGAAAGCGGTATGTGGAGGAAGAACTGTCCGGAACACAAGTTCGATCCCGCCAAGATAAAGCTTCCACCATACTTTCCGGACACACTGGAAGTGAGGGAGTCCATGGCGAGGATGTATACGAACATTGAACTGAGCGACGCTTATTTCGGAGAACTTCTCAAGCAGCTTGAAGAGGACGGGCTTGCAGAAAACACTATCGTCTTCCACTGGAGCGACCATGGACCTATGCCGCGCGGCAAGAGATGGCCATACGATTCGGGGATCCGGGTGCCGATGATCATCAGGTGGCCGGGAAAAATAAGAAAAGGGACAATCAGCAAACAACTAGTAAGTACGATCGATCTCGGGCCGACCGTCCTTTCTCTCACAGGAATTGATGTGCCGGCGCACATGCAAGGCCAGGCGTTCCTTGGCGAACAGAAGAAAGCGCCGAGAAAATATGTATTTGCGTCGCGTGACCGCTACGATGAATCATATGACATGGTTCGCGCATTACGTGACAGTCGTTTCAAATACATCCGCAACTACCATCCCGAACTGCCATACAATATCTGGGTGCCATACCTTAACAGGCATCCGATCATGCAGGAGATGTGGAAGCTGCATGCGGAAGGGAAACTAGAAGGTTCGCAGAAGCTGCTGTTCCAGGACAAGCGTCCCGTCGAGGAGCTTTATGATATCCAGAAGGATCCCTGGGAGATAAACAACCTCGCAGGAAATCCAAAGTATAAGAAGGAGCTTGACCGGTTAGGTAAAGCTCTCAGTAGGTGGATGGATGAAATCTGTGACCTTGGGGAAATAGATGAGACAGTGATGGTAAGGAACTGGTATCCCAATGGTGTCCAGCCGGAGACTGCTGCGCCGGTATTTGTCCCGATCAATGCGGAATCGCCGGGTGTTGATCATGCCCTTCAGGAGATTGAGTTGAAAGCGCCTGTGCTCCTGCAGATATATTGTGCAACGCAAGGAGCGTCCATAGGATATACGTTTGATGAAAGTGCTTCTCCGGCCTGGGATCTTTATTCCGGACCGTTACGCCTGACGAAAAGGGGCAGGACGACGATCAGGGCGAAGGCGATCCGTATTGGATACAAGGAAAGCATAGAGAGGAAAATTGTTATCAAAATGATTTAACAGGGGATATGGATGAACAACAAAAAAGACATTGGAATAGTCCGTGATCTCGCGAAGCAATATGCGGAGATAGCAAGTCTTCCGGAACAGAACGAGAAGATAAGGCTCTGGTCATCGCTCAACA
>CAZRKP010000013.1:0-113759 GCA_964600895.1 uncultured Victivallis sp.
ATGTTCCTCCATCCCCAGTCAAGATTAAGCGCAAGTGATCCAAGAAGGATTGTCAACACGGCCCCGCTGCAGTAGAACGAGTGCAGAAGGTTCATTGCAACGGCTCTTTTTTCCGGCTGCAGGGCGCAGACTATCGGACTCAGGACCATGTCGAGCACCCCTGCCCCGAAACCCATTACCGCAGAAGCGACAAGTACCGTATGATAATTCGGAGCTTTTCCAAGCATGACAAGACCTATACAAACAAGCATATTCCCAAGAACTGCAAAAATCTTTGTTCCAATGCGGTCTGCCATTGGGCCTGTGATTAAAATTCCAATGATAAGCCCGAGGAATGTAACCGCACCGATTCTGCCAAGCTGTTCATTTGTAAGCCCGGACAAGCCTCCGAGTTCACGGCTGAAGGTGGTCAGGAAGACAGGAGTCAAGTTGACGGCGACTGCGAGTGCGACCATCCCGGCGTAATTCACTGTCAATGCCCAAATTAAAAAGGGTTTGTTTCTGCCTGTGTTGATATTATCTATCATTTTTTAGGGATGATTTTTCTATAAGCAGAGAAGTTATCACTCAAATCACCTTTATCATCATTTAGTTGCAACTATTTCAAATATTTCTTCCTTTTTATTGTTTACTTTGTTGATAAACATTATATAGTATTGCTCAAAAGGGAGAATTACCGTGGTTGATAAGCATTGGAGAAGCCTGGCAAAGGCAATATCATGGAGGACTGTCGGAACAATTGATACAATCGCGATCTCCTGGCTTATTACTGGAAAGCTGACGTTCGCAGTTTCGATAGGAGCCGTGGAACTGTTCACAAAGATGTTCCTCTACTACATGCACGAAAGGATCTGGAACAGGATCAAGTTCGGCAGAGTCTCAATAAAGGGGGATGATTACAGTATCTAAAATTCAACCACAGAGACACCAAGACACAGAGGTTTCATATAATGTTTAAAAGAGAAGATATTGAAAAGATAGTTCCGGAATTTGCAGGCAAGGCGCCTGAAGAAATCCTCAAATGGGGATTGGAGACATTCACCCCTGACAGGATTGCCCTTTCTTCAAGCCTTGGCGCCGAAGACCAGGTACTGACCGACATGATCCTGAAGATCAACCCCAAAGCAAGGATTTTCACTATTGACACCGGTCGCCTCCCGCAGGAGACTTATGATACTATCTCCGAAACAATGGAGCGATATGGCATTCTATACGAGATATTGTTCCCGGAGGCTGTTTATGTGGAGGAAATGGAGATAGTCAACGGTCCGAACCTCTTTTACAAAAGCATCGAAAAAAGAAAGCTCTGCTGCGAAATCCGCAAACTCAGACCCCTCAGGAAATATCTTGCAAAGGTCGATGCCTGGATATGCGGTCTCCGCAGGGAACAGAGTATAACCCGGACATCAGTGGAAAAGATCGAATGGGACCAGAACTTCGGACTCGTAAAGCTCAATCCCATAGCGGATTGGACAGAGAAACAGGTTTGGGATTACATAAGGGATAACATTGTTCCATATAATAAACTCCACGACTGCGGATATCCGAGCATCGGATGTTCTCCATGTACAAGGGCGGTCAAGCCCGGAGAACATCCGCGTGCCGGCCGCTGGTGGTGGGAAGAACCTGACAAGAAGGAATGCGGACTCCATATGGTGGATGGGAAGCTGGTAAGAAACAGTAATTAGTCGACGGTCTTCGGTCGACAGCAACAAATAGAACTGACGACTGAAGACAGACGACCGACGACATAGGAAAGGATTTGAATATGGATCATCTTGAATCATTGGAAGCGCATAGCATTCACATACTGCGTGAAGCATACAGGGAGTTTAAAAGCCTTGTGATGCTCTGGTCGATAGGCAAGGACAGCACTGTACTGCTTTGGCTCGCAAGGAAGGCGTTCTTTGGACACGTCCCCTTCCCTCTCATGCACATCGACACGGCATTCAAGATACCGGAAATGATCTCATACCGGAACAATATCGCGCTCGAATGGAAGCTCAACCTGATCGTCGGACAGAATAAAAGGGCCCTTGAGGAAAAACAGACCTATCCGGACGGCAAGGTGGATAGGCTTACCTGCTGCCGCTCCCTGAAGAGCGAGGCGTTGAAGCATACCCTTGCCGGAGAATGGCCACGCTACAGGTTAAACCATGTTACTGGTAAATTTGACACCGACTTGAGCCAGGAAGCTTACATCGGTGTCATAGTTGGAGTCCGTGCCGACGAGGAGGGAAGCCGTTCGAAGGAACGTTATTTCTCTCCTCGCGACAAGCAGAGCGACTGGAACGTGGATGACCAGCCTCCCGAGCTCTGGAACCAGTATAAGACCGACTTCGCTCCCGGCACGCACATCAGGGTGCATCCCCTGCTTGACTGGACGGAACTCAACATCTGGGAATATATCGATCGGGAGAACATTCCAATTACGGATCTTTACTTCGACAAGGGAACCGGGAAGAGATATCGCTCTCTTGGGTGCTATCCTTGCACGGGTGCTGTTGAATCGACGGCAAAAAATGTCAAGGAGATCATCACGGAGCTCAAGAGCGGAAAATTTGCGAATATCGCAGAACGCTCAGGAAGGGCGCAGGACAAGGATGACGGCGGCGGATTGGAGACTCTGAGGAGAGAAGGATATATGTGATTTTCTATTTTAATTCTCGATTTTGATTTTGATTGAAAGACACAGGAAAACAAAGATGGAAACAACAAATTTGCTTAAGATAGTGATTGTGGGCCATGTGGACCACGGAAAGAGCACGATAATAGGGCGATTGCTGGCTGATACCGGCTCTCTCCCAAAGGGGAAGCTTGAACAGGTGCAGGAGAACTGCCGTCGCAACTCCAAGCCCTTTGAATACGCTTTTCTCCTGGACGCATTGAAGAATGAGCAGAAACAGGGAATTACTATCGACATGGCACGCTGCTTCTTCAAGACGCCAAACCGCAACTATATGATCATCGATGCTCCAGGACATATTGAATTCCTTAAGAACATGGTCACCGGCGCAGCACGAGCCGACGCCGCCCTTCTCGTCATTGATGCCCACGAAGGGATCCAGGAGAATTCCAAGCGCCATGGATATATCCTGGGAATGCTCGGAATAAAACAGGTCGCTGTCATTATAAACAAGTTCGATCTCGCCGAATACAGCAGGAATGTATATGATACGATAGTGAGGGATTATTCAGCGTTCCTGAAGAACATCGGAGTCACTGCATCGAGTTTTATTCCCGCCAGCGGTCGTTTCGGTGACAATATTGTCAAGGGTTCAGAAAATATTTCCTGGTACAAGGGACCATCAATACTCGAGCAGCTCGGGACCTTCACTCTCAAACCTGACAATCTTGAAAAGAGTTTCAGGATGCCGGTGCAGGACATATATAAGTTCACAGAGCACAATGACGAACGCCGCATAGTTGCCGGAACGATAGAAACCGGTAAAATAAGCATCGACGACGAAGTTGTCTTCCTTCCTTCCGGAAAGGAATCTAAGGTCAGTTCGATAGAAGGCTTCAACAGCCCTGTCAAAAGGGAGATAGGAGCCCCATATGCGACCGGATTTACACTGGCAAAGCAGATTTACATCCATCCCGGCGATATAATGTGCAGGAAGGGTGATGCCCTGCCAACGGTCGCAACACGTCTGCGTGTGAATATTTTCTGGATGGGCAAGGCTCCATTCATCAAGGGAAAGAAATACAAGCTCAAGCTTGCCGCCGCACGCGCCAGTGCGGAGCTTGTCGACATCATAAACGTCCTTGATGCCTCGGAATTGAGTTCCATCAAGGGCAAGAAGCAGCTCGACAGGCACGATGTCGGCGAATGCGTGATTGAAACCGCAAAGCCGATAGCATTCGATTTTGTCAGCGATATCGAAAGCACCGGTCGCTTCGTGATAGTCGACAATTATGAGATCGCTGGTGGTGGAATCGTGATCGGAAAGGCGGAGGATGAAAACTCGCTTTTGAAGGAACACGTCCGGCAGCGTGAATATTCCTGGGAGAAGGGGCTGATCAGTCCTGCGTCCAGGGTTGCAAGAAACCATCACCGTGGAAAGACCATCGTATTCACCGGTGACAAGGATTCCGGTTCACATGAGATCGCCAAAACTCTTGAGCAGGGACTCTTCAACCTGAACCTAAATGTTTACTATCTTGGCGTATCAAGCCTTGTCAGTGGCCTGGATTCAGACGTGAAGACTGACTTCGAGGACAGGGATGAACACGTCAGAAGGATAGGTGAACTTGCGAGGATCATGACCGATGCGGGACTCATCTTCATAACAGTTATCGACAATGCGGACGAGTATGATCTGGAGAAATTGAAACTTCTCAATTCCCCAAATGAGATACTTGTAGTGAACGTGGGAGAAAACTATTTTACGAAATTCAATCCGGATCTTGTCTTCCCGGCCAGCACTCCGGCGAAGGAGGCGACCGAGAAGATCAAGGGATTGATGAGTGCATCGGACATCATTCCGAGTTATTGCATTTAGGAAGAACTAAACAGTGTGAAAGGCAGATTACTCTTATGGATAAAACTATTTGGAAAAATAAATACGATGAACTGAAGCTCAGGGCGGAGGATCTTTCTTCAGGAAAGATCAATTCCGCGGAATTCAAGAAAACTGCGGCTCCGCTGGGGATCTACGAGCAGAGCAATGGAAAATTCATGGTCAGGATCAGGGTTACTGGCGGACACTTGCCATTATCTGACGCAAAATCAATAATCGATGTTGCAGAGAAGTATACTGCCAGCCACCTGCATCTTACGACAAGGCAGGACATACAGCTCCATGATGTGGAAACCCTCCACATTCATCCTGTCGTCATTGCGCTTCACGAATCAGGTATTCTGTTTAAGGGTGGCGGTGGAGATACCTACAGGAACATAGTAGCTTGTCCGCACAGTGGGATTTCCACTGATTCCATCTTTGATGTCCAACCATATGCAAAAGCCGCCAATGAGTTCCTGCGCGAGCAGGAGAAGGCTTTCCAGCTGTCTAGAAAATTCAAGGTAGGTTTCTCATGCTGCATGACTGATGCTTCCATGGCAGTACTCCAGGACCTTGGGTTCATTGCGAAGATCGCAGATGGCAAAAAGGGATTCGAGGTGCATGCAGGCGGTGGAATGGGCAGGGAAAGCTTTATCGGTGTAAAGATATTCGATTTCCTCCCGCAGGAAGAACTCCTCAGATGCATCAGGGCCGTACTTGATATTTTCCACGAACATGGTGACAGGTCAAACCGTGCAAAAGCCAGACTGCGCTTCTACGTGCAGAAGGTCGGCGCAGATGAGTTCAAGAAGGTCTTTAACGAATATTATGGACGTACGGAAAAAATAAATTATGCCTTGCAGCAGACAAACGAACCGACTGCCAGCAAATCAACCGTCAAAGGTGACGTCCAGAATAACAATAAAAATTATGATCACTGGCTGAAATATGCCGTTTCTCCTACCATCTTTGGCAAGGAAATTGTCTCCGTCAGGCTCTTTGTTCCGAATGGCAATCTTTCCATAAAGGATTTCGAGGAGATCTGCCATCTTGCCGGCAAAACCGGTTTCCTGCGGATTTCGCAGAGCCAGGACATAATTCTGCCTGCAGTTCATTCAGACAGATTGCCCTCTGTCTACGAGCTGCTTTCAATATTGAATCTCACAGGCCGAACATTCAAGGGTCTTCTTACATGCTGCGTAGGGGCAAAGGTCTGCAAAATCGGAATTCTGGATTCCACATCAGTCTCTGATTCAGTTGCGGTAGAACTTGACAAGCTATATTCGGGTCGTCCGGAAAACCGCGCAAGAGACCTAATCTCAATTTTAAATTCAATAAAGATTTCCGGCTGCCCGAACGCCTGTGGTGGGCATCCTTCAGCAAAAATCGGGCTTCAGGGGATGAAGAAAAGCGTCGATGGCAAACTTCTGCCTTACTTGAAGGTCTACAGGAACGCTGATCTTAAGAATGGAAGACTTGCATCAAGCTCTGAAGATGATATCATTCCGGCTGAAACTGCCGGCGAATTTGTAAGAAAAAACATAGGAGGCGAATCATGAAGAAACTGCTAGTCCTTTCAATCATTGCATCAGGAACCATCTTCTTTTCAGGAATCCTTTTTGCGGAGGAAGCTGCAAAACAGGGTGCCCAGGAAAAGAAAGCTCAGACAGAATGTCCTGTAATGGGTGGAAAGATCGACAAGAAACTTTTTGTTGACTTCCAAGGCAAGCGAATATATGTCTGCTGTGCCGGATGCATCGACAAGGTCAAGGCTGATCCGGCAAAGTACATCAAGGAACTGGAATCAAAGGGAATAATCCTTGACGAGACTCCGAAGGAAAAATCCCCTGCTGAGAAGAAATAGGACTGGATGGATTCCCGGGATATTATCACATAGTTTTTCCAGACTGGTCGAAAATTGAAAGGTCCCATTTGTCAAACCAGCGGAAATGGGGACGCAGGAATCCTACCGGTGCCTTCTTGAAAAACAACGGTAGCCAGACATAGCGTGAATCGGCAAGGTTCTCAGGCTTCCAGATGTCCGCCATGAAGATGAAGGCACCCGGTTTGCCGGCTACAGGCAGCACAAATGTGCTCTGCGCCCCCCAGGTAGTGTCGGCCCCCTCCCCGAGTCCCGGGTTGCCAAGTTCCTTCCAAGGTCCGAAGATGTTTGATGCAAAGGCGGAACGAGCCTCATTCGGAAACCATCCGGTACAATCGGAACCTATGAAAAAGTATCTCCCCTCGTGATTGAAGACACATGGCGCCTCCATGAACCTTCCATGGAAGGCCTGCATCATCATGCCTGAAGGTTTCTGATAGTTTTCACTTAGGCGAATGATGTTCAGGTTGGCGTTGTCGTCACTGGCACAGATGAAAAAGGCTGATCCGTCAGAATCTTGAAACAGTGTACAATCGCGGGCCATCCTCCCGGCCGGCTTGAGTATTTCAACGAACTGGAAAGGCCCTTCAGGTTTTTCGGCTATCGCGACACCTGCATATGCTCCGGCATGCCCCCATCCCTTGATATCATGGTGCCACCACATGACAAATTTCCCGCTGCTCTTGTTGAAGAGGACTTTTGGCCTTTCAATCTTGCATCCGATCGTGAGAGGATGTTTCGGATCATCTTTGACCACTGAAAGAGCAATCCCGCAATTCTCCCAGTTGAAAAGGTCTTTTGATTTGTAGCATGAAACGCCAATGAGAGCATCCAGTTTTGCAGGTCCTTCAGGACGGCATTCCCCATGCCAGTAATAAAACCCCTCATGATAAAGTATGCCTCCGCCATGGGCATTGATCGGGTTGCCGGAGGTATCGTACCATATCTGGCCGGGACGGAATTCCTGAATCATAATACCATCCTGATAAAAAGAAATAATATATCTTTCATCCTATTGAACTCCTTATAGTCTACCACTTGGTGGAACCTGGTTGGCAGAAGTAGATTTGTTATACTCTTCTTCTGTAATTTCTATGCATCCCCAGCCTGGACTTACCTGTTTCATGAAAATTATATTGCCCGCACTTATTTCTGTAATCTTTATGTAACGTCCAGATTTATCCTTGGCAAAGATTGGTTTTATATCCTGTTTGAAATAAATATAGGTTTCATTGTTCTTTATATTTGTAAAATCCCAGTCCCATACAATCTTCTTAAAAGAAAGATTTACAGATACATCCATGTTAATTTCTTTCTTAAGCATGGCTTTGACACTTTTTTGGCAGGGCTCTTTGAAACTATTATAAATATAGGAAACTATTAAATAAACAATGATAAGTATCGTAAATACAAAAAGCAATTTGAGATAAAGACTTTTATTTTTCATATCTATAACAAACGATTCACTTTCCAGACGGAGTTTTTTTCACTCCTGCGTATTCACATGAGCTCACTACTTCCCAAGCTGTCGTTTGAATCAGCTTCGCCAGTTCGGCATCCTTGACGCCATATAGTTCATATGGCAGTCCTTCTGGACTTTGTTTTGCGATTGTCGCAAAGAACGTGCATGCTACGACATATGCGCCGTTCGGCCCCATGTGGATACCGTCCTTGTAGAACTGCCATATTGTCTTATAACCCTTCACCTTCCCGGTCTTCATCTGCTTGTCGAGTTCAAGCAATACATCACCGACTGGAATCATTAGTACAGGCTTCTTGAGATTCAGATTATTCTTTCGGAGTTCTTTAGTAAGCAGCTCGAAATATTCCCTGCCCTCGTTTGTATTGTCCCAGCCCCCAGTATATTTGTTGGCCCAGATCTTCTGCCAGTCGTCCAACTTGTCAAGGTCGAGTCCACCGCTTCCCGGCACCATCGGATCAAAGGCGTTCTCATCAAATTTGGCTGCTTTGCCCCCGCTATACATGCGTGGCCAGCGCGAGTAGACATAAAACTGTACATTCGGGCTTTTCTTCAAAGCCAGGTCCATGAACTTCTGGGCAATCACGACATCCCCTTCCTTGTCGTCGCCTTTTTCACCAAGATGGCGGTCGAATGGCTGAAGTGTAATGACATCCCATTCAAAGTTGGAAAGCGCCTGTGGATAGTGTCCATAAGGCTTCTCCTGGAATCCGTCCTTCGAATGTTCCCATATCCATGACAGTGGAGCCCCGGGGATCATATGCCTGCCCCATTCGAACTTGAATCCATTCTTCAATGCCATTTCTGCGAGCTTGCCGTATTGCACAGTGTCTGTCACGCTGTTGCCAATGTAATAGATCCTCAAGACTTTCTCATTTCCCGTACCCTTCGCCGGTCCCTGCTGGGCGCCAGATGTCATGCAGAAAGCCATTGAACTCAAAATCATTATTACTATAAACAATCTTTTCATAGCCCATCTCCTGATTTAATGCATTAAAATACCTCACCCCTCTAAATTGTAAATTTCCCTTTCAAATTTATATTTATATCCAACTTTTTTATTTGGACGTCCCAATATGGATGAAAAAAATTACGGACCAGTCTATGCACAGGACTTCACCTTCGGCCTGACCGAAGATGACAAGCTCCTCCTCGACTGCGGAAGAAAACTCGGTCCTGTGAACATAAGATTCGAGACCTACGGCAAACTCGATGACAAGAAGTCAAATGCAATTCTCATCCTGCACGCCCTGAGCGGGAATGCGCATGTCGCAGGATACCTCGATGGCGACAAGGCCAAGATCGGCTGGTGGGATAACATGGTCGGTCCCGGCAAGGCCTTCGACACCGACAAGTATTTCATTGTCTGCAGCAATGTCATCGGCGGCTGCAGCGGTTCGACCGGTCCCCGTTCCTTCAATCCGGAATCTCAGAATCCATCTAAGATATATAATATGGATTTCCCGGTGATAACCATTGCCGACATGGTCCGTGCCCAGCATCGCCTCATGAAACATCTCGGAATAGAGAAATGGCTTTCTCTTGCCGGCGGTTCAATGGGCGGAATGCAGGCACTGGAATGGGCAGTTTCATATCCAGAGGCTGTCAACAGTGTAATGCCGATCGCAACAACCTCGCGCCTTTCCCCACAATCCATCGCGTTCAACTGGGTAGGACGAGAGGCGATCATGAGAGATCCCAGCTGGAACAATGGCAACTATGATATAGCCAAGGTCCCAGAAAGCGGACTTGCCATCGCCAGGATGCTCGGTCACATAACTTATCTCAGCGACGAGTCCATGGACAAGAAGTTCGGCAGGGAACTCCAGGAGATCAAGAGCTATTCCTTCGATTTCAAGCACAACTTCAAGGTTGAAAGCTACCTGAAGCACCAGGGAGAGAAGTTCGTTGAACGTTTTGATGCGAACAGCTATCTCTACATATCGAGGGCGATGGACTATTTCGACCTTTCAGAACGCTTCGGAGGAAACCTTGAAGTCGCTCTTTCCCAGGTAAAGTCCTCCTTCCTTGTGATATCATTCTCAAGCGACTGGCTCTTCACGCCGGAGGAATCCCTGAAGATAGTCGAAGCTCTCAGAGTAAATTCCATTGATGTAACATATTGCGATATCAAATCCATATACGGACACGATGCATTCCTTCTTGAGGTGGATGTACTCGGAAGGCTGATATCCGATTTCCTTAAATGCAGGTATGAGGAGATCAAATGACACAGAAAATCAGGGAAAAACTCTTGAAGCGGCCAGATATCCTTGTCATTGCCGACATCATTCCTCAGAATTCGAGGATCCTCGACCTTGGCTGCGGTGATGGAAGCCTGCTTGAGCTCCTGCGCAAGGAAAAGAATGTCTACGGTTCCGGAATAGAGCTCTCACAGGCCAAGATACTCGATTGCGTATCAGCCGGGGTTCCCGTCGTCCATGGCGACCTGAACAAGGGGCTTAAGGAGCTTCCTGATAAATCATTTGACTACGTAATCCTAAGCCAGACGCTGCAGGCAGTCGAGCGACCGGACCAGCTCCTTGATGACATGATGAGGGTCGGGAAGAAGGCAATCGTCAGCATCATCAACATCGGTTATTATTCAGCAAGATTCCAGATCATGTTCAGAGGAAAGATGCCTGTAACCGAAACTTTACCGAACCACTGGTACGACACCCCGAACATCCATCTTGGAACTGTCTGCGATTTCCGTGATCTCTGCAGGGAGAAAAATATCAATATCATCTCCGAGATCCCGATCGGGGAGATCCATGAGAAACTGCTTGCAAGCATATGGCCCAACCTCTTCGCCTCAACCTGTGTATTCGTTATAGAATGAAGGTGATCCAACAATGAAATTGCTTTTTATGTTCAGGCATCTTCTCGTAGCTGCAATACTGGCTTCTTTTGCTGGATGCCTTGTATCTTCCCAGCCCCAGGCCGGGAATATTGAAACTGTCACACCTGCAGCCAATACGTCAGTAGCAGCGATCAAGAAGAAGGAACCCGAGCTCGAAGCGAAGGTCAAGCTCATTCCTCCCTCCAGGGAGACAAGCCCCTTCCTGACGAATGCCAATTTCGTAATGGACTGGACGATTGTCGGCCCGTTCACGTTCAAAGAAACCGATTTTGGTGGCGGTATGCAGGTTGAATCGATAGACAAGGAGTTCATGTCTGACGAACCCAACCTTGACTGCAAGACCTCAAAGCCACCTGAAGGGTTCGCCTGGAAACGCATCACCGGCTCCGGAAAAAACAATCCCGGAGAAGTGAACTTCAAGGAGCTCCTCGGCGAGGTCGATTTTGATACTGTATACTGCGTATGCCTGCTTGACGTACCAGCTGACATGGACAACGTGGTCCTGAAACTCGGATGTGATGATTATGCAAAAATCTGGATAAACGGTAAGATCGTCTTCGTATATAACAAGGAGCGTCGTGCATCCGACTGGGATCAGGACATCGTAAAGAATATTTCCCTGAAAAAGGGGTTGAACCGTATAGTCGTGAAATGCGTCAACATCGTCGGCGGCTGGAACATGTATATCCGGTTCACCGACAGCCTGGGTCTGCCGTTCAAGGTGGAGGAGGGGCAATGAATGTCGAATTTCGAATTAAGAATATCGAACTTCGACCTGGAATATTTCTTCTTTGCCTAATTTTGTGCACAGGTGTTTTCCCATCTGCAGTTTTCTCCCAGGAAGCTCAGCCTGCGCCCCCGCCTGCTGAAAAGTCGTCCGTGATAAATCCTCCTAATGACTATATGCAGAGACGTGCACAGATCGCCGCACTCAAGTATTTTTCCAAACTCGCCGAGGAGATACTCGAACCGACAGCTGCAACAGCTCCAACTGAGACATCCGAACCGGTTAAAAAGCTCATTAGCCAGCTGGGTTCCGAGGACTTTAAGGTCAGGGAAAAAGCCACCAATGAACTGATCCAGATGGGACCGTCGATAAGGGCGGAAATGATTGCCGCCTCAAAGAGCAAGGATCCCGAAACCTCGTTCAGGGCAAAGAAAATCCTCTCCAGCTTCAAGGAGGTGGAAGGTGAAAAGCCAAAACCTAGATTCGAACAGTATGTCTTCAATACCCATGTCTCATCCTACCTGCGTGCCAAGGACACTCAGTTGATCCCGATGCTCATAGCCTTCCTCGGACATCCCAATAAACAGGTGAAACTCACTTCATGGCAATATCTTACGGCATTTACAGAACAGAACTTTTCCAACTCAGACATCCCGCAATGGAAAAAGTGGTGGTCTGAGAATCAAGATACATTCAAGTTCAAACAGGCACCGAACATGCCACTTGTGCCTTTCAACGGCCCAATCAACAACATGATTATGATCGACGAGTGATTCGTTTCATCCCCAGTCACTTGCCAGCCCTTGACAGTATTGATCGGATAGATGAGCATTATATTTACAGCTCGTTATTTCACATTTGGTGTTTTTGACGAGAAGCTTATATTAATTAAGAGAAAGAGGACAGCCCTTACGGCATGTTCTTCCCTTTGATATTGACTTAATTTATTTATGGAGAAAGCCATGGCTAAGAAAAGACCTCTTTATGACTGCGATACCTCCGAATACTGGTGCTCGGAAAAGAATTACAATGACAGGAAGAAGAGATTCGGCAAGTTCATCGACAACGGAACAGCATACCAGATCACAAATCCAAACACACCCCGTCCCTGGCTGAACTATTTCGCAAACCACAAGTTCGGATCAGTCGTTTCAAACCGCGGTCTCGGATTCACCTGGTACCGTTCAACTCTTCTCCGTGTGACAAAATATGAACATCCGGTCGACTATCTTCCACGAGAATTCCAGGATGGACGCGAAATCGTGGTCCAGGATCTGCGAACTTCGCAGAAGTCGAATCTTCTCCGCGAAGCCAAGGATCTGGTCTGCACACATCATCCGGGATACAGCGTCTTCACCTGTACGGCTCTCGGACTTAAGTTTGAACTTACACTTTTCGTGCCGCTCGAGGATTCATGCGAGATATGGAGCCTGAAACTGAATAACACTTCAAAGATAAAACGAGATATCAAGATCTCCTTCCTGCAAACATGGACCTTTTCAAAGTTTGGAATCCATACCGCTGAAGAAGGGATACCCTACATTTCGACTCCTGGAAAAGCTTTGAAGACTTTTACAGACAGGAAAGGCTGCTTTTGTCATTCTATGAACAAGGATCTCCCTTACGAAATGTTCGGACTGTTCATGTCGCCACAGGCTAATTCTGCAGAACTAAACCTTCTGCCCGAAGAAAGAAAGGATGGCCGCAAGTTCGTCTTCAATCTCTGCGAACTCCGCAGCACTATCTGCCTGATTCCCGGACAATCGATGCTGTTCCAGATCGTTTCAGGCGCTGATGTAACTGAAAAAGACTTTAAAAATCTCAGATCGAAATACCTGAAGCCGGCATCTTTCACGTCCGAATTCAAGAAGATCACCGACAAATGGCAGGAAAGCATTGAACACATTTCCTGCGAGATCCCTGAAAAGGGGATGCAGAACTTCCTGAACGTATGGTTCAAGAACCAGCTCAACCTCAATTTCCATTTCGTACGCTCCGGACAGAACGGATATCGCGACAGCCTACAGGATGACTGGGGTTATACGCTTATGGATCCTGAGCTTGCAAAGTTGAGACTCTACGAAATCCTCTCATTCCAGTGCAAAGACGGAACAGCACCCAGAAATTTCTCGGCATTTGGGGATGGAAAGCATGATATGCGAAGGTTCATGGATTCTCCTACCTGGATTGCCAGGACCCTTGCAGATCTTATAAAGGAAACCGGAGATCTCTCGATAATGGACATGCAGATACCTTTTGTTGACGGCGGTTCTGCATCGGTAGAAGAACATGTCTGGCGTGCCCTCAACTATCTTTTCAAGCATCGTGGCAAACACGGAGCCAGTCTTACCGGGGATGGCGACTGGAATGACGCTTTGGAAGGTATCAGCAAGCAGGGGGATGCTGAATCTGTCTGGCTTACGATCGCTGTATTCGACGCCATGAGACTCATGATCAATCTCTATAAGAGAAGTGGAAAGCTGGAAAGGGCAAAATCGCTCAGTTCCAAAGCTGAAGAACTGAAGAAGGTCGTCAACAAGGTCGGCTGGGACGGTGAATGGTACGTTTACGGGTTCACAGGTTCCGGCAAGCCGATCGGTTCAAAGCGCAACAAGGAGGGAAAGATCCACCTTAACGCCCAGACCTGGGCTGTTTTGTCAGGACTTGCAGACAGCGAACGTGCGAAGATCGCAATGAAGTCGGTTGAGAAGCATCTCGACACTCCGCTCGGACCGGTGCTCATGACTCCACCTTATGTACACGAAGCCGCTGAAGTTGGAAGGATAGCACGCCTTGAACCCGGCACTTTCGAAAACGCCTCGATCTATCAGCACGCCGTCACCTTCCACATTTTTGCAAATCTCGCAATTGGGGAGCATGAAAAAGCTTTCAGGACATTTGTGAACCTTCTACCGACGAATCCGGATAACTTCGATGCCAGAAGAACTTCTGAACCATATTGCACCGGCAACTACTACTGCGGCCCGAAACACAAACGGTTCGGACAGAACTTCTTTACCTGGTTTACCGGCAATGCTTCCTGGCTGATGAGGGCGGGTTTTGATGAGATACTTGGAGTCAAGGCCGATTATGACGGTCTTGAGATCAATCCCAAGGTTCCAAAGAACTGGAAAAATTATTCTGTTACAAGAAAGTTCAGGGGATGCACCTATAAAATTATTTTCATCAGGAAGAAAGGCATCAGGGATCTATCCATAACCTGCAATGGAAGAAGGATTTCCGGGAATCTCATACCTCCCGCCAAAGGGGCGAATTGCCATGTGGTCGTTAATTTTCCCTGAAAATCGGGAAAAATAATTGACAAAATACGGATTTGAACTAAAATACACGTCCCGATTGTCTGAGGCTAATTTTTTAAATTTACTGCCCATTCCGGTAAGAATGGGCCAAAACTTGGTGGAATCATGAAAACATTTTTGGCAAAAGTTGGTGAAATCGACAGGAAATACATTCTCTTTGACGCCGATGGCGTCGTGCTTGGAAGGCTGGCAGTTAGGATTGCCAACGCCCTCCGCGGCAAGGACAAGCCCACATATACGCCCCATATCGACACGGGCAACTTTGTGATCGTCATCAATGCCTCCAAGGTCAAGCTGACCGGTAAGAAGGATGAGAAGAAGATCTACGCGAGCTATTCGGGATACAGGAGCGGACTCAAGCTTCTCAAGGCTTCAGAAGTCAGGGAGAAGAGGCCCGAGAGGATGATCCAAGACGCCGTATGGGGAATGATGCCTCATGGAAGGCTCGGACGTGAACTCTTCAAGAAGCTCAAGGTTTATCCGGGCGCAGAGCATCCGCATAAGGCGCAGAACCCGGAAGTAGTCAAATTATAAAAACTGAAAATATCCAGGAGATATAAATGAGCACCAACATGATAACTGCAACAGGCCGGAGAAAAGAAGCCATCTCATGCGTCAGGCTCCAGGCCGGCACGGGCAAGATCAAAGTCAACGGCAAGCCATATGAAACCTATTTCACTACAGAAGCGATACGCGGATATATCAACCAGCCGCTTGTAGTTACTTCGTCCACCACTTCGGTCGACATCGACGCCACCCTCAAGGGCGGCGGACTTTCCGGCCAGGCAGGTGCGCTTCGTTTCAGTATCGCAAGGGCCCTCATCAAGAAGGATCCTTCACTGCGTCCCGTCCTCAAGAACTCTGGGATGCTCACAAGCGATGCACGCGTCAAGGAAAGAAAGAAGCCCGGCAGACCAGGCGCCCGCAGGCGTTTCCAGTTCTCAAAACGCTAATCCATATCCTCAAAAGATGGCAAAGATCAAAGTTGCTGTTGTTGGAGCTTCCGGTTATTCCGGAGAGGAGCTTATACGGCTTCTTCTGCGGCATGACAACTGCGAGATCAGCATAATCACCTCCCGGCAGAACGCAGGTTCAAAGATCAGCGATGTTTTCCCAAGATTCACCGGAAATGGACTCGTATTTTCGAATCCAAAGGTCGAAGAGATTGCCGAGAAGGCCGAAGTAGCATTCCTCGCTCTCCCACATGGACTTGCCGCTGAATTCGCTGAACCTTTGCTGAAGAAGGGATTGAAGGTGATTGACCTCAGCGCGGATTTCCGACTGAAGAACACCTCAATCTACAAGAAATATTACAAGGAAGAGCACCCCGCTCCTTCTCTTCTGAAAAATGCAGTCTATGGACTTCCCGAAAGATACAGGACTGAAATCAAGAAGGCCAAACTGATTGCGTGTCCGGGATGCTATCCGACAAGTATAATTCTTGCGCTTGCACCTTTGCTCGAGAACAAGCTTGTTTCATCTGAAAACATCATTGTCAACAGCCTGAGCGGCGTAAGTGGAGCCGGCAGGAAGGTTGATCTCCCTTATATCTTCCCAGAATGCAACGAAAGCGTCCGGGCGTATGGAGTCACCGGCCACCGGCACCTGCCCGAGATCGAGCAGGAACTTGGTGCTGCCGCCAGCTGCGACGTGAAGATCAACTTCATTCCGCATCTGATACCGGTGAACAGGGGTATCAATTCCACGATTGTGGCGAATGTCACAAAGGATTTCTCCAAGGAGAAGGTCGAAGCCGCATACAAGAAGGCATATTCGAAGGAGAAATTCGTCCGGGTACTTGGTTATGGCAAGCTGCCTGACACCAAGTTTGTGACGATGAGCAACTATTGCGACATCGGTTTTACATTCGACGATCATACTGGCAAGCTGATCGTGAATTCCTGCATTGACAACCTGACCAAGGGCGCGTCCGGTCAGGCAATCCAGTGCATGAACATCATCTTCGGACTTGAAGAGACCTCCGGGCTCCTATAAATCCCTTCTCAATCCAATACACTTGCCCGTGACGGGCAACTCTACATCTCAATTCTTTCCTTCCTGATGTAGTGTTCGCCGTCCCGGCGAAGATAGAATTTCATGCAGGAAAAAGGTGAAATTTTATAGGATTCACTGTATATTATAGAAACAATATACGGAAGCCTAATTTCACCAATGACAAAACAATCCTTAGCCGCGCCAGATCAGAGGGAATTCGATGAATTCGCTACTAACGGTGGATTTGAGAAGGTTTTTAATGCTTCCTATTCAAAGGCATACGCTCTTTTTTCCTTCGTCCTTGCAGGAGTATTAAAGAAATACAAGCCACCGGTGAGGATCCTCGATATCGGTTGCGGTGATGGATGGACTGTCGAATATATATCAAGCCTGAACGTTTCCGGTACTTATCTTGGCATTGATACCTCGGCCGAAAGCATAGCCAAACTGATGAAACGGATTCCTCCCGGAAAAAAACTGAAGGTTTTAAGCATGGTTGAGTCTGCTAGCTGGCTCACGTCCCGTGAATCGGCATTTGAAGCCCGTAAGATGCTCGATGGACCACCAGATCTGATAATCTGCAATGCAGCCTGCCACCAGATAGTCAAATCCTTCCCGGAACTAATGAAGATATTATCCATCTCGGGATCAACCCTTAAGAACGATGGAACTGCCCTCGTCGGAGACTATTACTATCCTGAAGATCTCTCCAATGAGGAAATTGAGGAAGACAGGAAGTGGATTAAAAAGACTACCGGCCAAACCCCTACCCCGCGTCCCGGTTTCATTTCGAGGAATGAAATGGAGCTTCTACTGAAAAATTCAGGTTACATCGCAGAAAAGGTCAGGGAAGTCAGGGCGAACCGCGATATCAGCCTCATCTACTATCTATTTCAGTTGAAACCAAAAGCCAAATAGATATTATTTCGTAGTTCGGTATTAGGCGTTCGTAATTCGATATTCGTTAGAGTTGCTTCACTTCCCGGGTGAAGACATCCTTGGACTTGTCGTAGTCAATCAATGTAACGCAGCCATTTCTCGTCACGGAACCAGCACATATTTCCCCTCTTCCCCTTTCATCAATCTTCGCATAGGGTCTGTGGACATGCCCGCAAAGAGAAAGATCGATTTCACCGTTCTTAAGAAGCCTTAACGCCTCGTCTTCCCCCCAGAGCCTGTGCCGCACCCTAAGCCAGGGATGATCTTCCCATAGGGGGTAATGTCCAACAAGCACTCTCGGTCTCTCTTTCTTGCCGGAACACTGTTGCACTATGAAATCACTGCTGGCCTTCGGAAGATAACCGCAGGATGAGATCAGGTTTGTCGGACAGCTCTCGTTCACAAGTATGAAATCACAGTCGCCAATTGTCTTTTTGACAGGAAGCTCATCAAAAGAGATCTCTCCTTTGTTCAGGAACTTCATCGCATCCTTCATCGCATCAACGCATTTTTTGCTATAGACATAGCAGTCGTGGTTTCCGGGTATGAAAAGCAGAGGGATCTGCGAATTTCGCACGAGAGGCTCCAGAATGTCCAGCTGTATCTTGAATTCACCCGGCTGTCCGGTTGAAGTAATGTCCCCGCTCAGCACCGCAAGATCCGGTTTCTGGGCAAGGATATAGTCGACAGCCTTCTTCAGGTAGCTCTGGTCATGCTGGTATTTCCGCCTGAAAGTGAAGTTGAAGACGCCTACCCATCGTTTGTCGATGTAGGCCATCCAGTCTTCTGCCGGTCCTCCGGCATGCGGATCTGAAAAATGTATGATTTTCATTTGACCAACCAAGTATGTCGGGTTTCAACCCGACGGTTAATTCAATTGACGGATTAAAATCCGTCCTACTAATCATTTCCGGCGCTCCATTAACGCCACATACGCCCCGTCATTGTTTTCTGAAGGAAGAATCTGATTTTCCATCTTCAGTACAAATTCTTTGTTTTCGGAAATGAACCTTTTAATCTGCATCGAATTCTCTTCGTTTTCAATGCTGCAGGTGCTATAAACCATCCTTCCGCCGGGTTTCACGAGTTTTGCGGCGGCATCTATGATCCTGCGCTGTTCCCGGACAAGTTCCTTCAACTTCTTCTCTGAAAACCGCCATAGTGCATCCGGCTTGTGTCTACCGACTCCCGTGTTGCTGCATGGCACATCTAGGAGGACAGCATCGAATCCTGACTCCTTAAAAGAGGAATCCTGCGCCGATGAGACGATAACCGAGAGGTTTCCATAATTGCTTCTTGTAAAATTCTCGATGGTTTTCCTGTGGCGTTCAAACGAACTGTCAGCGGCTATAATCTCACCTTTCCCATTCATCAGTTCAGCAAGTGCAAGTGTTTTTCCACCGGGTGCGGAGCAAAGGTCTGCAACGATCTCCCCTTCCTTAGGGGTGAGAGCAATCGCCGAAAGGACTGTCACAGGATCCTGGACGTATACCTTCCCTTCATCAAGCCATTTCCTGCTGAATACTGCTTCTGGTTCATCAGTCATATAAAATTTGAATGGTGAAATGTCAAATTCCGGCCTGATTTCAGAACATCCGGCCTTTTCCAGCTCCTCTCCAGGAATTTCCTTGAGAATCCTGAAGGTGAACTTCGGCTTTCTTCTCAGGACTACTGCGAACTTCGCTATTTCCTCCTCTGAAAGCAGATTCCTCCATCTTTCGAAAAGTACTTTAGGCAGGTTCAGCCTGACCTGGAGAGGAGCTTCCTTCTCAAGCATATCCGGATCGAGCTGTGATGCCTTGCGGAGAACTGCATTTATAAAGCCGGCTGGCTTGGTGCCATAGCGTCGACGGGCATAATCGACAGCAAAATTCACTGCGATTTCCTTGGGAATGCCGGTATGGTACCAGGTCTCCGTCACTGCCACTGAAAGAAGTCTCATGAATTTGGGATTTACATCTTTTGCGAATTTCGCGATACCGAATTCAATCAGCGCCCTGTTACGGAAATAAGTATATAGGAGACTGGAAACGCTTTTCCTGTATCTGGAAGCAACGGGATCGCTTTCGAGGAAACCGTCCAGTTTGATTCCTTTCTCCCAGACTTCGAGCCCGTCGAGGGCTGCCTTAAAAATATTTGAAGATATGTTTTCCTTTTCCATATTCAAATTTACATCGTATGTCATGGCAAAGAAACCCTCGTATGTTATATTTCAATGCCAAATTTAAGGGGCGTTTTCATTTATGGATTTCCTGATAAATGCTGGGATAATGGGAGTTGTCGAGGGGATTACCGAGTTTCTGCCGATAAGCAGTACCGGACATCTCATCATCGTCAACCATTTCATAAAGTTCCAGGAACCGTTTGCGCAGATGTTCGAGGTGGTGATCCAGCTTGGAGCAATACTGTCTGTCATTGTATTCTTTTTCGGAAGGCTCAACCCTTTAACTGGAAATTCAAAAAGAAGGGAGGAGGTTCTCAATCTCTGGAAAAAGACCATTGCCGGAGTCATTCCTGCAATAATAATCGGAGGTATCCTTGGCAAGAAGATATCCGATCATCTTTTCAGCCCTGCCGTCGTAGCCGGAGCTCTTATTG
This sequence comes from uncultured Victivallis sp., assembly GCA_964600895.1. Taxonomy (GTDB): domain Bacteria; phylum Verrucomicrobiota; class Lentisphaeria; order Victivallales; family GWF2-50-93; genus GWF2-50-93. The sequence goes on from CAZRKP010000013.1 coordinate 20,310, forward strand.
TGGGCGGAATCATCATAATCATCATCGAAATGCGAAAGAAAGATGCAAAAATAACGAAGGTCGCTGAAATCACCTATCTTCTTGCCTTTTCAATCGGTCTGATACAGTGCTTGGCGATGGTCCCAGGCACCTCCAGGGCTGCCGCCACCATAATTGGAGCCATGATGCTTGGAGCTAATAGGGAGACTGCGGCAGAATTTTCATTCTTTCTGGCAATCCCTACCATGTTCGCCGCATCTGCATACTCCCTTATGAAACACTGTTCGTCAATGACATCGCTGGAATGGCAGGCTTTGGCTGTTGGTTTTGTCGTTTCGTTCCTGGTCGCCTGGGCGGTGATAGCGCTTTTCATGAGCTATATCAGGAAACACGATTTCAAGCCGTTCGGATATTACCGGATTGTATTAGGAATCCTTGTTATTATTTTTATCTTTGTATATAAAATATAGGAGCAGTTTATGAAATCCATGATGAACAGTTTGATATTTATTGCAGTATTCTGCTCATCACTGACTTATCTGACCGGATGCGTGACTAATCCAATTACGGGAAGAAGCCAGTTCATGCTGACAAGCCCCCAGGAGGAGGCACAGCTCGGAGAACAGGCATGGAAGGAAGTCCTCTCCCAGAGCAAGATTTCCAATAATCCGAAATATAATGCAGCCCTTAAGAGGGTTGGGACATGTATCGCTCAGGCCGCGAACAAGCCCGACTACAAATGGGAATTCAAGGTACTTGAAAACTCAGAGCCCAACGCCTTCTGTCTGCCCGGAGGCAAAGTTGCCGTAAATACAGGGCTTTTCCAGTATACCGCCAATGATGCTGAGCTTGCAGCAGTTGTCGGGCATGAGGTCGGACATGCGATAGCTAGGCATGGGGGTGAGAGAATTTCCCAGGGGATGGTGCAGGAAGCAGGAGCGCAGGCGATCTCAGTCGCACTTGATGGAAAGTCTGCAGGAACAGTACAGGGAATCCTCATTGGATATGCGGTAGGATCGAATCTTGCTGTCGTTCTTCCTTACAGCAGGACTCACGAATATGAAGCTGACAAAATGGGATTGGTCTTCATGGCGAAGGCGGGATACAATCCAAATGCGGCCATTTCCTTCTGGCAGAAGTTCCAGGCGATATCCAGTACATCAAAGCTGGGTGAATTCTTCTCAACGCATCCTATGAGCGAGAAACGCCTCGAGGAGCTTAAGAACTATCTCCCGACAGCCCAAGGAATGTATAATACCGCCCCGAACAAGAAGAATCTGGGGGAGAGTTTGAAGTAGGAGAGAAGTTACAGAGCTCCAGAGGCACAAAGGCACAGAGTTTTGATACTTAACACTTAAAATCTAAAACATGAAACTGATAATGAAGACACCATATCCAAAAGTTAATTATTTTCCAAATGGAAAACATGAAACCAAGGCAGGATCGGCAAAAACCTGGCAGAGGATTCTTTTTCTTGGGACTCGTTGGCATTTCTATTGCCATTCATTCAGGATTGCCTACAATTCCGGGACGCTGGCTAAAAAAGGCCTGTATGGTCCGAACGAACTCGCCTATAATGCGTTCGATCTGATAAGATCCGCTGAATGGGCTGGAGGACAGGCAAAAATCGAAGGCGTCGACAATTTCGCCAAGGTCGAAGGACCGGTTGTCGTCATCGGCAACCATATGAGCTCATTCGAGACCTATGCCCTGCCCTGCATGGTGCTGGAACACAAGAAGGATGTTATCATTGTCCTGAAAAAGGAACTTGTCAATTATCCTTTCTTTGGAGAAGTGGCGAAGGTATATGGAATCAAGGTCTCCAGGACGAATCCCCGCGAGGACTTCAAGATCATAATGACCGAGGGTGAAAAATACATAAAGGAGGGCAGATCTGTTATAGTTTTCCCGCAGTCGACGCGTATGGTCGAATTCAAACCTGAGGAATTCAATTCCATAGGCGTAAAGCTTGCGAAACGCGCAAATATTCCAATCATTCCTTTCGCGCTCAAGACCGACTTCTGGGGCAATGGAAAACATGTCAAGGATTTCGGTCCGGTGGACACCAAGAAGACCATTCATTTCAGCTTTGGAGAGCCTATTCATGTGAAATCAGCCACCGGCAAGGAAGAACACGAGCAGATCATCAAGTTCATCCAGGGCAAGCTGGCCGAATGGAATAAGGAATAATCCAGCTACAAAGGCACAGAGACACAAAGTTATTTAATGGGCAGCTGATTTCCGGTTTTCTGCGATTATCTCCGGAGGAATCATCTTGAGGGCAAGATACACCAGCAATGGGACGATTATGACATCGTCGATTTGACCAAGAACTGGAATAAAATCTGGAATGATGTCAAATGGCATCAGAAGATATCCTATTGCCAACCACAGAAGCACCTTGGACATTCGCGGTGTCCTCGGGTCGGAATATACTTTCCTGTAGACTGCAATCTCAGTCTTGAATTTCTTCGCCAGTTCTCTGCTTTTCTCAAACATATAAGTGGATCTTTGCGGTTAATAACTCTAAAGCCAGAATGGCAACTCTCCGGGGCCGTCCTTGTCTAGCCCTCCACGGCTGATAAGATAATCAAGTTCAGCGAGGAGCTTTTCCTTGTCATTCGGGAACCTTCCCTCCATCGGCACGGGATTTGAGGCGTGATTAGCACGGAAAACCGTTTTATTTAACTCGAGGTTTTCGATTATTTTGCGAAGTTCGCAGACTGCTTCATATTCAGAGACGGTCTCATAGCCATTGAACATCTTTGTTCCCGGGACTTCAACATATCTTAATGCCGATAGGAGTTTCGGCTGCATCTTATTTAACACTTTCGCAGTTTCAATGGCATGTATCTCCGAACCTTTCTTACCTCCGAGTCCAAGGAGGACCATGACGGAACAGCGTAGCCCGTATTCCTGTGAAATTCGCACAGCTTCGATCATTTTCTCAGCCGTTTCCCCCTTGTTGACGAGTTTTAGGAGTTCCTCGTCCCCGGTTTCCAATCCAAGATATAACGTATGCAGCTTTAGCTTGCGAAGTTCGGAGAGCTGTTCCTTCGTCTTATCAAGGATCGAGCTTCCGTTGGCATACACGTTCACCCTTGTCAGTTTCGGGAAAAGCTGATTCAGTTTCTGGAGATATTTCTGGAGTCTTTCAAAAGACAGGAACATCACATCGCCGTCGGCGAGGAATATCCTCTGTGTCTCCTGATATTTTACTGATGCCTTCTCGAAATCTGCAATAACCTCGTCCTCAGGGCGTTCCTTGTAGCGGACAATCTTGTACATGCCGCAGAAACGGCAGCAATTGTGCGGGCATCCGTATGCGACCTGGAATATCAGGCTGTCGGCTTCTGCCGGCGGTCGAAACAATGGTTCACGGTAATTCATAATATTTTTAAACCACAGAACACACAGACTACACAGAAAAGTGTAAATTTTAAAAATCATTATATTTCATATTTATAGGCAATTTATTCTGTGTGTTTTGTGTGTTCTGTGGTCAGACTCTTGATTTAAAGTCCGCACCGAGTTTACAGAAGTCGGAGATGAAATCAGGATAGGTGACTGCGGCGGATTCGGCATTCTTTATGACGGTCGTTCCTTCAGCATTGAGTCCGGCGATTGCGAGAGCCATGGCAATCCTGTGGTCATGATAACTTTCAACTTCTGCTCCATGCAGCTTTGACTGTTTTATTATCATTCCGTCGGGAAGTTCCTCGACATCGGCGCCCATCTTGCGAAGTTCGCAGGTCATACTGGCGATGCGGTCAGTTTCCTTGATGCGCGCCTGTGGAACGTTGAGGAGCCTTGTCGTCCCTTCGGCAAAACAGCCGACTACGGCAAGCGCTGGGAGGGCGTCAGGAGTAGAGTTAAGATCAATGTCAGCACCCTTTAGTTTGCCGGTGGTCTTGACAACTGTCTTGTCGAATCCGCGTTTGATATCCATTCCCATCTTCTCGAGATAGGTAAACACTTCCTTGTCTCCCTGACGGTCGTTGAAGTCAAGATTCCTGATGGCAACTCCACCTCCGGTGACCGCTGCGGCTACAAGCGGGAATGTAGCGGTTGAGAAATCGGCAGGAATTGTCATTTCAAACGGCTTGTAGGACTGTCCACCCTTGATCTTGAAGTTAAGCAGGTCTTTGGAATGCTCGTACTTTATCTTCTGCTTGTTCAACCAGTCGAGGGTGATCTCGACGTAAGGCTTCTCGTTGAGGTTGAAAACCGTAAGCTGGGTATCACCTTCTATCAAAGGGACTGCCAGCAATACGGCGGTAACAAATTGAGAAGATTTTCCTTCCACCTTAGTCTTGCCACCCTTGATCGGGCCTTGAATGGACAAGGGGCACTTCCCATCCTTTGAAGTCGTCTTTGCCCCGAGCATCTCGAGAGCGGACAGGACAGGTGCCATGTGACGGGTGCGCAGGGATTCATCACCATCAAAATCAGCCCTATTTGAAGAAATAGATGCGAGCCCCGTGAATATCCTAAGGCTTGTTCCGGAGTTACCTACGTCGATAACGCCAGACTGTATCTTCGGTTTGCCGGCTACTCCTCTGATTGTCCAGAGGTTCTCCTTTTTCTCAACTTTTGCACCGAAAGCTGTGGCGGCAACCAGGCTGGAAAGCGTATCCCCCGATATCAGTGGTCGGTGTATCTTGGAGACACCATCAGCCATCGCACCTATGGCGACGGCACGGATCGTATGGGATTTGGACCCCGGAACGGATATTTCACCGGAGATATTTGATTTTTTGATCTCGAGATTCAGAACCAGCCTCTTTTATTTTCAATGTATATCTTTCCAAATTCCTCAGTGTCCTTGAAGAGATACAGGACCCCTTCGACAATGCCTATTATCTGCATTACGAAGGTAAGTATGAAGCAGCTGAGAACGGTAATCAGAAGAGTTATCATGCCCTCCGTCTTATATCCGAGATAGAACTTGTGGAGCCCAAGAAACCCGAGCCAGATCCCAAGAAACGCCGCAGTATACTTCTTTTCCTGCATCACCATGAATTTTTTCAGTTCAGGATCCATAATACCCCCCTACTTGTTAAATACACAGGCAGAATACCTGTGTTACATTATTATTCCCACTCGATGGTTCCCGGCGGTTTCGAGGTGAGATCGTAGACTACGCGGTTGACACCGCGGACCTCGTTGATGATCCTGTTCGCCATGAGGCCCATGAGATCATAAGGCAGCTTCACCCAGTCGGCTGTCATGCCGTCCTGACTGTCAACTACGCGTAAGGCAACAACATTCTCATATGTCCTCTCATCTCCCATGACGCCGACGGTCTTAACAGGAAGCAAGACAGCGAAAGCCTGCCAGGTCTTGTAATATAGGTCGGCCTTCTTCATTTCCTCGACAACGATAGCATCGGCCTCGCGCAGCGTATCGAGCTTATCAATCGTTATATCTCCGAGAATCCTGACGGCAAGTCCTGGACCCGGGAACGGCTGGCGCATCACTATTTCCTCTGGAAGACCTAGTTTCCTGCCGACCTCCCTGACCTCGTCCTTGAACAGTCTGCTTATCGGCTCAACGAGTTTCAATTTCATCTTTTGAGGAAGTCCACCGACATTGTGGTGGCTCTTGATCATCGAGCTTGGATTCCCGCCGATCGGAACACTTTCTATGACGTCGGGATACGTAGTCCCCTGGGCAAGGAAGTCTGCATCCTTGATCTTCTCAGCCTCTTCCTGGAACACCTCGATGAATTCGTGTCCGATTATCTTGCGTTTCCTTTCCGGTTCATCAACTCCTGCGAGTTTCGCAAGGAACCTCTTTTCCGCCAATGCGACACGGAGATCGATCTTGAAATTCTTCTTGAAGACTTGAGAAACCTTTTCAACTTCGCCTTTCCTGAGAAGTCCATTGTCAACGAATATGCAGGTAAGCTGTTTTCCTATGGCCTTGTGCAGGAGGGCAGCAGCTACAGAGGAATCAACTCCGCCGCTGAGGCCGAGTATGACGTGCCCTTTTCCTACCTTTTCCTGTATTTCCCTGACTGACTGATCTATGAACGACTGCATTGTCCAGTCGCCCTTGCACCTGCAAATCCTGAGGCAGAAGTTCTCAATGATCTTTTTACCCTTGGGAGTATGGACAACTTCCGGATGGAACTGTATCCCATAGAGTTTGCGGGAAGGATCGCAGACCGCCGCATATTCGGTATTGCTGGTCTTGGCGATCGGGGAGAATCCATCGGGTAGAGCAAGCACCTTGTCCCCATGGCTCATCCATACCGTGAGCTTCTTCTCGAGTCCGTTGAAAAGCTCATTGTTTCCGAGTACCTCAAGTTCGGCCCTGCCATATTCGCGGGCTGTACCCTTGTCGACCTTTCCTCCGAGGAGAAAGGAGGTCATCTGGAGGCCGTAGCAGATCCCAAGGATCGGAATACCGAGTTTGAATATTTCCGGATCACATTTCGGAGCATTCTTCTGGTAGACGCTTGCCGGACCTCCGCTGAAGATAATACCGGAAGGCATATTCTTCTTCAATTCCGCAACGCTTATCTTGAAAGGGACTATCCGGCTATAGACGTTGCATTCCCTGATACGCCTGGCGATAAGCTGGCTGTATTGGGAACCGAAATCAAGGACTATCACTGTCTGGTTGACGTTGCTCACTTATATTACCTTTTCTTTCTTTTTACTGTGCATATTTCATTGCATCTAGGGCATCTGGAAACTGACTCATTGGGCTTCACCAGGAAGGCGTAGTGGCAGTCGTCGCAGATGCATAGGGAACCTTCGGAAAGCGCCCAGTCATATACCTTCCTCCTCCAAAGCTCCCTGCACCACAGGATGGTGATCATGATTATCCAGGTAAATAGGTATATCTGGAATCCGCTTGTACTGCTTACTGGTATCATTTAGCCTGCCCTTTCCGCCATTCCACTTCAATGTAGCACGGCTCTTCCGTCTTTCTATATCCTTCCGGCAGAAGGGAGCTTTTCGCGATGAAGGCCTCCCTTGCCGCATTGTCGAGGTCCTGGTTGCCGCATGAAGTGGCAATCTTCGCCCTGGGGAAGAAATCATTCCCATAGAAGGTGACTTTCAAAACTGTCTTCTTGTCATTAGCCAGGCCATCGATCTTCTTCTGCAGATCATCAGACTTGGACAGGAACTGAGGCAGATAGTTGCCATCTCCGTCCATCCAGAGCGGATAACTGATCGGACCTTTCTTAGGGGCTGTACTGACGGCAAGTACTGGTATTGATGCCGGCCTGTAGTCCCAATATCTTGCAAGTTCAGAGGAAAGAGGTTCTTTTCCTGTTTTGATCTCCTCGAAAGTCATCATCCTTGGATTCACGGTTTCCTCGGAAACTGAATATGAGATGTCGGGTTCCGGGGTACGGAGTCCGGAAGCAGCATAGATGGTGCTGAAGCCGTGATTCTGGTTCGGTTTTGAGATCAAAGTAGGATCTCCATAGTCGATCCATCGCATGAAATTCCTCTTCATCGGAGAGTCCTGCATTGCATCAAGAGGAAGGAAAAACACCCTTTTCATCTCAGAAGCAGGCTTTGATGTTGTCACTTCCTTGGAGGAGAAGATTCCCAGGAAGAGAAGATGCAGCAGGACCGCAAGTATCGCTGCAACGATAAAATTCCTGAAAAAATGAATGTCTTTCCCTTTATTCAGTACCGACATCTTCAGTCATTTGCTCCTTCCTGCTTTCCGGTGAGACCGTTGCCGCATATACGTTGAGGCTGTTCTTCCGGGCGAGTGTCATGAGCTTCACTATCTCTCCATAGCCCGAATCCCTGTCAGCAACGATGATGACGGTCCTGGCCCTGCTGATCTTTACGAAATGCGCAAGTTTTTCAGCCAGGTTGTTCCACTCCTCCTGCTTGTCCTTTCCGCCGATCTGTTCATCGTTGAAGAACATCTTGTTGTTCCTGTCAATGGATATGATGAGCTTGTCGGCTCCCGTTTCACTTTCACTTTCCGTCTCCGGCAAATTAATCTTGATCCCGGACATCTGAACAAAGGAACTGGAAAGCATGAAGAAGAGTAGCAGGAGGAATACGACATTTATTGCCGAAGTCATGTCGGGCAACCCCTTGAAGATCTTCAATCTTGTCTTGAACCTCGCCATCATTCCTCCGATTTGAGGTTTTCCGGGCTACCTGGAACCTGCATCTTGTTGTGCTTGAAGAAATACATGATCTCGGACGCGGCTTTCTCCATGTCGAGGGTAATGGCCTCGATGCGCGATACCAGGTAGTTGTACGCAACATAACATGGGATTGCTACACAGAGGCCGCCACCTGTCGTATAAAGGGCCATGCTGATGCCCTTGGCAAGTGTTTTCGCATTCACGAATGCACCTTCAATCTTGATCTGGTTGAAGACCTCGATCATGCCAAACACCGTTCCAAGAAGCCCCAGCAGCGGTGCAACATATGCGATGGTCGCAAGTATATTCATCCTGGCTTCCAGCCTTGGGATTTCATCAAGGGCTGCATCCTCTATGGACTTTGATACGTCCTCGTCACCCTGTTCGTAGCTGAGGATGGCTGAACGCAGGACATGCGCCGCAGGACCCGGGGTATCGTCGCAAAGGCTTACGGCTTCGACTATGTTGCCTCTCTTAAGCACGTTGATGAGGCCTCTGACAAGATCCCCGACGTTGACCTGGACCCTGTGCAGATAGAAAAGCTTCTCGAGAAAGATGAACAAGGCTATTACGCTGCATGCGAGTATAAGCCACATGATGGGCCCGCCGGCCACCAGGATTTCCTTGAATAGAAGAATCATTAAATCACTCCTTAAGTTTGAATTTTTCGCGGATCTCGCGGATGAATTTCTTATAATCCTCGACAGGCTCGATCTTGAGGTCGACGAGGTTCCTATAGATGCCTACCGCTACCTCGGCGGCCTCCGGGGTCTCCTTCTCGAGGTAGATCCTAGCCGCGGCCTGTGTAGCCTTCACCAGCCATACGGGATCCCTGACCTCCCCTTTTCCAGTATCAACCTTATACCCATATATTATTTCCCGGTACCTTGCAAGCGCGCTTCCCTTGTCTCCTATCGACTCGTCGCACTTGCCCAGCTTGTATAATGCCTGGTCCCTGAAGTTAAGGGATACGTTCTGCCTGGCGATTATCTTCTTGAAATAATCCGCTGCAGTCATCACATTTGTATTGTCTGGTGTCTTCCAGGCTATGGAGAAATAGCAGTCACCGAGCCTTCCCAGGCAGGCGGTCTCGAGGTTTGAACCCGGTCTGCGTTCAGCGGCCTTGGTATAGAACGGAATCGCCTTTTCAAAATCATTCGCGTCGGAAAGCATGTCCCCGCGGAGCATGAAACCTTCGGAGACAATGCTCTCGTTCGGATATTTCTCTGAAAGTTCATCAAGATATTTGAAAGCCTTGTCGTTCTTGCCTGCCTTGTAGCAGATATAAGCCGACTCGTAGATCGATTCGGCCGCAACCTGCGAATTGGATGAGTATTTCGAGGCGATATCCTGGAGTACAGCCTCCGCCTTATCGAATTTTCCGTTGTCGCGGAGAAAGTCCGCCTGCCAGAAAAGCCCTTTGATCGTGAACATGGAATCCGCATAGTTCTTCCTGAGCAGTTCAAGATCCTTCGCGGCCGCCTCATCATTTCCAGCAAGAAAATGGGAATACAGCCTCTTGTAGAGCGCATTCGGGGCAATCTCGTCCTTCGGATAGGAGTCGACGACCTTGGAGTAGTTCTCCTCGGCCATCTTGAAATTGCCATTGTCAAATCCGATATTTCCCATCTCGAAACATGCCCTTGGGGCCTCCTCGTGCGACGGGAATCTCTTTATGAAATCGGAGAAAACCCCTGTTGCATCGTCGAACTTCTTAAGCCTGAAGAGTGTCATGCCATACAGGAAATAGGCATTTTGATAGTTATCACCACTGTCGAACTCCTTCATATATGCCCCGAGAAGAACGAACGCCCTCTGGTAGTCCTTCATCTCAAATACCGCATTGGCCTGCTTCAGCAGGGCTACTGCCCTTGAAGACGGATTTTCACCTGCTATTTTCTCGTATTCTGCTACCCCTTCGGCATATTTCTTCTCGAGGCAGAGAATATCAGCAAGCTGGATCCTCGCTTCAAACTTCCTAGCTGTATCAGGAGCATTGACGACGATGTAGTTGAACTTCTCCCTGGCCTCATTGTAGAGCTTTTCAGATATGAATACTTGTCCGGCTTCCTTTGCCGCAGACAGCTTCATCTGGATATCTATTTTCGGATTGTTCAGCATTTCCTTATAAACGTTGAGGGCTTCCTGCTGCTTCTTTAGCGAAATATACAGCCGTGCCTGCTGTAGCATTATCCTGCCGCTTGCCGGTGAATTTGGGAAATTTTTCAGGAATTTCTGGCATGCTTCCGCCGCACTGTCATTGCTCCCGGAAAGAGCCTGGGAATTTATCATCTGCAGAAGAATCTTTTCCTTGTCAATATCGCTCTCTGCAAAGTATTCGGCATCCTTCTGGTATGCGAGCGCCTGCTGGAAGTTCTTTTTTTCAATATAGGCATTGGCGAGGTTGTAACTTGCAAGGAACCATAGCGAATCCTGTCCCTGCGCCTGGCTCCGGATCTTCTTATAAAGATCGTCCGCTTCTGCGAGTTTTCCGCCCTTCTCCAGCATCAGGATTGAAAGAAGGACGTTCACAGTACCCTTTGCATCACCTGATTCCAGCATCGAACGGGCCTTCTCAATGTCACCCTTGTAGATGGCTACCAGGATCCTTTGCTTTTTTGCATATTCCTCCCATTTGGTACCTTTGCCGATGGTCTCGAGTTTTCCATAGATCTTGTCGGCCTCGTCCCAGTTCAGCTTTACGACCAGGATGGCGGCGAGTCCGGAAAGCGATTCAGCATAGACGTCCGAAATATCCGGAGCGGTCTTCAGTATCCTGTTGAATGTTTCAGCGGCATGATCGAGTTCACCTTCAATCATGAGAATGTTGGCGTTCCAGTAGTCAGCTTTCTGGGCGAATTCCTTGCCTGCTGCTATCTCCTTTGCGAACTTCGCGGAAAATTCCTGGAATTCGGCACGCGCCCCCTTGGCGTCCCTTGCACGGATATATGCCGAAAAGATGCAGTAGTAGGCGTCCTTCAGCGCAGCAGGATCATCTGCCGCCTCGTTCTTGTATTGGATGTAGAATTTTGCCGCAAGCGAGTAGTATCCGTCGCTGAAGGCTTTGTCGCCTATCTGTCTCGACCTGTAATATTTCGGACCCGCCTCCTGGGCGGAAAGCGTATAAGCACAGGAAAACACGGCCACGGCAAGAAGGAGGCACTTTCCAAGTCTCAACTTTCTCAGAAAAGATTCCATAATACCATGGATGGATGGATGACTGGATGGTTGGATGATTGCGTATTTTGGAAACTAAGCATGGCAATTCCATGAATTATATAAAATGTCCTCATGCCTTCGATGACTTGGGATCCAATTGAATTCAAACCCATCCATCCCCTTTCCTACTCCTCCTTGCCTTTGTCTTTGCCGTCTCCGGTGCTTATCTTGGCCCCGGACTTAACACTTTCATAGATCTTTTCAAGGATCTTCTTCTGGATGTCGGGATTCTCCTGGAGAAAGACCTTGGTTGAATCCCTGCCCTGCCCGAGTTGTTCGTTGCCGAAGGAAAACCATGAGCCCCTCTTCTCGATCACCTTGAAATCAAGGGCGACATCGATGATAGATCCCGCGCGTGAAATGCCTTCGTTGAAGTTGATGTCGAACTCGGCGATCTTGAACGGCGGAGCAAGCTTGTTCTTGACGACCTTGACCCTCGTCCTGTTTCCAGTGACTCCTCCCAGTGCATCCTTGATGGCGGTGATCCTGCGGATGTCCATGCGGATAGAGCTGTAGAACTTCATGGCGTTCCCGCCCGGTGTGGTCTCTGGATTTCCAAACATCACACCGATCTTTTCGCGGATCTGGTTCGTAAATATGCAGCAAGTCCTGCTTCGGCTGATCGCACCGGTGAGCTTCCTCAGGGCCTGCGACATCAGGCGTGCCTGAAGCCCCATGAATGAATCGCCCATCTGCCCTTCGAGTTCCGCCTTCGGCACAAGGGCCGCTACAGAGTCAATCACGATCACATCGACTGAATTGCTCTTTACGAGGGTCTCAGTTATGTTGAGGGCGTCCTCGCCGCAGTCGGGCTGTGAAATGAGAAGCGTGTCGAGATTGACGCCTATCATCTTGGCATACTGGGGATCAAAGGCATGTTCAGCGTCTATCAGTGCACCGACTCCGCCCCCGCGCTGGGCATTGGCGATTATATGGAGGCAGAGGGTGGTCTTTCCGGAAGATTCCGGACCGTAGATCTCGACGATTCTTCCCCTGGGAACTCCTCCGATGCCGAGTGCTATGTCGAGCGCAAGCGCGCCGGTACTTATGATTGGGACGTCAACATGCATGCTCGTGTCACCGAGTCTCATTATCGAACCTTTGCCATATTCCTTCTCGATCTGGCTTATGGCTATGCCAAGGTTCTTGTCCCTGACGTTCTTTTCTCCTTTATCAGCTTTTTCCGCCTTTTCACCTTTTTCAGCTTTTTCGCTGTCGGCCATTTTAAAAATCCTCCGTATGAAATTTGAATTGAACACCCCCATGCCCCGGGAAATCCAATTGACATGAATTTCCCCGGCAAAAATGAATTAGAGAATATACCCGATGGGTGTTTTCTTCAAGCGACAGGGGGGATTTTTAACGTAATTTTGAACTAGGAACAATCTTCCATAAATCTTTCCTTGAATGTCTTTATAAACACCGTAGTAAGAATTAGATTACAGCGATTCCTCAATTCAAACGTCCAATAGGTCATCCATGGGGGCTCCTCAGGAAATACTGAAACTGGTAGAGCGGTTTAATGACAACCGTGAATCCTATTTATCTAACGATTATAAGGAAGCCCAGATTCGGTCAGAGTTCATAGATCCCTTCTTCAAGACACTCGGTTGGGATATCTACAACGAGAACGGTTACGCTGAGGCGTACAAGGATGTTATCCACGAGGACTCCATAAAGATTGGTTCCGCTACCAAGGCTCCTGACTACTGTTTCCGAATAGGAGGTGTCAGGAAATTCTTCCTTGAGGCGAAGAAACCGTCTGTGAAGATAAAGGACGCCATCCCCCCGGCATATCAACTGCGAAGATATGCCTGGTCGTCAAAGCTCACGCTGAGCATACTGACTGATTTCGAGGAGTTTGCCGTTTACGACTGCCGGACCAGGCCCGACAAGAACGATTCACCCGCAACTGGCAGGATAATGTATCTGACCTATGAAAAATACCTTGAAAAATGGGATGAACTCAAATCCATATTCTCCCGCGAATCCATCCTCAAAGGCTCATTCGACAAATTTGCGGAAACCGCAAAGGGCAAGAAAGGAACCGCCAGTGTTGATGCAGCCTTCCTTGAAGAGATCGAGAACTGGCGTGCTAATCTCGCAAAAAACATAGCTCTGCGAAATCCGCAGCTCACGACCAGAGAGCTGAATTTCTCCGTACAGAAGACCATTGACCGCATAATCTTCCTCCGTATCTGTGAAGATCGCGGAATGGAACATTACGGGAAGCTCGGTTCCTTGAACGGAACTAACATCTATGACCGGCTCGTGCAGTGTTTCCGTACCGCTGATGACAAATACAACTCCGGACTCTTCCATTTCTCACAGGAAAAGGATCGCCCCGAAGAACCCGACAACCTTACCCTGAACCTGAAGATCGACGACAAGACTCTCAAGGAGATAATCGGAAGCCTCTATTATCCTGAAAGCCCCTATGAGTTTTCCGTCCTGCCTTCCGATATCCTTGGTCAGGTCTATGAACAGTTCCTCGGGAAGGTGATCCGGCTCACAGAAGGACATCAGGCAAAAGTCGAGGAGAAACCGGAAGTCAGGAAGGCTGGAGGTGTCTATTACACACCGACTTACATAGTAGATTACATCGTGGACAACACGGTTGGGAAGCTTCTTGAAGACAGGAAAGCGGAAAGTAAAACGCCACTTCGGATTTTAGATCCGGCATGCGGCTCTGGTTCGTTCCTGATTGTCGCATACCAGCGGCTTCTTGACTGGTATCTGAAGCAATATGTGCAGAATACTGACAAGTGGTCAAAGGGAAAAACTCCAAGAATCAGATTCAGCCATAAAGGTGATTGGAAGCTGACGATTAACGAGAGGAAACGCATCCTCCTTGAGCATATCTATGGAGTGGACATTGATTTACAGGCGGTGGAGGTCACGAAGCTTTCGCTGCTCCTGAAAGTCCTGGAAGGCGAAAACGAGGAGACGATGCAGGGACAGCTATTCCACGAACGCGCCCTGCCAGACCTCGGACAGAACATCAAGTGCGGAAACTCCCTGATAGGCTCAGATTTCTACAAGGACAAGCAGGCCGATCTGTTCAACGAGGAAGAGATGATCCGTGTCAACGCCTTCGACTGGGAGAAGGAATTTAAAGAAGTATTCAGTCACAAAGGCACAGAGGCACAAAGTAGTTCAGGTTTTAATGCTGTAATCGGGAATCCGCCGTATGTCCGGCAAGAGACACTTGGCGAAAAGTTCAAATCCTACGCCCAATCCCATTACAAGACTTTTGCCGGAACCGCAGATCTTTACACCTATTTCATAGAAAAAGGCGTCTCTCTCCTCCGCGAAGGCGGACTATTCAGCTATATCGTCGCCAACAAATGGATGAGGGCGAATTACGGAAAGCCGTTAAGGACTTGGCTGAAGGGACAGGGAATCGAGGAAATAACTGACTTCGGTGATCTGCCAGTCTTTGAAAACGCTACGACTTATCCATGCATCATTCGTATCAGGAAAATGGAGGGTTCCTCTTGCCGGAACCGCGATTTCAATGTTGCGAACATCGCAAACCTTGATTTTGTGAATCTGAACGAGCGCATCAAGGAGACTTCATTCCCAATGAAGAAATCATCCCTTGACGACAACGGCTGGGCATTGGTAAACCAGGCAAATCAAAATCTTCTTGATAAGCTCAAGAAAGCCGGAATCCCTTTGGGCGAATATGTGAAAGGTGAAATTTATTACGGAATAAAGACAGGTCTCAATGAAGCCTTTGTCATCAACTCTGACACTCGTGATCGTCTTGTTAAAGAAGATGCGAAATCCGCAGAAGTCATAAAGCCTTTTCTGCTTGGCAGAGACGTGAAAAGATATGAAGCTCCAAGACCAGTCAATTTTCTGATTTTCACTCGTCGCGGAATTGATATTAAAAAGTATCCGGCGATAGAAAAACACCTTCTTCAATTCAAAGAAAGCCTTATGCCAAAGCCTAAGGATTATAAAGGCAACGACTGGCCTGGTAGAAAACCTGGGGCATATCAATGGTATGAGATTCAAGATACCGTGGATTATTTTGAGAAATTTGAAGCCCCCAAAATTATAATCCCTTGCATAATCCAGAAAGGTTCCTATGTGTTCGATTCGAAAAATATCTATTCCAATGACAAGACATCAATTATTGCGAGTGACAGTCTTTATCTTCTTGGAATATTAAATTCAAAAGCAGCAGACTGTTTTATTCATTCAATATCCTCTACAAAGCAAGGGGGATATTATGAATACAAACCTATGTATGTATCTCAAATCCCAATTCCTTGCCCTCCGAAGCCTGACACCCTTTCCCCTCTTGTCTCAAAGATTCTCGATCTCCACAAGAAACTTTATGAGGCGAAGGTTCCCGAGACGAAGACAATGCTCCAGCGCCAGATAGAGGCCACCGACAAGGAAATCGACAAATTAGTCTACGCCCTCTACGGCCTGACTGAAGATGAAATTAAAATCGTGGAAGGAAAATAATTTGCCGATGACTATTTCGAAAAAAATAAAATTAGCTGTTCTGACTGAAGCAGGTTATCATTGTGCTTCGCCTAATTGTCATAATGAACTTACAGTAGATGTTCATCATATTGTAGAAGTGTCAAAAAATGGAGGGAACGAGCCAGGTAACTTACTCCCTCTATGTCCATATTGCCATGTCAAGTATCATAAGGGATTTATTCCTAGCACGTCAATTAGAGCTTGGAAAAAAAGAATTGTAAATATTTATAATAAAGGGACGAATAGTAATCCTAAATATTATTCTAAAGAAAAGAGACGAGAACCAAAGGATGCATTGAGTGTCAATGCTATATCCGAGCAATATCTTTATCATCCGAAGATTCATTTGATTACATCGGATAATTTGAAAAGTTTTACTCCTATACCATCAGATTTCCTTAAGTCTGATTCAGGGACTTTTGCCATTTGGGTATTCATTCACCCTATTAATTCCAATGAAGGGCTAAGGCGGGAGAAAGATCACTATATAATCTCTCATAATACAAGTAATACTCCCGTTGAAGGTGTTTATCCTAATTTGTTTTCATTTGGCATTTATCCCAACGCTCCAGAATGGAGGATAAACATTTCAAACAACAATCCGGCAGATAAGTATTATTGTAAAAGATATCCTGATACGCATCAGTTATCTGGATGGCATCATTTTGTTATTCGCTGGAATCATCCTGTTGGAAAATTTGAACTTGTTATTGATAGACGACCAGTTATTACAATGAAATATTATTTTAGTCATTGGCCAAGGGAATATTCGGATTATGTGTTCATTGGGACTTGGCCTAACAAGAAAGACATATATTTCATTAACACCTTCGTATATCGAACATATGCCGTCCCATTTTATCTCCAAGATGATTGGATATCAGATGAATATAAAAAAAGTCCAACTTCTCAACTTTAGGATTAATGACAATGCTTCAGCACCAGATAGACGCCACCGACAAGGAAATCGACAAATTAGTATACGCCCTCTACGGCCTGACAGAAGATGAAATCAAGAATGTTGAGGGTTAAGGACAATGAGTAACTCCCGCACAGCCGAAGAAGCTAAGCAAGATTACATTAATCATATGGGTGAAGCTCTGGGAAAGTATTATCATGCTTTGTGGAAGGAATTGTCATGGCTATATAGCAAATGGGATGAATATGAGGTTTTATTCGGCACAAAACCTTCAAGAATAGAGCTTATGAATAATGCAGCACCAAGATTTTTTAGAATGGTGCAGGATTCTTTATGGGAAGAAACTATACTGCATATAGCTCGCTTAACCGACAGCAAGGAATCATGCGGCAAGAAGAATTTGTCAATTCAAGGTCTTCCGGACTTAATTTGTGACAATAAGCTCAAGGGGGAAATAAATACTCTAATTGACGAGGCGAGAAAGCAAGCCGAGTTCTGCCGTGATTGGCGCAATAGAAGAATTGCTCATCGTGATTTAAAATTGGCTATTGAAGAAGGGATAGAACCATTAATGCCTGCAAGCAGAAAGAAGGTAAAAGATGCGTTAAAGGCAATTGCAGAGGTCTTGAATTCAGTAACAAAGCACTACTCTAATTCTACAACAATGTTTGATATGAGTGGTGGAGGACCGGGCTGTGCATTATCTCTACTTTGTGTAATCAAGGATGGGTTGAAAGCAGAAAAGGAACGAACTGAGCGTATTAAAAAAGGTGAATATAAAGAAGACGATCTTATCCATGAAGATATTTAAAACAGAACACCACGATTCGAGGTGGGAAAGACATGGATGCTTATTCGGTTATATAGTCCATGTCCAGCGGGACGGCACCATCAAATTCGCCTCAGAAAGTGCCGATTTTAAACGGCTTCAAAACAAGGTATTCACATCTCCTTCTCTTGCTGCAAAAGCCGCATCCGGATACCACATGAACGGATGGTGGCATTGGACTTTCGAGCGATCCCCCGGCGAATGGGTGAAGCTCAATGAGCTGAGGAAATGAGATGAACGTCAATAATGGAGCTAACCAGGAATTTTCAGGATTAAAACCTGCCTATGTTTTTCTCGATGAAGGAGGAAATTTGGATTTTTCCAGAAGTGGAACCATGTTTTTTACTGTCACAAGTGTTCTGAAATTCAGGCCCTTCAGCACCTATGCCAAACTCACCGATCTCCGTTATGATCTTATTGAGACAGGGCTCGATATTGAATATTTTCATGCGTCGGAAGACCGTCAGGCTGTAAGAGACAAAGTATTTGAGATAATTAAAGATGACAGTTCAAATTTCATTGTTGACAGCGTTATTGCCGAAAAGCGCAAAACAGGGCCTGCTTTACAGATTCCTGAGATGTTTTACCCTAAAATGCTTGGATATCTCTTACGGTATGTTTTGAAAAAACTTGATTTTTCTAATATTTCAGAAGTTATTGTGATTACAGACAGATTGCCGGTGTCAAAGAAAAAGGACATCTTTGAAAAAGCGGTTAAGACAACATTGAAGGAAATGCTACCAGGTGATGTTAAGTACAGAATCCTCCACCACGACTCAAAATCTGCATATGGTTTACAGGTTGCAGACTATTATAACTGGGCCATATTCAGAAAGTGGGAACGAAAAGATCCTAGAAGTTATGATTTGATATGTCAATCGGTAAGGAGCCAATTCGAAATATTCAGGACGGGTGAAAGATATTACTATTAAAAAAAATGACCGCTTCGACTACCTTGTAAAGGAGAACCCCATGGGTTCTTATCATCGAAGCGGAACTTTTAAAATCTTATATAACTTATCAGTACCAATTAATTTTACAAGAAAATTCCATGTTTGTTCGAATAAAAGTGATTTCGGGAAGCGCGGCGTGGAGAATAGTTCCCCAAAAAATAACCCCAATCAGCCTACATGAATACCAGCCGCATAACGTCGGTCTTCGGCTGTATAAGAGCCATAAAAATACACGGGATATAGGATTGTTCCGTCAAAGCGGAAAATTCTCGGGTAATGCAGAAGCGGAAAGATACGCATCCGCCTCCCTGTAGCCGCACATCCTTGGATCAGCCAACCTTCTCAACCGGCTTGTTGTCTTCCTTCTGGTCGGCGACAAGGTTAAGGCCTAGCCGCTTGTGCCAGATAGAGATGATTGGGCTGGCGATGAACGCCGAGGAATAGGTGCCGGTTACAACTCCAACGAGCATGACGATGACGAAGTCCTTGAGGTTATTTCCACCCATTATGTACATGATCAATGTCACAAGGAACACCGTAAACGAGGTGATGATAGTTCGGCTGAGCGTCTGGTTGATACTCAGGTTGATAATCTCCCTGTAGGTCTTGTTCTTGATCATTCCTACATCTTCGCGTATGCGGTCAAACACGATAATCGTGTCGTTGACCGAATAACCGAGGATGGTAAGAACAGCCGCCACTACCAGGAGCGACAGTTCGCCGTTGAAGAAGATGAGGTAGAATCCGACAGCCATTATGATGTCGTGCACAAGAGCTATCATGGCCGCACAGCCATAGGCGAATTCAAATCTTAGCGACAGGTAGATGATCATTCCAATTATGGAAAGGCTGAGCGCCCAGATGGCCTTCTTGGTGAATTCCCAACCGATCAGTCCTCCGATCGTGACTTCCTCTCCGCGTTCGAACTTGGCATTAGGGAAAGCTTTGTTGAGCTGTATCTTGATCTGTTCATGGAGGTCTATGGTCTGAGTCTTCTCGTTTATGCTCTTGGCCCCGGATCTTATTACTATCTCGATGATCCTGCTGTTCTGGGTGATGTTGCTCTTGTATGATACCTTTGATGATGGGAATCCGGCCTTCTCAAGCTCATTTACCACATCTTCCGACTTGACTCTCTCATTATATTCATAAGTGAGCAGTGTGCCTCCAGTGAAGTCTATTCCGAATATGGCCTTACCCTTGTAGCAGCACATTCCAAGGAAGATTATGCACAGTATGGTGGTAGCAGGAAGCATGAACCTGCTCATGGCAAGGAAGTCGAAGTTCGGCTTGGAGAAGAACTTGAACATCTTCAGGGATCTGAACTCAGTGTATTTCGCCATTATGTCGAACATCAGCCTTGTGATGAACAGGGAAGTGAACAGGTTGAGGGATATACCGAGGGTCAGGGCGATTGCGAATCCCTTGATTGCACCGGTTCCCTGCCACATGAGTATCAAACCTGTAAGTATGGTCGTCAGGTTCGAGTCAAGGATCGTCAGGAAAGCCCTGTCGAAACCTACATCCACTGCGTTTGCAAGCGTCTTGTTGTTCTCGAGTTCTTCTCGTATGCGCTCATATATCAGGACGTTTGCGTCCACTGCCATACCTATGGTCAGGATTATACCTGCGATACCTGCGAGAGTAAGTGTGCAATTGAACGCAGCAAAACCGCCGAGAAGCATTATGATGTTCAGTATCATGGCGACGTTTGCCACAAGTCCGGCCTTGGTGTAGTAGACCAGCATGAATACGAACACGCAGATGAATGAAATGATCCCAGTCCACATGCTGTTCTTGAGGGCATCCTTACCAAGTGTCGGATCTGTGTCGAACACTCCCTGGACATCGATTTCAACCTGGAGGTTTCCGCTCAGGAGAGCGTTCGAAATGTTCTCAGCTTCCTCCTTGGAGAACTGTCCAGTGATCTGGGCGTTTCCACCTTCGATCGCCTGGTTTATGGTGGGAGCGCAGTATAGCTTGCCATCGAGTATGATCGCGAGCTGCCTGCCCACGTTCTCCCTTGTCACCTTTCCGAAGTCCAGGGCGCCCTGGGTATTGAAGGAAAGAAGGATCTCCCTCTGTCCGAAATTGTCGACATTGGGCCTGGCATTGGTGATGTTCTTGCCGGTCATTTCAGGCTTGCGCTTGATGAAATAAACCCGTTTCTCGGACTTCTTTCCGGGTTTGCTTTCCAGTATTTCCATCACGTGGTATCCGGCAGGAACTATCTTCAGCCTTTCTTCCTGCGGAAGGGATTCGTATTGGAGGACAAGCTCCTGGTTCTTCGCATGGACAAGGCAGAAGTCGAGTTTGGCGGACATCTTGATGATGTTGAGCAGCTTGAGCTTCTCCTCCTTGCCGACAACTGGTGCCTTGAGGGAGATGAAATCGGTACCTGCGGGAGAAATTTCGGTCTCGTAGATCTTCAGACTCTCAAGACGGTTCCTTATGATCTCTATCGCTGCGTCTCGGTATTGTGCGAACTTCTGATCTGAAACCTCGATCTTGTTGCCGTTCTCATCCGCTTTGGGCAGAAGTTTGAGGAAGAATTCAACACCACCGTTGATGTCGATTCCACGACGTATCGAGCTGCTTGCCTGTTCCCTAAGATAGTTTATGACGTCGCGGTTGTTGACCGCATTCTTCACAGTGATGTATTCCCTGAGGTCTACACCGACCTCCGAAGCCGCCTCGTCAAGTGCCGAGACCGCATACATTCCCTTTTCCTTCTCCTTTGCCTGGGCGATCGAGATCACCTTTTCAATGTTGGCGTCGTTCTTCTTGAGCTTCTTCTTCATCACTTCGAATATGTCCTGCTGCTGGAGAGGGTACATCGACCACAGGAACACCAGTGTAACGACTATCGCGAATAGACTTCTAATCAGAATGGGATTTTTGTTCATTTGGCCTCTTTCTCTTCCTTTTCAATGACGGAGCTTACACCGCTCTTGGTGATCTCTATCTTGACGTTGTCGGCTATCTTGACTATGAAAGTGTTTTCCTTGACATTGGAAATTATGCCGTGTATACCGCCGGAGGTGACCACCTTGTCGCCGGTCTTTATCTTTGAAAGCATCTCCTGCCTTCTTTTGTTCTCCTTGCTCTGCGAGCGGAAAAGGAAGAATATCATTACGACAAAGATCAGTATCGGTCCCATTGTAAGCATCATCTGCTTGAAACCGTTGGCCGCCTGTTGTGGATCCGTTCCCATTATAAAAGTCCTTATGGTTCTGCTTTTGAATTAATTTGCTATATACGCAAAAGGGGGGAAATTTACATCAGATTACCCGAATGGCAAGCATCTCCGGGAAAAAAGCTTGAATGAAAGGATTGATGGATGAACAGATTGTCGTTCCTCTTTTTATTGCAATATGCATCCATTGGTCGTATTTTATCTCTTAGGAAGGGATTTCGATGAATTCTAAAATGATCTTGTCATCACTCCTCGTGATATTCATAACTGCCTCATGCTCAATGCATGAAACAATGCTCTCAGACCAGAAACTCAAGGAGATTTCCCTGAAGTTCATCAAGTCTAATTACAGCTTCAATGAAGATGTAATCAGGATAAAATCAATTGAGCATCAGGATGGCATGCTTATTACCGCAGGGCCTGAGAACTCAAGAGATATCCATACTTTTCTAGTTTTTGTCGACATAGCAATACCAACCAGCAATGGCATACCTCAGCCCTTAAATAAGTGGAATAGGATTGAGACCTATGATCTTGGAGATGCCAGCAGGCCATCTTATACCAGAACGGCAACCGATAACGAATACAACGCCTTGAAGACCTTGTCTTTGTCGGATTCAAAAAACGTCCGAAGCTCCGATGCAAGAGATGCGATAGGTAATCATGTAATTCCGGAAAGATTAAGTCGCAGTGAAAACTGGAAGGATGTTGGCAAACTGGAAATTTCATCGGAAAAGGTCCGCATACACCGCGTATTCATAGATTTCAGCATTCCCGATCGTAAACCAAACCTGGGCGCACGTCTTCTCGGGACAATGCTCATCATTGATCCCACCGGAAAAGTAATCATTAATCATGAAAGCATTTTATATGTTGATTAACCAAACTGCTCTCTAGCGAAAGGCTTTATAATGAATGTGTTACACTCTAATGGCAACGTCGCCACGGAATGGAGCTTGAATGGATGCAGGAAGCATAAGGATCCATGGGGGGAGATTGAAGTTTCTGCATTAATTACCGGAACAAATGGATTCAAACGGAAACTCCCTCTGTTCTGGGCCGGGGGAAGCGAGTGGCGCCTACGAGTCAGCGTGTCCGTTCCTGGAAAATATAAATTGAAAACAGAATGCTCGGACAAGTCCGACAAAGGGCTCCACGGAAAAGAGGCAACTCTTGTAGTAACCGGAAATCCAGATGAATCAAATCCCTTGTTCAAACATGGTCCTGTACGGGTGACAAAAGATGCGAAATTCGCACATGAGGACGGTACGCCGTTCTTCTGGTTAGGCGACACCTGGTGGATGATGATGTCAAACCGCGTCCGCTGGCCGGATGACTTCACAACATTGACAAGGAACCGTGTCAGTCGCGGTTTTACGGTCGCACAGGTCGTCCTTGGCTTCGCACCAGATCTTGCCACAGATGATCCACGCAATGGAAATGAAGGTGGAGTTCCCTGGGAACCAGATATGAGAAGGATAAATCCGAGATATTTTGATGTCTGTGATCAACGTATTCAGACAATGATCCGAGAAGGACTGATGCCATGCATCCTGGGAAGCTGGGGATACCATTTATTGAAAATCGGTGAGGATCGCATGGTGAAGCATTGGCGATATCTTGTGGCCCGCTACTCGGCATGGCCTGTCGTATGGTCTCTGGCAGGTGAAGGAGCAATGTGCTATTACTTATCCAAAGACCGTGATGGTGATACCGAAAAACAGAGAGCTGCCTGGTCGAGGATATCGAAGATCGTGCGCAATTTTGATCCATATAAACGTCCTCTCAGCATTCATCCGCGGCGCACTTCATGGGATGATCTCGAAGATTCATCCTCTCTCGACTACAATATGCTCCAGCCGGGGCATATGAGAAGTGCCCTCTCTCTCGGAGTGTCCTGTATTGAGGATGGCCGTTCAAAATTCCCGCAGAAACCAGTGGTCAACGCCGAACCTCCATACGAAGGGCATATGGGCACCAACGGACCGGAAATCCAGCGCTTCACGTTCTGGTCAAGTATTCTTTCTGGAGCCGCAGGTTTCACCTATGGGGCCGCGGGAATTTTCCAAGCAAACGACCGTGAAAGGCCTACCGGCGACAGGCCTGGCGGAGGAGCATTCGACGTAACCACCTGGGATGAGGCAATCAGTTTTCCTGGAGCCGAGGATCTTGGAAAAGGCAAATCCCTGCTCATGGAAATGCCGTGGCACAAATTTGAACCGCATCCGGAATGGGCGACAACTTCGGTCAAATGGGGCATTGAGGCTTATGATCCTCCTCTGAGGACATATTGTGCCGGTGTCCCGAAGGTCTGCAGAGTCGTATATGTCCCGAGACGCTACTGGCATTGGGATGGAGCAATCATTCACGGCATAGAGAAAGGTGTCCGCTACCGTGCGTTCTATGTCGATCCGGATCGTTTCACACGATATGATCTTGGTATAGTGAAACCTGATTCAAAAGGAGACTGGCAGGCTCCGAATACGCCATATCTCATGGAATGGCTCATCGTGCTGAAGCGGGAGGCATGACGCTATTATGGATCTTATAACGGAGGGCGGACTTTCCAGTCCGCTTCTTCGCGGGTTGGAAAACCCGCGCTCCCTTTTTCAATACAAGACAAGTTGAAACTATTAAGAACAGACTACTAATCATGAAACTGGATCCACGGGTATATGCACTGATAGCTGCCGCCCTCTTCGGAGCGAGTGCACCGTTCTCAAAACTGCTTCTTGGTGAAATCCCCCCTTTGCAGATGGCGGGACTATTGTATCTTGGAAGTGGCATCTTTCTTTTAATCATAAAATTATTTCAGAAAGCATCATCGAAAAAGATATCGGAAGCAGGATTGCACAGATCTGATCTGCCATGGCTTGCAGGAGCTGTGATATCGGGGGGAATACTTGCACCGGCCGCATTAATGTATGGTCTGTCTGGAACTCCGGCGGCAACTGCATCACTGCTTTTGAATTTCGAATCTGCATCAACAGCTTTCCTGGCAGCAGTACTCTTCAGGGAGCATATCGGGAAACAAGTTGCCATATCCATATCTCTGCTGACATTTGCCAGCCTGGTTCTTTCGTTTGATCCATCCGGTTCTTTCGGATTTTCAATTGGTGCTCTTTTCGTATTGTTAGCATGTCTGTTCTGGGGAATTGACAACAATTTCACCAGGAACATTTCATCAAAGGATCCTGTCATCATAGTTATAATCAAGGGAATTGGAGCCGGTTCCTTTTCATTTGTGCTTTCACTGATCATCGGAGACCACCTGCCATCTTCCGCACATGCATTGCCTGCGCTTGCAGTCGGCGGTCTATGCTATGGGGCAAGCCTGATGCTATTTATAATTGCTCTCCGTCATCTTGGTTCTGCGAGGGTCGGTGCACTTTTCGCATCAGCCCCGTTCATCGGCGCAGGAATATCATTCATCGTATGCAAGGATACTCTTAACATTCAGTTTCTGTTGGCAATTCCCTTCGTGATCGCGGGAACCTGGCTGCTTCTAAGGGAATCACACCTGCATTCCCATAAACACGAGGCTGTGGAACATGACCACTCTCATACGCATGCCGATGGACACCATGACCATGAGCATGCAGAGGATTTCATGGACGACCCAGGGCACACGCACCGGCACAGGCATGAAGTTGTTGTCCATTTCCACGACCATATGCCGGACACTCACCACCGTCATTCTCATTGATAAAGGAGTAATATGTTCAATATGAAAATAAAATATCTCCAGTCTAGTCTTGCAATATCATTGTTGTTCTGGATTAACACATATATGAACAGCGCCTATTCAGCTGAATTCCCGTATCCTGTCGTCGATACCGGACAGGAACGGTGTTACAATGCCACAAGCGAGATTGCATATCCAAGACAGGGAGAGGATTTTTATGGACAGGATGCACAGTTCCAAGGCCTTGTTCCTGCATATAAGGATAATGGAAACGGTACTGTCTCGGACCTCAATACTGGACTAATGTGGATCCAGGATCCTGGAGCTAAAAAGACTTTCGCCCAAGCGGTCGCCGATGCCAAAAGCTGCAAAGCTGGCGGTCATAATGATTGGCGCCTACCGACGATAAAGGAACTCTACTCCCTGATCGACTTACGAGGGACGGATCCAAATCCCATGAGCCGTGACACTTCATCGCTGCATCCTTTCATAGACTCGAAGATTTTCAAATTCCAGTATGGGAAGGAGGAAGATGGCGACCGCATCATAGACTCCCAGTTCGCCACCTGCACAGTCTACAAAGGGACTACCATGGGCGGTAACAAGACAATGTTCGGTTTAAATTTTGCTGACGGCCGCATCAAGGGCTATCCCATTGATAATATTCCAGGTCGTGGAGAAAAAAAATATTATGTGCTTTATGTCAGGGGCAATCCGGAATACGGCAAGAACAAATTCGTCGATAACGGAGATGGAATAATAACTGATCAGGCAACTGGACTTATGTGGTCAAAATCCGACAGCGGAAAAGGAATGAACTGGCATGATGCTCTTGCTTGGGTCCAGAAGAAGAATGCGGAAAAGTATCTCGGTCACAGTGACTGGCGCCTTCCAAACGCCAAGGAACTGCAAAGCATTGTAGACTACCAGCGTTGTCCGGATACAACTGATTCCGCCGCTATCGATCCAATTTTTTCAGTGACATCCATCACCAACGCAGCCCGACAGAAGGATTATCCCAACTACTGGACAGGAACCAGCCATTGCTCTTCAAAAGGCACATCTGAAACCGCAGTCTATGTTTCTTTTGGCCGAGCCATGGGTTGCATGCACGGAAGATGGATGGACGTACACGGCGCCGGCGCCCAGCGAAGCGATCCCAAATCCGGCGATCCTGCAGCATATCCACAGGGACACGGCCCCCAGGGAGACGAGATAAGGATTCTGAATTTCGTCAGATGTGTCAGAGGCGGCAATCCCATCATCAAGACTGAAGGCCCCTCCTTAACTGGAATTTCAGCCGTTCCATCGGGTCAGAAAACCCATTTCCAGCGTCTCGACAAGGACGGAGACGGAAAAATATCGAGGAGTGAATTTGACGGACCTAAAGATGCTTTTAACAGGTTTGATCTTGACAGGGATGGTTTCCTCAGCGAGAAGGAAATGCCTGAAGGTCCACCCCAAAGGGGATTCCCACCGCAGCCAAGACAAGCAGGTCAATAGCCTACCGGACTGAAGGAATCTAGTCAATTTGTCCGAATTTACCAGCATCTGCAATTTCCATTGTTCATAATCTGATGATATATTATTCTGCTTGTCGATCATAAAAAAGCGGAGTCATGTTGTGAACGGTAAAGGTTATCAGTTTGGGACTTTCAAGGGTGTATTCACCCCGAGCATACTCACGATACTCGGAGTGATAATGTATCTGAGGTTCGGCTGGGTCCTCGGGAACGTAGGGCTTGCCGAAACACTTCTGATCGTTACCATAGCCACTCTCATAACCTTCTTCACCGGGCTTTCCCTCTCAGCGCTCGCAACAAACATGAAGGTCGGCGGTGGTGGCGCATATTTCATGATCTCACGTTCACTCGGACTTGAGATCGGTGCGGCAGTCGGCATTCCCCTTTTCTTCGCACAGTCAATCGGCATTTCATTCTATGTGACCGGCTTTTCAGAATCACTCGTGCAGATACTTCCACCTGAAATGCTGGGGTTTGTCAATTCTTTCGGATTCAGACCCGAAATCCTGATCGGTGCGGTAACCCTCGTAGCTCTTGGCTTGCTGGCATATTTTTCGGCCGACATCGCTTTGAAAAGCCAGTTCATCATACTCGGCCTTATATTTCTCTCCCTTGTAGTCTTCTTTCTGGGAAAGGACATATATCCCGCACAGGATATGCAAGCTTCTGTTACACCACAACCGGGGCTCCCGTTCTGGTTCGTGTTTGCAGTCTTCTTCCCGGCAGTGACTGGAATTGAATCCGGACTCGGGATGTCCGGCGATCTGAAAAACCCCTCAAAATCCCTGCCGATAGGAACTCTTGCAGCAGTACTGACAAGCTATTTCATATATATCCTGATACCTGTCTGGCTTTCAATCAAGGTTCACGACAAGGATGCACTCCTGCACAATCCGCTGATCATGAAGGAAGTTGCTGTTTTTGGATGGATAATCGTACTTGCTCTCTGGGGCGCAAGTATTTCAAGCGCCATGGGCTCATTCCTCGGGGCACCGAGGACATTGCAGGCACTTGCAAATGACAAGGTCGTACCTTCTATAATCGGCAAGGGATTCGGAAAAGGTGGTGACCCCAGGCTAGCTACGTGCATATCCTTCTCTATCGCATTCTGCGGAATCGTCGCCGGAAACCTCAATTTCATCGCTCCTGTGCTTTCAATGTTCTTCCTGACCTCCTACTGTCTCCTGAATTTCTCAGCAGCCTTCGAGGGTCTACTTTCACCTCCTTCATGGCGTCCAGATTTCAAAGTTCACTGGTCCGTCTCGCTCGCCGGTGCGCTCCTGTGCATATTTGTCATGATGAAGATAAACTTCGACGCCACGATTGTGGCCGTCGCATTTTCCATCCTCTTATACTACCTGATGAAGAGAAGGAGCCTTCGTGCAAACTGGGGGGACGTACGCTATGGATTGCTGATGCTCATAGTCAGGAACGTGATATACAAGCTTTCACACAAGAACCAGGACGAGCGTTCATGGCGGCCTAACCTCCTTGTATTTACCGGAGAATTCACAAGAAGGTGGTATCTGATCGAACTGGCCGACGCCATCTCCCAGAAAAGAGGATTTCTGACGGTGGCAGCTGTACTCACACAGGACCTTTCGCACGACAGGAGGGAGAACCTGAGGAAGACCATCAAAGCCCATCTCCAGAGGAAAGGATTGGGGGCGATCGTCAAGATCACCTCGGCAGGCAAAGTCACCGATGGTATTATAAACCTTATAGACAACTACGGCTTCGGTCCAGTGAAACCGAATACGATATTGATTGGCGAAACTGAGCAGCAGGAGAATTTCAGAAGATATTCCGAGATGGTCCAGAGGATCTGCTCTACCAACAAGAACCTCCTGGTCGTAAGGGAAAGTGACAAGATTGATGATGGTTTTTCCGGAAAGAGGAACGCCAGGATGGATCTATGGTGGGGTAAGAGCAGGAACAACGTCCCCATGATGATAGCATTGTCGCAGATCCTGAGATCCGGCGAGAAATGGAGGGGTTCTCGTCTGGTAATCAAGACGATCGTGAATTCCACTGATTCCCGGCAGGAAACGGCCTCGAACCTTTCAGATTATGTCTCAAAGGCAAGGATAGATGCGGAGATAGAGGTGATAGTCAACAGTGAAGGACGGGATCCTTTCGAGCTGATGAGGGAATCGTCCGCAGATGCGGATCTAATCTTCATGGGTATGAAACATTTCGATAAAGAGGACACCCCTGAGACCTATTCGGAATATTATGCCGGCTTCCTGAAAAAGACTGATGGATATCCGATGGTGATCGCAGTGCTGGCCTCAGAAAACATGGACTTCGAAAAAATATTTTCATGATGATAATTCATTGTATTTTACCACTACGTTAATTTAGGTTAGACATAAACATGAAGGATCTAATGAATGCCGAACTTTCATATAACGGCAAGAAGCTCTTGTTTCCTGTCACAACAGGAACACTTAATGAAAGCATCATCAACATAACCCAGCTGTACTGCTGTCTTAGGGTCTTGCTGCAAGGTAGCACCATACATAGGGTACCATCCCCATCGGGAAGTTTACACAGTACTCGTTCGCGCCCGGCCATACGAATATGTCAGCATATGATTCCGGAGGCGGCCATTTGGTCCTGTCAGGAACCATGCGTGTCGAATTAAGAAACCAGGTATGAACCCATTCTGAATAGCTGCCGGAACTCTGATCACTTGGTCCATACACAGTTATTCCAGCAGGAGCAGGCTGTCCGGTCGCCAAATAATCAATTTTCATAGGGAAATGAATCGGATTCTCACCGACGCCGGTCGTAAAGACAAGGTTTTCCCCATTTGCACCCAATTCAAATCCGGTCGAGGCGACGATGGCGGCCAGAAAACGCGGATCGCGTACGAGGAAATGTGCACGCACAATATCAAGCCCCATTCCCGGAGCTGTGAAATACGCGCAGAACTCCCTCATAGGCATTCCGGGAAATGCAGTTGCCAGGTTGAAGGCGTTGTTCTTCATCCAGAAAACTGCAATGTTCCCAGCCAGGACATATCTGTTCAACGCGTTCTTCTTTAACTTCGGTTCTGCAAGATCGTCCGGAAGACATGCATACAGGAAAGTCGCCTCGTCCTGTTTCATCGGCTCGATTCCGCCGCCATTGTAACTGGTCTTGCAGTCTTCGAGAATCTCGCAAACCTGTTTGAACCGCTCATGATAAGACTGGTTCCTGGTCAGCCTGAACAGTGCAACTGCCGCAGCTGCCTCTTTCGCATGGGCGGCCAGCCATTTGGGATCCTTCCGGTTGGCGTCTGTCGGCAATGTCTTTTCAGCCGGTTGTTTCTCCGCCCAGTTCCATGCCTTTATGGCGCTTTCCTTATATTCCGCCGCCTGAGCCGCATCATATGGTTCAAGCGCACGTGACATCCTTGCCGCGACCGTGGAATAGAGCCATGAAGTTTCAGCGGAAGGCGCATAGACACAGAGCGGATTTGAATCGTTCCAGCTCACATCGCACGGACGGGCACCCCATCCATCACCATAACCGTCCCTGACTGCTCCGCTTGGAAGTTGCAACCTCTTGAACGCAGCAAGCCCCCAGAGAGCTTCACTGAGAAGATTTGGTATTTTCCCCTGGATTTCCGCTGAAGGCAATGAAAGCTTGACAGTCTTTGCGTAATCACCGTTTATCTCGAAAGCCTCCAGAAGGATGCCTGCAGTTTCCAAGGTAGTCGTGTAGGTATCCCAGTCACCGGCATCCTGATATCCTCCCCAAAGCCCGTTAACTTCATCAAGTTTGCCGTTGCGGTGCCAAAGTTTCAACAATGCCTCTCCTCGGGCTTCTTCCTGCCCGTCTCTGATATTAATTTCGGTCTGATAGAACTTCGCTCCTTTCCCGGGACACTCACGCCTGAATTCCAGGAACGGAGGCCCGAGCTCGATACCTGTGCGCTGACAGAGAACTCCTCTCATCCCTATTTTAAAGACATTGTCCCAGACCATATCTGAGATTGGAAATGGATAACTGGTGCCAATGCCAGGTACGCGGACACGATATGTTCCGGGTGTGCTGAACGAACTGAAGTCAAGCCAATAAACCGGCGTCATCGCGTAGTTCGACTTCTGCATCGCATGGAGAGCCTCGTTGACCTTTGCGAGTTCAGGCTTTCCGGTGAAAACAGTCTTCCCGCTCTTCGCATCTATGAGTTCAAAAGTCCTTACTTCATCTATCCTGTAGTCACAGGCTCCGCCTGTTCCCAGCCAATCCGAAAGATATCCGCACTTGAAAGGATCGTCCGATCGGTATCCCACTTGAGTGACATGTATCGCCTCGCTGCGTGCGGAACGGGTATCATGTTTGTATGTGACAGACTCGGCCTTTGTGTTAAGCCCCTTCAGCTGAACCGTATAGGTTGCCCCCTCTTTCATGGGTTTCGGAAGCTTCAGATATATCTTGTGGCATATCGCCATCGACCCATTCGCAAGAGGGCTGTTCGGTTTGCTCTTACGGTAAACTGCAACAGGAACAGCAGGGCTGGCATATGACTTGTCATCTGTTGATTTTATAATGTATGCGCCAGCTTCCTCCACGACGCTCGTATCCAGAGGAGAACCTGAAACTTCCCCGCTCACGAGAATCCACTTGCGGTCGAAGCTCAGTGTACCGAGGGAAACATTCCTTCCCTTATTATCCTTCCTCTCTACGGTCTGTCCCACGGTTTCCTGGACCATCTTCCCGTCGCGCACCACCCATTCCTTCTTGCCTTCCTTGAGCGTATCGTCAGGTTGCGCCGTGTAAGGTTTCATGGACCCAGGCTTGTATTCCTGGGCTTGTATCTCAAGTTCCATCATACTCGGTGTTATAGCGCAGACAAGACGGACTTCGGGACCGTCCGCAGGATGAGGCGCCCCTTTCGATATAAGATCATTAATGCGTCTGACCTTGGCATCCTCTGCCTTTTTCCTATCCTCGATCTCGTTCGCTTTCCGCTTTCTCATCTTTTCACGGGCCGACATTATGTCCGTACCTGCCTCGACCAGATCGAATTTCCTAATCAAAAGATCATAGGGGGAATCACCCCAGTCTCCGACCAGCACCACATGTTGAACCTTTGTGATATCAAACCCTTCTTTCTTTCCGGCCTGACCATGTGCCGCAGGCTCCCTCACTGAAGCGCCTTCGGATGCAGGGATGGTCACGGTTGATCCTGGCGATGCCTTGTCCAGCGGAATCATATATGACTGCTCGGTCCCGTCCTCATCCTGCAGCACCACCCTGATTGATTTAGCCTTGTTCGTCGGACCTATTGTGAGAGTCAGCGCCGGAGTACGGTCAGCGAATGATGAGAGGTCTCGCTGGTAAAGATAACCACAGCCACCCTTCCCGTTCTCGACTTTTATGCTGAGTGCTCCTTCCATTAATTGCGGCTTCTTCTCCCAGCTGAGAAATGAGAAAAGAGGAGCTCCCGAAAAGGGAATCCCGGGTTCGTTCCCCTGTGAGAACAGAGGCACATCCATTCCGGCAAACACCAGAGCCATAAGAACGCATGACAAGAATCTTTTGATGCCCATTATATATCCCCTATTGATATTGAAATTCTATTTTTTCCCTTTCAGGACTGCTCCGGAATATGCCCTTGTTGCAAACAGATAGAAGGCCGCAACGCCCCAGTTGTAGTCGGGAACTCCGGCGGCGTCCTGCATGGACGCATCGCTTGCCAGATTCTCCGTGAACGTCGCCTCCTTTGCCCAGGACGAGATCAGCCTTTTTGCAGCCTGATCCGCGGCATCTGCGTATCCTTCCCTGCAGAGCATCTCGAGAAGCCAGTAGCTGATGTGTGGCCATGTCCTTCCTCGCCAGTAACCCTTAGGTTCATATGAAGGCTCGTCATATGCCACAGACGGAAATGGCGTCTCGCCAAAAAACTGACCTGGATCAAGAAGAACGTTTTCAATCAGATCTTTTCTGGTCTTCGGGGGAACAGGCATTCCAGCCCATATAGGCCAGAACATGTAAAACGTCTTCAGCCTGCGATGTCTTCCTGTTGCGTGGTTGAAATCCCAGTAGCGCATCTCATCCGCAACATAGCATACCCGGCTCAAGGCTGCAGCTCTTCTGCCTGCCTCTTCGCGATATGCACCAGCTTCCCTCTTCAACCCGCGCATCTCGGAAAATTCCGCCAGCTGCAAGGCGTCCTGATACAGGAAAGAGTTCAGATGCACTGACGCCACTGGTGGAAGCCATCCGCATTCCTTTCCAGTATGATATTCATCGTAAAGAGGCGAGTTGTCAGCGGTCTGCCCGGTCCATGTCCATTCCGCAAGTCCGTCCTTGTCCTTGTCACCATGTACATTCCAATAACTATGGTTCCTTATGAGCATCGGATAAATTTCATCCAGGAACCTTTTGTCCTCCGGATGATCATTCAGATAATTCTTTACCGCCCACGAAGCTACCGGCGCCTGTGGCGCACCTATCACATCTCTTGCAGGAAGATGATAATTATAGCTGTGTTCCGGACAGTGACCGTCAGCCGTCTGACGCGAAAAGACAGATTTGATTGCCCCTCTGGCAAATTCCGGTTCGAATTTAGACAGTGCAACTGCTGAAAAAAGCGAATCCCAAAAGAATATACGGGTAAAACCATTGCAGCTTGGTACACATGTGGACGCAAGAGACTGCCCATATTCGCCGGCTTTTCCGCGACCACGATATCCTGTCCTGAGGAGCGCCCATCTTGCCCTCCAGAGTTTCTGTTCCATCACAGGTTTGCAAGCAGGTGGATTCCTGAGAGATACCCTCTTCTCAAAGGCAGACCTGGAATCATCTATGGCACCGTCCATGTCAATTTTTCCGGGGTTCAACTTTCGGAAATGAAAGTTTTCATCAAGATAGGAGGCGACTGAAAGCTCGCATGAAAACATGAATTTCCTTTCTTCACCAGGCTCCAGTTCGAGTGTTTTGCACTTAAAGGCATAGAACAGGGAACGGCCGAAAAGACCGCCCAGCTTCTTTCTGCCGATGCACAGGTCCGTCCAGAAGTTCTTATCAGAAACCGCAGTAACCATGCCGGAGCTGGATTCGCATCCGATTTCAATCGAAGGCAATGGCATTACGACACCCCCTCCTTTGCTTCTCAACCCGCCGCGGACACGTTGTCCATCAGCTTCCGCCCAGGTCTCGCGAAGTACTGGCTCATCCTGGAATCCATACCTGAGATATTCCTTGGACCCTCTCCATCTGTCACCTGAGATCTGCCCCTGCCAGAGCGGCTTTATCTTTGCGCTGGAACTCCCGCTGTTCCTGAAGACGAACTCGGACAGCATGGAGACTTCATCGAGATAAACATGACGGACCTCTACGTCAACGTGGAAACCGGAGGAAAGGATGCGCCCCTTTTCGGTTACACACCACGGGAGGGATTCGGACTTGAGGCGCTGAACTGGCAGCATCTGCCCTTCATCGTCCAGCCAGAGCGAAAGACCTGGATATGCGACCTGGAATGTGGAATATGCTGATCGGACCTGGATCATTCCTATTCCCAGAGGCTTGCCATTTTCAAATACAACAGCAAATTGCGCATATCTGTCTACAAATGGTAAATCATATGTTGAACACGGTATGAGATTTCGGAATATTCCTGCCGCTTTCTGTTTATCAGATTCATCATCAGAATTGTCCTTTGTCTCCATTTTGCTTCCTAATTCAGTTTGTGAACTCATAGATGCCATTTTTCCCGATGAATACGCCTACTGAAGGATTCATTTCCTTGCACTCATTATATCCAAGTCCCTCAATATGAGCATCAACCATTGCCGAATTGCATTTCTTCATATGTCTCAGCGCAGATCCGCAGGTTGAATTTCCGGGCGTCCAATACCATTGCTTGTTCGTGGTGCTCGCTATCCAGCTGTCTCCATAGATGGTGGCGATGCTGGCGTATTTCTGTTGAGCCATGTTCATATATGAACCATTCTGAGATCCTGCCGCTTCTCCGTTTATCGTACCCCAGTCAATTGTTATGCTTGTAACTCTATAGGAAGGCCATGCCGGATAAGGATTGCCGTTGAGTCCTGCCTGATCTCCATACATCGAATATGCATCTTCATACGTATAAGGTTTTTCAGCAGGACATAGCATGACGTTGAGTCCGCCCAGGCCATTTGTATAGCCGTTATCGTAGAGCGTCTGGGAAATGCTCCATCCTGAGCCCTGATTATATCCGCATCTGAAGATCCAGTTGCTGTTGTCCATCGCGTAGTTGTTTTGCATCAGCATGATCTGCCTGAGATTGTTGACGCAGATAATGGATCTGGCCGACTCCCTGGCATTCTGGAGGGCAGGCAGAAGCATGGCGGCCAAGATAGCAATAATGGCAATGACGACTAATAGTTCAATCAGGGTAAAGCCCGATGAAGAATTCCGTCCTCCTTTCTCGCCCAGATTCATCTTCCACCTCCATTGCCGCAGGCTTTGATATATCGATATATCATATTTTACGTCATTCCCTTAGATTGTCAAGCATGGTTTTTAGGAATTTTATTGTTTTTTCAGTGGCTCAGGCATCCGCCCGTGAAGAAACCTTGAACGACAACGGACCTTCCATCGCATATTTGACTTTCAGAGGGCCGTCCATCCTTTCATTCCCGATAAGTCTGCAAAGATTGTCAACGATAAGATTTGAAAGAAGTCTGGTTTCCACTAGAAGCGCGCTTATGAAAGGATAATGGCTTCTTACCGTATGGTCAGCTATGGAAACGACATGCAGGTCCCCTGGAATCTTCAACCTCTCACTTGTGGCTACATCAACAAGTACCGACGCATCCAAGCTATTGTCCAGAATAAATCCGGTAGGCGCTTCCCTTCTCAACAGGAGTCCTTTGATTATCCGGGAATTCTTTCTCCTCTGAACTAATGATGCCTGGCCACCCGAAATACTGTCGACGATGCTTAGTTCCTTTATACCATATCTTTCTGCCGCCTCCATGACCCCTTCATCCCTCTCCCTAGTGAAAAAAGACGGAGACTTCCTCCTTATTACAGTGATCCTGCCGACACCAATCCTGCTCAGAGCTGCGACGGCCTGACTCATAGCGTCCCTGTCATCGAAGACAATACAGTTCTTTCCCTCAACATAGTCGGTATTTACCCAGATCGAAGGTATCCTGTAGTGTTCAATCTCTCTCCTGATGCCATCTCCGAAATCCTCGAACATTATCAGCCCATCAACGCATTTTTCCCTGATAAGGACAGGCAGGTCCTTGTGCTTATCTGGAAAATATTCGAGGGTAATGAGAAGCCCTTTTGCAGAAGCCCTCTCGAGCATCCATCTAATTCCCATATGAGGTATCATGCCCTGGTCCCTGAGCAAAATGCCTATGGAGTTATGGCTCTTCCCCCTGAGGCTACGCGCCGCGCGATGTGGACGGAATCCGTGTTCTGCAGCGAACTCGAGGACTTTTTTCCTGGTCTTCTCGCTGAAACGGACAGAGGTGTTCCTCTTGTTCCTAAGTATCATTGAAACAACTATCGGGGATACTCCGCTCAGTTCAGAGATTTTAGCCGCAGTGATGTCCTTCATCTCCCAACACTCCCTACCCGTATTATGTTTCTACACGGAATACTCCTTTAAACTAACTTGACGAGTTCCCGGTTTCAAGAAGAAATCTTCTGAAGATGTGTTAAGAGGGATGAATAAGTGTCAATATATTGCATGGATTCGCCCTTCGATACCGCGTCCTTATGGCTAAAATACTTTTTCTCAAAACCTGCCATGCGAGTCACGTACCACATGACAACGTGGTCACGTGATACTCTAACTTTTATATTTTCAGCAACTGGTCAATCGGGAGATTAATGTTGGAGTCCAGCCCTGGTCGCCTATTGCGCCGCCTGCGGCGGGTAAACATTTAGGCTGTCTTCTTGAATTAA
Organism: uncultured Victivallis sp.; assembly: GCA_964600895.1. Taxonomy (GTDB): domain Bacteria; phylum Verrucomicrobiota; class Lentisphaeria; order Victivallales; family GWF2-50-93; genus GWF2-50-93. The sequence continues at coordinate 57,153 of CAZRKP010000013.1, forward strand.
AATAGAAAAATGAAGCATTACAAAGTTATTTGCTTTGCCTGAATACTGCAATTCATATTGACTTTCTGCCATTTTCATTGTATGTAAATGTCCTTTGAACAACAATAACAGGGAGATTACAATGAACGCTGAACTTTCATATAACGGCAAAAAGCTCGAGCTTCCGGTCATAACCGGAACTCTTGATGAAAGCGCCATAGACATAACCAAGCTGCGCAGCGAGACTGGGCTTATCACCTACGATCCGGGATACCAGAATACCGGTGCCTGCCAGAGCGCGATAACATTCATTGATGGTGAAAAAGGAATTCTCAGATATCGCGGCATACCGATAGAGGTGCTCGCTGAAAAATCATCATTCATCGAGGTGTCATACCTCCTCATATACGGAAAGCTCCCGAACCGTGCAGAAAGAGCGGAATATACGAAGAAGCTTTCATTGAACGCGCTACTCCATGAGGACATGCTGCATTATCTTGAAAACATACCTCCGACAGCACATCCGATGGCCCTGCTGAGCAACATGGTCAATTCACTTTCAGTATATTATCCAGGTTTCTATACCGAGGACTATGATCAGGTAATATTTGATCTAATGGCTGCGCGTCTTATCTCCAAGATCCGCACTATCGCCGCATTCTGCTACAAGAAATCCATCGGCGAACCTTTCGTCTACGCCAAGGAAGATCTCCTTTATGTGCAGAATTTCCTTAACATGATGTTCTCAAGCCCGGTACAAAGCTATGAACTGGATCCCGACATCATCCGTACGCTCGAAGTTCTCCTTATTCTACACGCCGACCACGAACAGAACTGCAGCACTTCCACTGTCCGTCTCGTAGGTTCCAGCAAGGTCAACCTCTACTCGTCGATCTGCGCCGGAATCTGTGCTCTATGGGGGCCGTTGCATGGCGGTGCCAATCAGAGGGTCATCGAGATGCTTGAGTCGATTCGGAAATCCAGCCTCTCCCCCAAGGAATGCATTGCAAAAGCCAAGGATAAGAAGAGTTCGTTCCGCCTGATGGGATTTGGCCACCGCGTCTATCACAACTACGACCCCAGAGCGAGGATACTCAAGGAATACGCCAAAAAAATCTTCGCGAAAAGGAAGATTTCAGATCCTCTGCTGGATATTGCAATGGAACTTGAGCAGCTCGCTCTTGCCGACAGCTATTTCGTAGAGCGCAAGCTATATCCTAACGTCGACTTCTACAGTGGCATCCTCTACCGCATGATTGGAATCCCTACGAACATGTTCACAGTCATGTTCGCAATGGGTCGCATGCCCGGATGGATCGCCCATTGGCGCGAAATGCACGACAGCGTTCCGTTCAAGATTGGAAGGCCGCGTCAGATTTATACAGGAACGCCTTTGACCGATTACCTGCCTGTCGACAAAAGAACCTGAATTTCAGTTATCCCGGCTGTTTCAGGGAGCCTTCAATTTTTCAGCAAGCGTGTTGTATAGCCATGCAAACACGGCGCCACCGATCAGTGCATCGAAAAAGGCCCAGACCAGTCCTATTACGCTGCCTACCGGAGAGATATTGTATCCTCGGTACAGCCTGCCGATCATCGTCACTTCATGAGTTGCACCATCAAATGCAATAATCCACCAGGTGAGGCAGAATAGACCCAACCCCCATATGATGCCCGAAGTCAGTGCAAAAGCCTTTACATTCAACTTCATGTTTACCTCCATTATAGTGAATTTATAAAAATTGACATATGTCGCGCATAAATGAATTAACACGCTGTTTGTGAATTTTCAGAGATCCCTTTTATTCTAAAATTGATAATCCTGACGGCACCTTGATCTCTTCTCCGGGGCTGAGTTTTGAAGGATCTTTCATGGCATTTAGCCTTGCCAGCCTTTCTGTCGTAGTATGATATAGACGTGCAATCCTGCTTAGAGTATCGTCCTTCTTCACAAGATATAGGCCATATCTGGGTGAGTCAACAGGAGAAATGGATTGCGACTTTGGATTTGCAGGACCGGTTTTGCTGTTCAAATCCTTCTTCGGAGATTTTTGCGCATTGGACATGGACGGTATTTTCAACATCTGTCCAACTCTTATAAGATCGTCCTCGATGTGGTTAATCTTACGCAGTTCGTCCAAGGATACTCCTGTCTTCCGTGCTATGCCATAGAGCGTATTGCCTTCTGCAACCGTATAAGTATTGTAAGAGGAATTGCCCTCCTCCTTCCTTTCAATCTGCCTGTGCACCATATTGGGTTCCGGCAGTATGGCCTCTTCAAAGGGAGGAAGTATGTCATCGTCTGGTCCAGGCTCATCAGCTACAGGAAACTCATCATTCATTGAGGTATCATTGATGATGATGTTTGAATCATCTTCTTTTTCCATACGGATTGCTTCTTCCCCTGAAAGAAAATAATTATCTTCTTCCGCCTGTTCCTTCTTTGCCTCTTCCTCCAGCAACCTGCCAGTCCTCCATACATTGAACCACCCTATTAACAGGATGATCATGAAATGAAGGGCCAGCACTATTATGAATATCGCAAGAACCTTGTTTACAGTTCCGCCCCAGCGTTCATTGCTCATCGATCCGCCTCCTTTCCTCTCCTGCGATCCGAACTTTGCAGGCGTCATGTCCTGCTTCTATGTCATATTTGATATTGCATAAGCAAACCCGCATCGACATCTTCCGCCATGTGGTCGGAAGCCTGGGATTTATGACAGGCTCTGAGCCTTCAAGCCTAAGTCCGAGAAACCCCCTTGTCACGGCCTGCCACGTCGCCCCCATTGCTGCAAAATGCAAACCTGTCCTCGTATTTCCCATCGCATCCGTCAGGTCGATGCCGGCCGACTGTTTGAAATATGAATACGCCTTGGTCCTCAGTTCGAGATCGGATGCTGCAATCGAATGAATCCCCGGACTCAACGAAGAATCATGGGTTGTCAGGGGTTCATAATATTTCCAGTTGGCAAGCTTGATCTTTTTGGAAAAAATCTCAGGGAACAGCACTGTCAGCATGAGTACGTCCGGCTGTTTCAATATCTGGGAACGATGTATCATCCTCATCCGTATTTCCTCCGGATCCGGACTGGTCCTCGATGACAGCGGACCGGGCTCAACGCGATCAAGCTTGAAGAAACCGTCATTCTGCTCTATCACCCCTTCCACACCGGCGCCTGGCACAAACAGGTTCTCAGCAATTCTTCCCCACTCCTGAATTTCATTCCGGGTTATCCCCAGCTCCCTGACGAGATGGCTCCTCTTATGGAACCGCAGCATCCTCTCGGCCTGTTCGGCGGCGAACTTCAAGTTCCAAAGGGCCATGAAATTAGTATAGGCGTTGTTGTCAATTTCCTCATGGTATTCATCCGGTCCTATGACATTTCGGATCACATAACGTTTCGTCTTCTGATCCATCTTGATCCTGGAAGCCCAGAAACGGGCGGTAAGAACGGTAATTGTAAGAAGTTCTTTTTCCTGAAACGCCCCGTCTCCGGTCGCAAGGAAATATTTCCAGGCTCCAAATGCGACATCTGCACTGACGTGATGCTGGAGTTCCCCGGTTAGGACTCTAACAGGATCCCCTGTCTTGGGATCAGGTACATAAGGGGGGCATGTCTCATCACCTGTGTGAGCACTCTCCCATGGGAACATCGCTCCCCCATAACCCATTGCAGCTGCTTTTCTCATGGCTCCAGGAAGCATATGATACCTGTATTGGAGAATCCTTCTGGCCGCGTTAGGGTCCGAACATATGTAGAACGGCAGCATGAATATTTCCGTATCCCAGAAGACATGTCCCCTGTATCCTTCACCGCTAAGCCCCTTTGCACCGATTCCTGAGAACATGTCCTTCACTGGACTGACCTGGTTCAGGTGGAATATGGCAAACCTAACAGATTTCTGGTCTTCAACCGGACCGTCAATCCTTATATCAGAATTATCCCAGCGTCTCGACCATGCCTCGACATGCCGTCTCCGCCGGACTCCGTAGACAACACCTTTTATGTCCGCTATCCCCCTGACATCATCAAGACAGCAGCGTTCAACCGAAGTGACATCCGGATCAATTGACGAATAGGTTGCTGTCACCCTGTTGAAAACCGCCTTCTGCCCGCATTCCAGCACCATATCATACCGGAATCCTATTTTCGCATCTACGCCTACCGTCCATGCCTTGGGCGGATGAGCCTGCGCCACCCAGGATGCACATCGGCATGCATGCGCAACCCTTATCTTTGTATGTTCGGCTTCAGTGGCCATAAGGATGCGATCCCGCCCCATATGCTGTGAATGAAGAAATTTCAGAAGTGAGTTCTGACGCCAAGATGATTCCGCGTCCATCCAAAACCACAAGCTTGTCCTGCCGGACCAGTCCAATGGCGTTATTGTGATTGACTGTGAGACCCTGTGAGGGTGTGCGATGCTTGCAAATCTTTCAAATTCGAGCCTGGTTGAACGTCCACTGAACGAATAGACCACCGAACGCTGAAGCAATCCCCTTTTCATGTCAAGGACACGGGAATAATCGCTGATCTTTTCCGGAACCATCCTGAATTTTTCTTCTTCGAAGGATATGTCGACCGATAGGAAATTTGTGACATTCACAAGTTCCGGAATCATGTTTTCACCCTGTCCGAACACACCGGCGATGAATATTCCAGGGCTTGTCGGCCCGGCATCAAAGGGTTCCTCCGGGAACCCCCTGACCCCAATGTAACCGTTGGCAAGGGAAAACAGGGATTCCCAAATCTCGTTCCGCCTAGGATCCCATTTCCCTTCTTCGATGATCCATTCCCTGGACCTTTTCGCCTTAAGGAACATTATCAAGCTCCTTCATATGCCAAATTATTCTGCTTCAGGCCCTGTCAAACTCCATTTTTTTTACTTTTATGTTCACTTTCAAATATCTGAAGGCATTCTGAAGCTATCCCGGAAAGCTGTTCCTCAGAGAAGGAAAGCATATAATCCATGAAGAACCAGAATCCCCTTGCATGATGAGTCGACTGGTCCGCCGACATGGTATAGTCGTAATGCGGATCCCAGGACCAGAACCCCCAATGAGTGTTGGGATCCTCGTGATACGGCTGGAAATTCTGGTCAGGCAGATGCTGCTGTGACATGGAATACTTGAGGGCCTTGATCGCCGAAGCGATATATTTGCTTTTGCCGGTGGTCCTGTGCGCCAGAAGCATTGCAATGGCTATGTTCGGCATGTCGCCGGGACCCTTATACTTGGTTACAGCAACCCCCCATCTGTCTTCGCTCAGGGGCCAGGAACCGTCTGCCAACTGCATAACAAGATGCCAGTCAGCAAAACGAAGTCCGGCCTTGAGGAACCTTTCATCCTTGGTCCTCAGATACATCCGGAGGAATGCGAGTATCTCTGGCGCAGCGATGTCACTGCTGTAATAGTTGTTGTTGATAAGATAGAAGCATCCGTTCTCGGCCTGGAGCGTCAGTCCATATTCCGCCCACGCCTCGGCGCGGAAGAGCCAAGCTTCATCCTTTGTAAACTCATAAAGGGAGATCAATGCTATTATCACCCTTCCGAAGGACTGCCATCCCCGTTCCCTCCACTCCTCGCGCCAGTGATCATATTTTGGAGAGAAATTGTGGTTCTGCGACTGCAGCAGGAAATGGCTGCTTTGTTCAGCCCTGTCCAAATAGACTTCGTTGTCCATTCGCTCCCATAGCCCGAGGTTGAGCACAACATAGTCAGCAGCATACTTGGTCCACAGCTGATCCCTCTTTATATTGTCGAGTATGCCCCCCAGCACAAGGCTCATCGGATGCGTCTCTGCAAGATTCACATGCAACCAGTCGGCCGACTTGCGCGCCATGTCGAGGAGCATCTCATCCTGATATCTGTCGAAGGCGGCCATGCACTGGAATGGGGCTATGAGATTCACGTTCTGCGGATCCGCGAAATAACGCGTCCTCGCATCATAGAATCCATGGAATGCGCCGATCTCATTGTTGAACTGCTTGCAGAGCCAGTAATATGTGTTGTTACGGGCACGGTTCTCCAAATCCTCCTTGGACAGTCCGAACTTCGAAAAGAAAGAGGAATCCCTTGATCCCGCTGGTTCAAGACCCCATCCCTGAGGAGATATCGGCATGTGGATGGTCTGGAGTTTAGGTGTGATAGCCATTTCAGCCTCCTCTATTTTTAATTGATCAGTATTTCCGTCTGTATATAAGAGCCGTCATCCGGCACCCGTAGGAGAAAGAACAAACAGGCACCGGATGACAGCAAAATATTTTTCCCGTGAATTAGCTCCTGTGTTTTTTTATTGCGTTCTCATACACCTTGACTGTGTCACTGGTCATCCGTTCAAGGGAAAATACTTCGACCGCCCTTTCACGGCCCTTCCTTCCCATCTCCCCGGCCTTCTTCTTGTCCTGCAGGAGAAGGATTATCCTGTCAGCAAGCTGCTGGGTATTCCGTTTCTCAACGAAGAAACCTGTCTCGTCCCCGACGACGGATTCCTTCATTCCTCCGCTAGGAGTGACGACAGTAGGCTTCGCGCACGCCATCGCTTCAACAGGAACAAGTCCGAATGGCTCCTCCCCTATTGTCGGATAGATCACCACATCGCATGAATTGTAGACCCATGGCAGTTCCATGTATGGGAACGGCTGTGTGATGATGTTCTTGGAAAGACCAAGAGATTGTATCAGCTGGAGTACCTCATCCTTGTATCCTTGGAGCTCGCGTATCCAGTCGACTATGTCCTCGGTATCAGTGATTATAAGGAGAGCATCCGGCACCTTCTTCAGCACCAGCTGCATTGCCTTCACGCTGTAGATCACCCCTTTCCAAGGCAGCATGCGCGCAGGATGGATGATCACTGGCCGGCCCTTGAGACCGAGCTTGTCAGACCATTTTGAATTGACGTTCTCCTGCGAGAACAGCTTGACATCTATTCCCGGATAAATTACTTCGATGTTCTCAAGGTGAGGGGCCTGTTCCTTTATGCCTTCGGTGACATGCTTGCAGAAGGTTATGACAGCGTCCCACTTGGCCCTCTTGAGCAGATCCTCGCAGATGAATTCGCTCCAGACCTCGTGGACTGTCAGTATGTTCGGCATTCCCTTTTCCCACAGCTCACTCAGGGCAAGCGCGTGTTCAGGTACGAAATGGTGGAAGTTATGGCCATGCATAACATCTATCTTGTGCTCGGCAATAAATTCCTCATACATCTTCCTGATCGCATCGATGATCTCCTTGTCCTCCTCGTCGGCGGCAAGCCCTTTCTTCCCCTTCTCATCCCGTATCCATTCGGGATCCATGAGCTTGTTCCGAAAAATCTTCAGCCCTTCGAGCACCTCGAATTCCGGTCGTTCCTTGTATGGGCCTACGAGCACAAATACTTCATGCCCCTGCTTTACAAGCCCCTTGCAGAGGTCAAGCAGGTGGGATTCAACGCCTCCCGTCGTGGGATAGAAGGCGTAATGAGTCATGCAGATTTTGAGTTTAGGTGATTGGGCAATCATAAAAATCCTCCTTTTCATTGAACCATTTGACTTTTAATTAGGATTTATCGCCTATTCCCATCATCACCTCCCCCTGATTTTTCATTTATTTTAAATTTCAGTATTCTTATATGTATTATTGGGCAACCCTGTATTGAGCATACCCTTTGTCCAAATGGATGTCCATTCGATTCACATGGGGAAAAACCCTAACGGCAATAACAATAAGGATTATCCCCCCGATATGCACAAGCTGCCTGATCTTATTAAAAAAACCTTACTGCCAGAAATTTTGGAAGGCATTCCTTCATTGATGTAAATGAGAAATCCTTTATGAAAAGGAATGCCGTCAAATATTTCATGTCAGCGTATATTGGCTGTCATACGAACCAAGCTGGCGAAGATGGCCTGGTGTCCGTTATAAATATGGAAGTAAGGATGTATTCACTGATTTGATGACTGCCTCCATTAAATTCACACTCTACCAAATGGCGGCCCGACCATTCAAAAAACCTATATCGGCATACCGATACACCCAAGGCATACTAAATGTATGTAGAAAATTTTTCAAGCATGAAAATAATTTTATTCTAATATTTGAATTTCTTCTCCTTCCCATTGAATCCTTCATGAAACAGAGTTCAACAGGAGGAGGACTGCCATTCCCGCCATGAATCCTATGGCCGCGATGATCGTGAATCTTCTGAGAAACCATATGAAGCTTATGTTTATGAAGCTCATCGCGGCGACACCTGCGGCAGAACCGATTATAAGGAGATTTCCACCGTATCCGGTGCAGAATGCCAGATATGTCCACACATGATGGTCCTTCGGATATGATTCTACCGGGAACATCTTCATCGCCGCGGCCAGCAGGGGGATATTGTCGACAATGGCAGACAATACACCGAGGATCGCTGTTACGGCAGGTATGCCGAGATTGCTCCGGCTTATGATCCTGGACATCTCGGAAAATATCCCTATTTCGTTAAGGGCTGATACCGCCAGGAGAATGCCGATGAAAAAGAAAATGGTGGAGTAATCTATCTTCTTGAGTATTGAATTGATGTCGGAAACAGCTGAACTGTGCTTCCTGAAGAATATCTCAATTATGATCCAGAAGATACCGAGTGAAAGCATCATTGCGAGATATGGCGGAATATGTATAAGCATCTTGAACACAGGCACGGAGGCAAGCAGGCATATGCCAAGCACGAAGATCAGTTTTGGATAGCCTCCCACATCCCCCTCCTTTTTTTCTATGGAAAACGGTTCCTGCTTCTTAAAATACATGAATGTCACTATCAGGAGCGGCACCAGGAAAGAAAGAACGCTGGGGAAAAAAAGCCTGACAACGATTGCTCCGGTTGTTATCTTTTCATTGACCCAGAGCATTGTTGTTGTTATGTCGCCGATTGGAGACCAGACACCTCCGGCATTTGCGGCAATTATGAAGATCGAGGCTGCGCACATCTTCTGCCGGACGTCCAGATTGGTCTTTCTCAGCATCGAGATCATCACTATGGTAGTCGTAAGATTATCAAGGATCGCTGACAGGAAAAACGCGCCCCAGCCGGCTATCCAGACAAACCCCCTTGTCGTTTGAGGTTTGATGAGATCGAAGATAACGGTAAATCCATGGTGAGTATCTATTATTTCCACAATGACCATCGCCGAAAGAATGAAGAAGACTATTCCGGCTATCTCAGCCATGCTTTCAGTCAGATGATGGTTCAGGATACCGGTCTCATATCCGGGATAAAGGTTGAGAAGGGCCCAAAGGGTCGTCCCTGTAAGAAGTGCGGCTCCGGCCTTGTTCAGCTTGAGAGAATGCTCGAAGACTATCGCCATGTAGCCTACGACGAATATCGATCCCATCAGCAGCATGGAATCACCTTAGAAATAAAGCCATATCGATTCATAATCATTGACCTTCTCGCCATCAGCCTCAAGCCTCTTAAGATAATCATATATGGAGATGTCGGTATATAGATAGGCCTCGGTGTAACGCAGCCTCTCCTCCCATGGATAAAACCTGTAGACCCTCTTTCCGTCAGGCATGATCATCACCGGTTCGTGATCCTGCCAGGCCCTCAGATGCGACTTTCCGAGCTTGGGTACGTTGAAGACAGGCTCGTCAAGCCTTTCAATCCCGGGAAGAAGCCTTGCTTCCTCCTTACGCTCCTGTTCGATGCGGGCGATGGGAACCCTGAAGTCCACGGTCTCCTCCTTGCCTTTAGTGTTGAAAGTATAATAAGGATCAATACCGCACATCTTCAGGGTCTTCCTCAGGAAGCAAGTCTCAAACCTCCTGCTGGTGTAATATGTGAAGACCTGCTGATTGTATATGTTGACGCCAATGGCCTTTATTTTTTTGATGGCTTCCAGCACGTCCGGAGTTATCTCCACAGGGGATTCCACATGTGTCATAATGCAGATCTCCCTCTTGCCCCATTCATGGAACCGTGAAATCGTATCGAGGAAAGGATAATTGATCCTGCAGGGAAGCGTGACCAGCGTCCTGGTACCTATCCTGATCCTCCTGACATGCTTCATTTCTGATAGCTGGGATATTATCCAGTAAAGGTTGCCGCTTGTAAGAGAGAGGGGATCTCCGCCTGTGACGAGTACCTCGGATATGTTACGGTTCTTTGCAAGCCAGCGCAGCGCCTCCTTGAGCATCTTCCCGGTCACCTCACCCTGTTCAAGTTCCTTGATCTCCCAGTTCCTCTGGCAATAGACACAGATCTGCGGACAGGAATTGAAGGGTTTGAGTATTGCAATCTTGGGATATCTGCGTGTTATGCATGGAACCGGGCTTGTAGACTTCTCCCCCATGTAGTCCATGTCACAACCTTCTTTTTTCTTCTCAGCTACGCAGAGGCAGTATTCCTCCGAAGGGATCACCTGTGCCCTAATGGTACGATCATACTGGCATCTGCCGTCCCTGTTGAACAATGACATGTAATATGGTGTAATCTGCACAGGTATTCCGGCCGCTTCGGCGGCAAGAAGCCCCTTCCTCTCGTCATTTTCCAGCATGGTAAGCCTTGAAATCGTCTTCAAATCCTTTATTACATTCTTGAGCTGCCATACAGGATTCTCCCAGTCCTCCGGAGTAGCCTTGAAATATGTAAGAAGTTCATCCCTGTTGCTCTTCCTTTCCTCCACCAAAGACGGATCAAGCCCTGTTCTGAACCTGCTGAAACACGATTCCATCATTGCCGAGTACATGTCCAATTCGTGTGAACGCGCTTTTGCATCTCTGTATTCTTCACTGAATGGAGGGAAAAGATCCGTTTTCCGGAATATGCCGGTCTTTCCTTTTATCCCTCGGAAAAGATGGATTATCTCAAGAAGGAATCCTTCTCCCACGCCTGTTTCCCCGGGGTTGACGCCCTTTGCCAGCTTGTAGATCTTGGACAATGCTGAAAATCCCGTGAGTTTTTCGTTCTCAGTCCTGATTATATTCTTTAAGACGCGTATGCACTCCTTGGCAATATGCTTTTCAGAGATGTTCATGTCCTTGTAGCCGACTTCGGAGAATATGTTGAAATACTGCCTTTCGAGGTCGTTGAGATAATGGAAAAGGGAGTCCCTTGCATCAGAAAGGGACTCCGAGTCCTTGAGGATTCTCATGACTTCCGGATCCGAACGCCATAGCTCTTTGACCAGGCCGGCAATATCAAGGGATAACAGCTTTTTCATGATGGAAACTCCTTCGTTGCGATACTGGGATCAGATCTTAAGTTTTGCCACATATAGGACGATGAAAAATAAAAGGTATATGGCGAAGACGGTTGCGGCATATTTTTTCATGTCGTCCATTGTGGCCGGACCCGAAGCATCCGCTTTCTGCCCGTTGAAATATCTTATGTCTGCAAACCTTGCAGCTATGATTGATGCCGCGACAGCAAAATATGCTGAGCCATATATTGCAATGGCCCCTGTCTTCATCATCAAGGCGGCGCATCCCAGAAGTAGTATGTTGCCAAAAAGCATCCAGTAGAGCCTGACCAGGCACCCGGAAGGATTTTCACAGGAAGGAGCATTCCCGGTCTTCATAGACCACCTCCAGTAAATTAATATTTACCGAATGGCGGCCCGACCATTCAAAACCTATACCGGCATACCGATACACCCATGACAAGTTAAGGCCTTCAAAAAATAATGTCAAGAGATAAATGTTTTTATTTATCGGTATCTGCAGGAATTCACAACCGTTATCCGGACGATGAAGGATGATTTCTGAAAGCTCAAATAAAACTACTGGTCCCGGGCAGGATTCTCAGTATCATGAAGATCTTGCTTGCCCTTCACGCCTCCTTCGTGCTTTACATTTGATTCCTTCAGCATCTTTTCATAAGCCTCCGGGGAGATCCCATGGGTGACATCCTTGTCCAGGTATCTTCTCATGAACTCCTCAAGGCTTATCCACTCTCCGTCGACATTTATCCTCTTGGTCCAGGCGCAAACCTTGATCAGTTTTTCCAGTTTTCCGACAATTTCACGGGTCTCCAGAAGCTTGCATGATATGTGGTCAATTATTAATATGATAATTATCCCAAACATCCTGTGATATACGGAAATCCAAAAAGGAACCAGTTCCTTGACCCTCGAAACGTCAAAGAAGAATGCAAGTATGATGAAACCGCATGATAGGAAACCGAGGAATCTGAGGAAGCCCCTGTCCTTCAGAAAAACCGCAAGAAATATCAGTGGTATATAGCTCAACCAGATTATCAGGCCTAATGGGATAGACAGGTCAACGATGAATATTGCAACAAGGCCAAGAACCAGGAAAATCTTATATAGGAGAATTCTCCTTCCTTGATGTCCGAATGTATTCATGTCGACTCCCCAGATTCAAAAATTGGAATGTACATCCCCTGTCCCCTGCATTGACTCTCATTAATATATTCTTGAATAAAATGAATCCTATGTCAATATTAAACCCATATGAATGCATTTTCAAAACCCTCCCTTGATTTAGGATAGACCTCTGCAAACCTGCTAAGGCCCCATTCTTTGATCAGGGATTTATTTCTATATTATGGATATTTCGTTAAAATTGTTCAACAGGCTTGTTTCATTCGTCAATGAGGTGAGGAAGGCTGATTTTGCCTTCATGATAGTCTTCGCGCTGATCGTCGGAACCTCCACCGGACTCCTGGCCGTATATTTCATAAAGGCGATCCTGTGGCTCACGGATTTCTTCAGGGGGTTCGCCATGGAAAAACACTGGCTCTACATAGCCCTGCCAGCAGCGGGAGGACTGGTCATTGCACCGATATTCAAATTCCTCGCTCCTGAAGCGAGGGGACACGGTGTTCCTGATGTGATCCTGACAGTTGCCGCGGGAAGAGGACTTATCAGGCCCATTGTCGTCCTGGCAAAGTCAATCGGCTCAATAATCACCATCAGCACCGGCGGATCCGTCGGACGAGAAGGGCCTATCGTCCAGATCGGGGCCGGAGTCGGCTCATCCATTGCACAGTTCCTGAAATTGAATGAGAGCAAGACAATAACGCTCCTCGGATGCGGGGCCGCAGCCGGACTTTCTGCAACGTTCAATGCCCCGATCGCCGGAGTCATCTTCGTTACTGAGGTGATCATGCGGCGCGCCGGGTTGAGGGAATTCAGCTCTGTTGTCGTAGCTTCGGTCTCCTCATCAGTAATAAGCCGTGCAATGCTGGGTGATGATCCCGCATTCCATATAAGCCTGCCTTTCTTCCAGATGAAGTCCGGATGGGAGCTCTTCCTTTTCCTCCTGCTGGGAATAGTCAGCGCTGTCGTAGGAGTATTGTTCATCAGGACGCTTCTTTATGCCGAGGTGAGTTTTGAGAAAAACAACAAAATCCCAAATTTCTTCAAACCAGCCTTCGGAGGACTCCTGTTCGGAATACTTCTATTCAGCGTCCCTGAACTCTATGGTCCGGGATTTCCAGTTATGGAAAAAGTCCTCAACGGCGATCCCAGTTTCATACTGCCGTTTCTTGTCATACTTGTTTTCGCCAAGATGGTAGGAACATCGGTATGTATCGGCTCAGGAGCTTCTGGAGGTGTTTTCGCCCCAGCTCTCTTCATCGGGGCGGTGACCGGCGGTGCGTTCGGAAAAATTGTCGAGGACATCTGTCCGAAGTTTGTCACAGAACCTCATGTCTATGCCATCGTAGGAATGGCCGCAGTGTTCGGAGCGGCGGCACGTGCACCAGTCACGGCCATAATAATCATATTTGAAATGACAAGGAACTATCAGATAATCCTTCCTCTCATGTTCGCTACCGTCATAAGCGTTGTAATCGCCGAATGGCTGAACAAGGAAAGCATCTTCACCTGCCAGCTCGCCGCCAAGGGAATCGATGTTTCAGCCATGGAACACAGGCCTTTGCTTGAGATGATAAAAGTCGAAGAGGCGATGCTGCCCATAGAAAATTGCCTTACCGTGCCGGCCTACATGCCGCTAAGAGACCTGGAAGCCCATCTCCATGACAACGACAGCCGCCGTTCGCTGGTCGTGGACACCCATGGGAACTTATTTGGAATTGTCACGATACAGGATCTCTACAAGAAGCCGGAACTTCTTAATTCAGGGATTGTCGCCGATATCTGCACGAAGAAATTATACACAGCATATCCCTCTGACACGCTCGAGGATGCAATGCTCATGCTTGGAGGAGAGGACATCCAGTCGCTTCCCGTGGTCGAATATGCCAACCGTAAAAAATGCCTCGGGGTGCTCAGAAGAAGGGATCTGGTATCGGCCTATTCCGAGGCACTGTTGAAAAGTGAGAAGAGAAAGCAGTTCATACAGAAGCTGAAATTCGAAAAAGCCGCTGAAACTGCGGAGTTCGTCCAATATGTCATCAGGATGGAAGATGCTTCCGTAGGGAAAAAGATAAAAGAGCTGAAACTTCCTGCAAACTGCAATATTGTCTCGATCTTCAGGGGAAAACAGCTGATCGTCCCTAAAGGTGGTACCGAGATCATGGTCGGAGACTCCCTTGTGGCCGTAGTTGAAAATCAGGAAGCTTTCATAGCCGCACTGCAGAATCATCCTTCTGTGTGATTTTATTACGGACAGGATTACATGATTTTCAGGACTCTTTTGAATTAATTCAATCCGGCTTATCCCGTTATCCTGTCAAAAGAAATTAATTCTTCATAAATATTTATAGAAGTCGTCATTCCCGGTCTGCCTGTCCTCCGTAGTCCTCGAAGGAGGATGAAAGTCTGTGGCTAAACTTTCTCCAGGTAAGCTATCGTCTCAAAGTGCGGAGTCCGTGGGAACATATCGAAAAGCCGCGCTTTCCTGAGATTGAATCCGCAGCCGCAAAGGAATTTCATGTCACGAGCCATCATGTCCGGAGCGCATGAGATATAGATGATCTTCCTGATACCGGTAGAGATCAGCTGGTTCTTGAGTTTGAGGCTGAGTCCGGATCGCGGTGGATCGAGAAGCAGTACAAGGTCGTCAGTCTTCAGCTTCCTGGAGTTTTCCGTCATGAAAGCCTCTGCGGATTTCGCAAGGAAACTGCATTTCCCCGCAAGCAGGAGCCGTTCTGCGTTCCTTTCCGCCGACTCAACAGCCATGTAGTCGCTGTCGACGCCTGTCACCTCCCCTATACCTCCTTTTGCCGCCGCAATGCTGAAGAATCCGCAGCCGCAGTAGAGATCGGCAAGTTTCATCGCCTTTGAAGCGGATATCATCTTCACAGCTTCATCGGCAAGAAGTTCTGCGCATTTCAAATTCACCTGGAAAAAACTTCCTAACGGGACTTCCAATGCACCAAATGCTGTTTCCTCATTCAGCATATCATCACCAGCATCCTCGTCTGTCCAGGAATGAACCTTTCCATTGCCATCACACCTGAAGGTTATGTCAGAACAACCTGAGTATTTGCCCAGGTCCTTCCGGACTTCCGCGAGCTTCGCATTTATCTCCGGCATGGCAAGAGGACATTGATCAACGTCGATGATGCTTTCATTGTCGCTCCCGTAATATCCCAGGCCATGCTCACTGAAATGCATGACCACTTTGTTCCTGTAGTTCAGTTCTTTCGGAGACGGCACAGGAGAATCCATTATCGTTGCAGGATCTATCTTCAGGTTGTGTTTTATGAAATTGGCGAGA
The DNA here is from genome assembly GCA_964600895.1 of uncultured Victivallis sp. Taxonomy (GTDB): domain Bacteria; phylum Verrucomicrobiota; class Lentisphaeria; order Victivallales; family GWF2-50-93; genus GWF2-50-93. Next base: position 72,745 of record CAZRKP010000013.1, read on the forward strand.
TGCCCGTTCTTGATCCGGATCTCCTCCTCGTATTTCACATGCTGGTAGCTGCACCCAGGGCACTGCCCAAGGTGCCCAGGGGCACTTTTACTATTTTTGGGAGAATATGCCAAAGGGCAGACGGGGGTAATCCGGTTCTGCGAAGTTCGCAGGATGGAAATGAGCTTGCCTTTTCCAAAGTTCTTTTTCCTATCTGTTTCCTCCACTTCGATAACTTCTCCCGGCAGCGTGCCAGGAATGAAATAGACGAAACCGTCCTTGCGTCCGAGTCCATTCCCTCCATAGGCCACATCGGTGATTTCAATTTCAAAGATATCCTTGATCATTGCGTCATTCTCCTCATTAAAGCCGCCATCCGGCTCAGGAAATTATATATGTTGGTATCATATCCTCCGGACGCGGCAATTAATTTAACGACAATTGAGCTGATTAAAAGCCTTATGAAAGTCCTGTTCGTAATCCATGCTGTATTCAGGTTCTTTCCGTTGGCAATGCAGTCGGCCCATATGTCGCTCATCTTGATAATATTCCTGAGCCCTTCACCGTTCGCCGAGAAGACCATTCCGGCGGAATCGCCGAAGAGATAGACATTGCCGTCCATCACAGTTGAAACTGGCACAAGAGGGATCATTCCACCTCCCTTGCACAAGATCCTGCCTGTTATTCCCTGTTCCTCCTTGAACTTCCTGAAAACCTCCTTTGAGAATGGCCTAGTAGAAAGTGAACCTATGCCGACATTCACCTTCCCTCCAGGAAGAGGGAAAATCCAGCAGTATCCAGGTGTATCCTGAAGAAGACTGAAATACAACTCAGCTTCATGCCTGCTCCTGCTCTCGACCATTTCAACATAGCTTGATCCGTAGAACTTCCCCTGGATTGCCGGATCGAATCCCTTCGCAAGTATTAGCTTCTTATATGCATACTCCTGTATTTGTCCATCGATTCTTATATTGAAAATATTTCTCGCGGGATCGTGCGATAGATATTCTGCCTTGCGGAAAATCACCCCTGAATCAACAGCCTTCTTCAATATTGCCATATCAAGTTCACGCCTGTCGACAACGACATAACCTGATTTGAACCCGGCAGTTTTCCCGCTGCCAGCCATTGTTATTATATCTATTTTGACATGTGGGATGTCAAGACCGAGAGTTTCAAACTCCTTAGCCCTCACACCACCGCCGCATTTCAGCCTGGAGCCAGGCTCTCTTTTGTCTATGAGCAGGACTTTCCCATGCTTTGCCAGCTTTGAGGCGAGGAGGCTGCCGGCGAACGATGCGCCTACGACAGTGAAATCACTTTCCGGCAGGATGTTGCCTTCCTTGTCCATCAGCCCAACCTCGTTATTTTCAGCACGACATATCCAATGGCACCGATCGCAAAGGCAATCCTGCAGAACAGCCTGAAGTAAAGCATGTAACCTGCCGGCTTAAATGTGGACATCGCCAGATAAAGGACAAAATAGATGGATGTGGAAATGCAGAATGAAAGCATGAACGGCATATCATTCGTATGAAGAAGGAATATCATACCCACGAACATCGGTAGAATGCCCAGCCTCCACCAGTTGAACTCTCCGAAGACTACCGCACCGGTCCTGTAATTATGGTCAAGATCCTCTGCGCTGTGGCTGGCGTCATGGTGGACCGCTCCGGACAGCATCGCAAATCCGAAAAAAAGCGCCTGTGGTGCGAACTGGAACATGTCGGAGCACCCCGCAGCTGCAATACCGGCAAGAAAATGCAGCAAGCCTCCGGAGAAATTATGGAAAAGCCCTGTCAGCCAGTGATATTTCCCATAAACTGAATAGATGTTCCAGTTGACGATTATCAGGAAAAGAACAAGGGCGAAAACAGGCTTTTGCAGACAGAAGATTCCGAGGATGATGGGAACAACTATTATAGGTAGGAAATATTTCAGCGAAAAGGAGAATTTCTTCCTGTCGAAGCAGATGTCATTCACAGCAAGCACATGCCATCCCGTGATCAGTAGCAATGGATAGGCGATATAAAGAAGCGACAGGCCTTCCATGTTCCTGACAGCACAGAAGAATCCGACCATCGGGATGCCTGTGCCGAAAAGGAGTTCGATTATACGCGATTTGAAAAATGCGTTCAAGACCTATGCCCCCTGCAAACCATGTTGAAGATATTTTTTACCAGGAAATGAAAATCATAGAACAGTCCTCCATCCCTCAGCATCGTCCGGAAAATATCCCAGAGCCTTTTAGGGTTGAGATAAAACCTGCGGTATGCGAGCCTGCGGATACGGTTCAGTTCATCAGCTGGCACATCCGGACTGGAAAACCTGTCGCTTCCATCCTCATAGTTTATAGTTTCATTTTCATATTTCATTTCAAGATTGCGTTTTTCCGCGACCATTTCATATAATTTCGTTCCGGGCATAGGAGTAACCATGAAGAAATGCGAGTGATGTCCTGGAAGAGAGGATGCGAAGTTGACTGTTTTCATGATTGAATCCCTGCTCTCGAAGGGCAAGCCCATCATGAAGAACAATGCTATCCTGAAACCCTTTTCATCCAGTTTCCGGAGAAACTCCGGAACTTTTCCAAGATCCAGCCCCTTTCCCAGCTTGTCGACGACCTTCTGGTCACCAGATTCCACAGCAACGGCCATCAAATAGAAACCAGCCTTCCTCATCATGGTAAACATTTCATCATCATAAATGTCTGCCCGTATGCCGTTAGGAAGAACAAAACGTAGCTTCTTTTCCAAGCCCCTTTTCAGAATCGACTCACATATCTTCTTAACCCTTTCAGGCTGGAGAGTGAAGTTGTCGTCCCATATGTGTATCTCACGGCATCTGTAATCCTTGATAAGAAATTCCATCTCCTCCACGATGTTGTCCGGACTCCTGGATCTGAACATATTGCCATGCATGAATGTCGAGCAGTTAATGCATTTGAATGGGCAACCCCTCTGGGTAAGCATTGAAAATGCCGGTTTCCTTCCGGGAAAATCATATCTGTTTTCCTTAACAAGGTCCCATGCCGGAAAAGGAATCTCGTCAAGGTTTTGAATGAAGTTCGCTCTTTCGTTCACCTTGATCTTCCCGTCATCAAAATACGCCATGCCGGGAACATCGCTGAATTTCCTTCCTTCAGCTAGAAGTGAGGCTTGTTTTTCACCTTCTCCTATTACCACGGCATCTGCCACATCGGGAACAAGCCTTGAGTATTCGGCGCTCGGATACGGACCACCCCATATTATCCTGCGGTCGGGATATTTTTTCCTGATCTGCGAAGCAATTTCTATCGCCGAGGAGGCATGGGAGATGTTGGCAGTGATTCCAACCGTGTCATGAGCTTCTATCTCATTGTCGACCCTTTTCCAGAATTCCGTCTCCGAAAGGAAGTTCGCGTCTATCAACGAGACTGTTCTCCCTCTCCTTCTAAATTGTGATGCAACATATAATGCACCGAGTGGTGGAAAAGAAAGCCAAAGCCTGAACCTGGGCACGATGAGAAGCATTGGTTCATTCCTTTCAGGCTTCCATTCAATGTCAATGAAGTCAGGAGACGGAATTCAGAAGTCAGGATAAACAGGGGTTTCTCGATATTCCATTCTGACTACTGTCTCCTGTCTTCTGAATTCCAAGTGGATATTTTCAGATCTTAACCCATTTCTTGTCGCGGTGGGACTCATAGATCCCAAGCACGATGTCGACAGCATGCCTTGCAGATTCCCCAGTTATGAATGGTTCTTTTCCAGTACGGATACAATCGATGAAGTCGGCTATCTGGCAGCTGTGGCTCGGACCATAGTATGTCTTTCCAGGACCGCCTGCCTTAGCCTCTTCACTGATCTTCTGGATTTCCGAGCTTATAGATTCGGCAAGTTCCTTCTTCTCAAGTTCAATCCTGAGGATTTTCCCGTTCCTGAGCTCCAGAGATCCCTTGGTTCCGTTAAGATATATCGACTGGTCCCAATTCAGGTTGCTGGAGGATGTCGCAGATATTGTTCCGAGAGCCCCGTTGGAAAATCTCAGGAACGCTACTGCGGTATCCTCGGTCTCGATGGAATCCTGGTGGGTGATGTTCGAATACGTGCCGGAAACGAATTTCACGCCTCCAGTTATCCATCCAAGGATGTCAACGAAGTGGATCGCCTGGTTTATCATGAGAGATCCACCTTCTTTCGCCCATGTTCCGCGCCATTCGTCGGCTTCATAATATGAGTCCGTCCTGATGCAATGAACATGCAGATCAGCCTTGAGCAGAGTTCCCAGCGCATTTTCCGAGATCAACTTTTTAGCCAATTGGTAGACCTTGTTGTACCTGTTCTGGAAGATTCCGGAAAATACGAGGTCCTTGTGCTTCCTGTGGGCGTCCATCATGTTCTCGAGCCCCTGATGAGTAGAAGCCAGTGCTTTCTCGCATATTACATGCTTTCCCCTCTTGAACGCTTCAACCGCTATCATCGAATGGCTCGCATGGTCGGTGCAGATGGAAATGCAGTCCACCTCGGGATCAGCTAGAACCTGCCTGAAATCCGTGCCAACCTTTGATATCTTGAATTTCTCCGCCAGCTTCTCGGCTTTTTCCTTGACAAGATCGCAGGCCCATGCGATTTCAACATCAGCCTTGGTATAACCGTCGGTGTGCGACGGCGCAATCACTCCGCATCCGATTATTGCACTTTTTATCTTCTTATTCTTACCCGTACTCATTCTTGCTCCTTTAAATTTCTATTGTATGGACGATTGGGCGGTTGGATGGATGTTCTATTGAGAATTTCTTCGGCTTAAAACGCAATCATCCATTCATCCAACAATCCATCCATCCGTTTTTTATAGCACCAGCCTGTGGCAGACATATGCCTCGGCGGCCTTGACGGAAATCTCATGCCCCCTGGTCCTCGCCAGATATTCCATGTTCTCTATGCTGCAGTGGTGCGGCGAATGCCTGAGCTGGGACTTGTGCAGGCTAAGCGCCTTCAGTTTGACATCCAGAAAATCACTGATGTCGACATATAGGTTCGGATGGAACTTGTCATAGTCCACGTTCCAGAAAAGCGTCTGGTTGTCATAGCTAAGCACCACCCTTGGAAACGCCTTGACCTTCGGATCGTGCGGTCTGCAGGCTGTGAATCCGGCCTTGAATGTCGCGACATGGTCCTGATTGTAGGAGATGGCCGGAAGTGCGACCATTGTCGGGTTGATCTTATCGAGCGAAACCTTGCTCTCTTTCTCAATGACGTTAATGAGATCCCTCTGCGGTATCCTATCAAGGCGGAGATGCGTCTCAGGATCCTTGTACCAGATATCGTAGCCGTCCAGCTTGAGGAATTTTGCAACAGCCTCGAACTCCTCCTCACGGGTGGTCCCCTTGACAACATCCTTCTTCCCGTCGTAGAGCTTTAGGTCTCCGACGCTCATCACGAGCACGAAGACCTCCCCTCCCAGTTTCTTGATCTTAGCCATAGTGCCGGCGCATCCGAACGACTCGTCGTCCGCATGGGGTGAAACAACCAGAAGCCGCTGTTTCGACAGGAACTCCTCCGAAACTTCCTTGTATGCCTGCATATGGGGGATCCTTTCCTAAAAAGTGGACTTGTTATCTGCAATCTAAAAAGATATAACTCCATAGGGGGAATTCAAGAGCAGTCGCAGGGATTTCAGTTGGCCAGGAAATCAATTCACTCATCCTACTTCAACTACAACATTGTGGTCCTGCCGGTCATCGACCATGTGGACCTGCAGATCCCCCTGCTCGTTATTATCCACCATGACTTTTCTTACGATCCATGTTTCAAGACCTAAGATGTGGATTTTAATATGATAGACGGTTTCACGGAAGCGATAGTGTATTGTGCATTCCTTCCAGTCCACCGGGAGTACCGGTTCGAAGGAAAGCCTGTCCACTTCCAGCTTGAGCCCAAGCAGGCTTTCCACAAAGAAGCGGTACATCCAGCCTGCACTGCCGGTATACCAGGTCCAGCCGCCGCGTCCTTCATGATTTTTTGCGGTATAGATATCGGCGGCAACAACATAAGGTTCGACCATGTATTTGTTTATCTGCTCGGTCGTCGTACCATGGTTCACAGGATTGAGCATCTTTGCCAGAGCCCAGGACCGTTTAACGTCATGCAGCTTTGAGAATGCCATCCCAACCCAAACCGCAGCATGAGTATACTGTCCACCGTTTTCCCTGACTCCGGGAATATATCCTTTGATATAGCCGGGGGAAGGTTCAGCCTTGTCAAAAGGAGGATCAAAAAGCTGTACAAGTCCAAGGTCAGGACGTATCAGGCGTTTTTCCACTTCATCCATTGCCTGTTTTGCCCTTTCAGGATCTGCCGCTGCACTGAGCACAGCCCAGCTTTGTGGAATCGAGTCGATGCTGCATTCGGTATTAACATGTGAACCAAGCGGGCTTCCGTCATCAAAATTGGCTCGTTTATACCATTGTCCGTCCCAGGCGTTCTCCTCAATGTTTTCCTTGAGGAATGTCCTCATCTCAATGCATTTTTCAACGAATTTTACATCCTCCCGTTTTTCAGCTAATTTCTCGAACTGCCGGATGACCTCCGCGAGGAAGAACGCAAGCCATACGCTCTCGCCTTTGCCCTTGATGCCAACCAGGTTCATGCCGTCATTCCAGTCTCCGCATCCCATAAGCGGTAAACCGTGCTCCCCGATACGGGACATGACAAGTTCAATGGCAAGCACACAGTGTTCATAAACCGAGATCTTCTTATCCCCTCTGTAAGGCATGTCATAATATGACTCTTCATTTTCAGGAACCGGACGACCTGAGAGAAGAGGAGTTTTCTCATCAAGCACACCTGTGTCTCCAGTGGACAGGACGTAACGGCAGACAGCATACGGCAACCACAAACAGTCATCCGAGAAACGGGTACGGATACCTCTTCCAGACGGAAGATGCCACCAATGCTGTACATCTCCTTCGTTGAACTGGCGGCTGGAGCAGAGAAGGATATGGTTCCTCAGCATATCCGGCCTGCAATGAAGAAGGGACATGCAATCCTGCAGTTGATCCCTGAATCCAAAAGCTCCCCCGGACTGGTAGAATCCGCTGCGACCCCACATCCGACAGACAATGACCTGATATAACAGCCAGTTGTTTACAAGTAGATTCAATGCCCTGTCGGGCGTTTCCACATTGATGGCTCCCAAAGAATGCTTCCATGAATCCCATACCCTTTCAAGGGCCTGCCATGCACCGGGCTTGGAGCTGTGCTTCTGGATAATGCTCCTTGCTTCCTCCTTGCTCTGAGCGCCTCCAAGCATAAAAACAACCTGTCTCTCCTGCCCTGGCGGAATAGTAACACTTGTCTGAATCGCAACACAGGGATCCAGGGCTGGCCCTACCCTGCCGGAAAGTCCCTGCCGGTACATTGCCGCCGGACTTTGAAGCGATCCATTGCGTCCGATGAATTCAGTACGGTCGCCGGTAAAAGTGCGTTCTGTTTCGCTTACCTGTGCAAAAACTATCGTGTTGGTAAACTCGGTGTTGAATGAATTGGTCAGGAAAACAGCGTTCGTCTGCGGATCAATTCTGCTGATCACATGCATTGAACTGCGGTTCTGCAGTTCACCAACGGCACATTCGGCAAAGGCAGTGGCAGACACTTTTCTTTCGCGGTCCGACAAGTTTCGAATCTTGATCAATGTCAGTTTCACCGGAACGTCAACAGGGATGTAGATCAATGTTTCAGAGAAAATATCGTTCTGCCTGTGTTCGAAGGCAGAGTAGCCAAGACCGTGCCGGCAGACATAGGAGGTTGGACCACGGGCTGGGCCGGGAGTTGGTGACCAGAATGCGCCAGTCTGCTCATCCCTGATGTACAACGCTTCCGCCGATGATCCTCCCACAGGATCATTATACCATGGGGTGATGCGGAACTGCCTGGCATTTTCAAACCAAGTATACAAAGGCCCCATCTCGCCTATCACGCTACCAAACCTGCTGTTGGCAAGGACATTCACCCAAGGGGCCGGTGTAACCCTGCCGGGAGGAAGTATGATTACATATTCACGCCCGTCCTGTGTGAAGCCTCCGTAGCCATTGTAGAAAATGAGATCCGTCCGTGTAATTGGAATATCTTCTTCCCTGGCAGGAGCCGAACGTTTCGGCACGAAGCGTGGCAGTTTTGCTTCACTTCTGAATCTGCGCTCAACCTGTTCTGCAAATGTTCCAGCCCTGTCCGCCATATATACACGTGCTGTCGCCTGAAGAAGAAGACGGTCCTCCTCGGGTATCTGGTCAGTGGTCCTTATGAAAATTCCCCCAGGCTGATCCAGCATCTGCGCTTCGGAATCGGCAGCTATCATTCCGGTGATCTCGTCCCTGAGCGGTTGACGGTATCCTGTGACTGCATCGACCCAGATGACCAAGTCCATCCGCAACCCCTTGTTGCGGTAATAAGCATAGCAACGTACCGCATGCCTTACCAGGTCAACGCCTGTGGACTCCGTAGTGTGTATGAGCATTATAGGAAGATCTCCGGATATGCCGTAGCTCCACAGCGATGACTGGTTCTTGCTGTTGTGGGAGATTATGCTGATGCTGGCGCGATGGCGTGAATTTGCATATATTATAGAACTTGCGAGGCGCCCAAACAGCTGGGCATCGGCCTCAGTTGCCCTGAGATGCTGGAGAAGCACCTGGCTATGTGTCCAGGCGGTGTCAAAAACACGCTCGGCAAGACGGTAATCCCTATATTTGTCTATGAGAAGCAGTGCGTTTTCCCTAGTTGGAGCTATGCCCATAATTAGATCCACCATGATCGAGCCCCTTGGAGGAACAACGATCCTGCGCCTTATGGACGCGATTGTATCCAGCACATTGCCGGCGGTATTTGACAGCTGTCCAACTTTGTCCATCGCAGCCGGATTTGAAGTACTGCGGGTCCTCCCTACAAATCTCTTGCGGTCCGTCTCGAATGAACAGCCCTTCACCGGCTGACCGTTGTGTACGACAACACCTTCGAACATCCAAGGAGTTTTTTCCCCCTCCGCCCGAGGACGGCGGGTGCACATGATGGCGGATTTTTCGGGAAGCAGTTCAGTCTGTATGAAAAGGCTGTTGAACACTGGATGCGACATTTCGGCCAGGCCTTCGGCAAGAACCACTTCAGAATAACTGGTCAGATCGAGAATCCTCTCCCTTGATGAAAGATTCCGAATTGTCATGCGCCTGATCTCAATGTCGTCCTCAGGAGAAACCGAAATTTTCGTGTATGATTCTATTTCGTCATAAGTGCTTCGGAATTCGACCAGGGCCTGGGAGAATATTACTTCGTAGTTCACCGGGCGAATGCATGTCGGCTGATATGTCGTGGACCAGAACCTGCCTGTTTCGACATCCTGGACATAGCAGTGAAGTCCATAGCTGTCCCTTGTAATATCCTCTCTCCAGCGTATCAGGTCCATCCCCTGCCATCTGCTGAACCCGCCACCAGCGTTTGTAACCATAACATTGTAGCGCCCGTTGCTCAGCATCTGTACGCGCGGCACTTCCGAATCGGCATTTGTAAAGATCCTGGTTATTGATTCCTTTATCTGGTCTTCTGTCTTGATTGAAGTCCCGGAATGTGGATGCGCGATGAGGGAAGATTCGTCGAGGACCGGAGGAATGCGCTCCTGAAGAAGAAGAAGAGATGATCTCATTTCCGGATCCGAGGAAAAACGCCTCTGCATGGGTTTGTTGAGAAGCACGGACACCAGCGAGAGCATGCTCATGCCGCTATGGTGGGCCATATAGCTCCATACTATTGCCCGATCCTGTCCGGCAGGTATCCTCATGGCCGTATAGTCCACTGCTTCATACATGCCCATTCTGCCCATGGCTCCATCTTTTGAAAGCCTCTGGAGATTTGAACATGCCTCCACAGGCATGCAGATGAGCCCCATTACAGATGCGTATGGAGCAATGACAAGCTCTTCAGAAAGTCCCCTCATAAGTCCGAGATCTGGAACTCCGAAAGCACGGTATTGGTAAGTTTTCTGCCCGTCGATGAGATTATATGAAGATTCAGATATGCCCCATGGAACCTGACGCTTGTCTCCATATATGATCTGCTGCTCCACAGCATTTCGGCAGGCATAATCGGTCAATGTCCCTTCATATGTGGGTAACAGCAGATTGGGCATCAGATATTCGAACATCGATCCACTCCATGAAAGCAAAGTCGGAGGACCTGTCTCCACTTTGGCCTGCTGCCGTCCGAGAAGGAACCAATGTTCCTGGGGAAGACGTCCCTGCGCAACGCCTATGAAACTGCATATCCTGGCTTCAGATGCGAACAGATCGTAATAGCTGTTGTCCATCTTATGGTTTTCAAGGTTGAATCCTATGGAGAAAAGTTTTCGGTCCTTCTGGAAGAGGAACTCCAAATCCCAGTCGGACAGTTCCCTGCATTCTTCTTCCAGCTGTTCAATCTCATTAATCCTGCTGCTTGCACACATGCTGGCATCCGAAAGATGGCCATGGACAACCTTGAGCCATTTCAGGACTTCCCCGTTTTGACGCGAATTATCCTTGTCCGCCAGTATGTTTTCACACAAGGCATCAATCTGTGCTCCCCACTTCTGGCTGAGAGACGCATGTTCGGAAAGAGTACCAATGCGGCAAAGGTCCGACAGCAGTTCCCCAAGTTCCCCAGGAGGAAGAACCTTGCCGAATTTTTCCAGGGGAGATCCAGCAAGGCATTCATCTTTAATCCATGGGGCAAGCTGGACTATATCATTGACAATATTTTCACATTGCGCCATCAATGCCGCAGCCCACCAGCGTACTTCAGCGCTTTCAATAAGATCGATCCTTAACTGGGACTGTTTCGAGATAATCTCTTTCAGGAAGAGGTAAATTTCCTCCAGGGATTTTACAGGTCTTGTATCCGTCACAATAACTTTGCACAAGGACAGCACAGCCTGGAGTGAACTGCAGGCGTTCGGTGCGGTTACTGCAGGAATGACTAATTCCGTCTCCCCCTGAAGCATCCGTGCCGTATCCTTAATCCCTTCAATCCATTGATCTGAAACAATAGGCGTCTTCTTCATTTCAATCAGGCCTCCTCGAAGAACAATCAGGGATCCGAGAAGATTTCCGCTATCGACCGTGGAAACATATCTTGGCCTCATTGCATGAAGACTTTTGGTTTCATACCAGTTGAAAAAGTGACCTTTGAATCTTTCCATCTGGCTCATTGATTTGAATGTCCCCTGTATTCGCTTGATCAGCTGGCTCGCGCTGATGTAGCCGAAATCATGTGCGGCAAGCGCCGAGAGGAGGTAAAGGCCGATGTTCGTAGGCGATGTCCTTTCCGCAATCTGGAATTCCGGTTTTTCCTGGACGTTGTCAGGAGGTAGCCAGCTGCTCTGCGGTCCCACAAACTCTTCAAAGTATCTCCATGTCCTTCTTGCGATTTTGTGCAGGAATACCGTCTGTTCCAAGTCAAGGCTCGGTCGGATGTTCTCGACGGTCCGGCTGATCAGCCAGGCTACGGCAGGCGCCAGTATCCATACGGCACCCAATGCTGTCGCGGCAACCAATGCTGAACCTTCCTCCTGGCAGATAACAATGCAGAAGACACCAATTGCCGGATTGATCCACATCCGTTTCAATACTGTTACAAAGCTGTTTTTCGCCCGTCTCTCGACGCTTCTTGCCGTCTGCCATTCGAGAAGGTTGCGCCTGCTGAACATCCTGCGCCAGCATACCTTGAGGATTGCATCGATGTTCATTGATGTTTCAAACGGAAGGAAAAGGAGATGCAGTATCTCCTGGAAAAAGTGCTTCAGCTGCATGTCAATGGTATGCCTTATATGGTAGTCCCAAGCGACTTTCCCGGGCTTGATGCACAAACCCCATATCGTCTGGATCAGGACAGGAAGGAAAAATATGGACAGGATGACGGCAATCCATGAGGAAATGTCCTTGGGAAATATCAGGCAGACACCGAGTATAAGGAAAAATACTGCAGGCGCCAGCAGGCTGCGCCGCAGATTGTCGAATATCATCCACTTTGAGGTCAGAGGCAGGCTGTTATGGATGCTTCTGCCTTTTCCGTCGGGAACTGTAGGAAACAGCCATCTTATGATCTGCCAGTCCCCGCGTATCCAGCGGTGCCTGCGGCTCACATCTACAAGATACTGCGATGGATGATCCTCCATCAGATCTACGTCGTTAACATATCCGCATCTTGCATGCAGGCCTTCAATCAGATCATGGCTGAGAATTGTATTTTCTGGGAATCTGTCACCTATTACAGCATCAAAGGCATCAACTTCATAGATTCCCTTACCAAGAAATGGAGTTGTCCCGATTATGTCATGGTATACGTCGGAGATTTCATGCGTGTAGGGATCAATCCCGACATCTCCGGAAAAAAACTTCGAATATAATGAGGAGGATGCGCCTATCAGGCTCATTGATATCCTTGGCTGCATGATCCCGTATCCTTTGCTCACGCATCTGGTCTGCTCGTCAATCCTGGGTTTGTTAAGAGGATGCGCCATCGTCCCCACAAGCTTCCAGGCAGTCGAAGGAGGAAGCTGCGTATCCGAATCCAGAGTGATGACATAACGGACTGAATTGAACACAATCTGTCCTCCTCCGGAGACATTGATTATCCTTCCAGTCCTGCCGCGGATGAATGCGTTAAGGTCGTTTACCTTTCCCCTCTTCCTCTCATAGCCCATCCACTTCCGTTCGGAAGGATTCCATTCCCTTTTCCTATGCAGAAGGAAAAAGGCAGGCGCATCGCCTGTCGCGTATCGCTTGTTCAGGGATTCAATCCCGTTCCTTGCATACTCCAGCAGGTTGCTATCCTTTTCCACGACTTCCTGATCTGAATCGGTGAAATCTGTTACAAGGGTGAAAATCAAATTGGGATCGCGGTTTGCAAAGTAGCATATTTCAAGGCCGGATATCAGTTCATCTATTGAAGATGTGCTTGTGAGCATTGTTTGCACGGCTATAAGGGTCCTGCAATTGTCGGGAATGCCTTTTGAGAAATCCATCCTTGGCAGCGAACGGGGAGATACAAGCGATGTTGTTATCCAGTTGACAATTGATATTGCAGATCTGGACGCCAGCATTACGATGAGGACCGCTACTGCCGCAAGGAATCCTCCTCCGTAAATTAGATCTGACTGGATTTCATATAGCGCAGCTCCAGAAATGGCAAGGGTGAATATCAGCACTGTTCCTATATATATGAGGAGCGGATTCCTCTTCAAAAACCTTTTCCCGGCTTCACGGACCATGAAACGGGGTTTTATTACGCTTTCAAGCTCAGGCAGTCCCTCGTCCACCAGGAAGTATCCTACGTGCTTCTCCCTTGGATCGGTATTCTTTCTGGACATCCTCCCGATGGCAAGCTTTATCGCCTCGGCTGCTATGTCCTCCTCCTTAATCCTGCTTCTCCTGGAAAGTTTCTCCACGGCATGCCGGTATACGTCGCGTGTGCGGAAATCCATCTGCCCATATATGCCTGAAGGATCCTTCTTGAGCTCTTTTTCTGTTACACTCTGTTTTTCAATGAATGGTTTCCAGTCTGTCTCTCCAAGATTCCTCAGACTTGTGATGCTGTTGCCTATGGATACCTGATCCGTGGCCTGATCCTGGCTTTCAGCCTGCAATATCTGTTCAAGTGTCTGTCCGTCTTCCGCAAGCTGGCGTTCAAGCCAGTTGATTACAAGTCCAAGGGAAAGATGCTGTCCATGTATGCGCATCGTCAACTCGGCTATGAATGGATGAGTCAGCCTTGGTGATTCCCTTACAAAATCGGCCAGTTCAGTTATCAACCCCTTGGAATCCTTGCTCGCAGCCGCCAGGAACCTGTCAGCCCATTCTATTGCAGAGTCGCGGTCAAGCCTGCGAAGGGCTATTCGGTGGGATACGCGGCGAAGATTTTCAATTAGCGCCAGCCTGAGCATTATGGGCATCGCCCACAACTCGCCGATGGAAAGATGCTGGACAGCCTGGTATGTCCCTATGAAATGTGAAAGATTGTCGACATCCACCCTGCCGTCAGTATGAGAAACGAGTTCAAATGCCAGATCATATACCCTTGGATATCCTTGCAGCTTCCCCTTTTTCAGTCTTGGTAGCTGTCGACTGTACCGTTTTGGAAGATACTGGCCTGCAAGAAGGATCTGTTCTTCAATAACGTAGTAGTTGTCCAGCAGCCATTCAGCCGCCGGCGCAAGCTGCCGCTTGTTGTCAAGGGCCAGTGAGACGATCCTGTGGGCTTCTCTTATCACCATCTTGTTTTCAGAAAGCCTTGAGAGAAGAAGCTCCTTTCCGGGCAAGGGATCTATTTCATGTTCTTCAGCAAGCGCACGTGCGAATTTCGCGAACTGGTCGCTTCCAAAAAGCTCTGCACGCAGGGGTGCTTCAACTTCGAGGTCATAGACCCCTTTTGCAGAGATGGCTGGAATTTGTATTTTCATGACTGTGCCATATTTAAATATTCAACGAATTCCTATTTTGAAATAAGGGTTCCTCTCCCTCTCTTTAATATTAAGATCCCTGTAGTTGCCATACAGCTTTCCAAAAGTGCATTTTCATCTTCCATCAACATCTTGTTCTCCGACCTCGAAAAAAAAACAAGTCGGCCACGCTTTTCATATTATCTCCAATAAGATGAATTGTTGTCATGTCAAGGACATTTCATCTTATTTCTTCCAGTCTTTTATCAGGACGGTGAACTGAAGGTAGGCATTCCCGGACGGATCCGGATTCCTTATTTCTATCCTGAGGATTTCAGGATCCTCTGAGAGGAGGGATGCCTCATCAGCTGATAGAAATTTGATTTCATGATATTTGTAAGATAGACTGGAATCAGAGGTGAATCAAGGTATTCAAGCATGGCTTCAGGATTTTTTTCCGGTTCCGGAGGTACCTCAGGATTCAGGTTAATTCGGAAACTTGATTATTGAAACGTCTTCCGGAAAGTTATTGCTGCGAATCTCTTCCTTTTCCACAGAGATCTCAATCCTGTCACCTGTAGCGAGGGCTTCATCGACCTTACCGGCATCCTTGGCCACTCCGAGTATTTCAAACGAGTCTATCACATATGGTTCACCCTGGTTTCCGAGGGGCGTCTTTCCCCTGAGGACGTGGAAATGAAGATGCGGGGCATCTGTGTTTCCGGAATTACCGAGTAGCCCGATGACCTGACCTTTTCTGACAGTATCCCCCTCCTTTACTTTGACAGTCCCTTTCTTGATATGGGCATACAGGGCGCTGTAACCGTCGCCTATGTCAATCATCACATAGTTCCCTGCGGCATTGTCAAGGGTCATGTTATCCGGCAATTTGCCGGGCATTATGTCATCGAAGACATCCACAGCCTTGATTATTTTCCCATCCATAACTGCAATCAGTTCCTTTCCGAACTGGGGATAGCTCTCGTTTTTGGCATTGTCGCCCTTGAATATGCGGTTGTCATCCGTGAGCATCACCCAGTCGATGGCCCAGCGTTCAGGAGATATCCATCTTCCGTCTATAGGCATAGTTGCCAGCCTGTGATCATGGTATTTGCCCACATTCACCGCAAGCCAGGGACCGCCCCTGAGCGGAGGACCTATCACAAGCTGTTCCGACTTGTCGAATTCAGTCCGCGCAATCCTTTCATCCATCACGGAACTGAATAGCTGGTACGGCTTGTCCATCTTCAAGGAAAGGAGATGATCCACGGAACCAGGCACTGAACTGAGATCGCTGAACTCAAGATTTATCCTTATGAAGCCTGACTCAAACGCTTTCAGGACAGCATCCTTCCTCGCAAGGTTCATGTTCCTTGCAATCTCAGCCCTGTTCATCGTCAAAACCGTCAGTTCATTTCTTGAATTATCATGGATTTTTATGCTGTCGATCGCTATGTCAGACTTTGTGATATTGGCGATTACAAGCTCATAGGTGATGTAGTATTTCCCATCGCTGGCCCTTGCTGGTTTCGGAGATTCGTTTACATATCCGATGACAGGGGTAAGCTTTTGGGCGTCAATTGCCGGATTGAATGGTTCCTGAAGTGTCCTGCAACCTGGAAGGACAGAAAATATCAGGAAAAACATGGCCGGAACAAGGGGAAGTCGGATTTTACTGAACATGCTACACCTCGGGGAGTTATAGATTTTATTATATCCCCATGCAGCCATTTTGCAATAATCTAAAGGGGTTAAGAAGAGGAACTTGATCAGCCATGATGACAGGATTCCATGAATAAATATTGACCAACTTTCTCTTGAATATGCAGCATTGATCTTGACTGTAGCTAGACATTCTGGCTGTCGAGGAAGTTCTGGAGTATGATGCAGGCGGCGACCGAATCGATCTTCCCCTTGCGCTTCTCGCGGGAGACATCACCCTCGATAAGCAGTTTCTCGGCGGAGACGCTTGTAAGGCGTTCATCAAGAAGGTTCGGCTTGATACCTGTCTTTTTTTCGAGCAAGGCTGCAAGCTCCCTCACCTTTGCGGCATGAGTCCCCTCATCGCCGCTCATGTGCTTCGGAAGTCCGATGACAATTTTTTCAGCCTTCACTTCCTTGATCTTTTTTTCAATCTGGCATGCAAGCTCCTCAATGGAGATGTCCCTGCATTGGATGAATCCAGACGGCTGGGCAAAGGTTCCAGTAGGGTCGCTGATCGCGATCCCGGTCCTGGCGGTTCCATAATCAATTCCGATGACACGCATAAAATTTCTCCTAAAATTTTATAATTAAGATGTAAAAGTTTTTTATACAAATTATATTTCATCATGAACCGTGTGGAAATTTCATTTGATAAATTCTCTCTGGACATCTTCAAGTCCTGGGGAAGCGACTGGTTCCTGCTGACCGCCGGCATCCATAAGCCGGGCAAGTTCAACACGATGACTGTCGCCTGGGGCAGCTTCGGGGTCATGTGGCAGAAGCCCTTCGCCATGGTCGTAGTAAGGCCCAGCCGTCATACCCATGCCTTCATAGAGAAGTTCGACACTTTCACCCTCTGTGCCTTTCCACCAGAATACAGGAAAGTCCTGAACTACTGCGGTACGAAATCCGGAAGAGACGTCGACAAGGTCAAGGAGACCGGGCTGACGCTTATCGGCTCCGCCAAGGTCGACGCACCCGGATTTGATGAGGCAGAACTCATAGTTGAATGCCGTAAGATATATTTCGATGACATCAAGCCGAAGAACTTCCTGGACGCCTCCATAGAACGAAATTATTCCGGGACGGACTACCATGGTGTCTACTTCGGAGAGGTCGTCTCCATCAATGGGGTGAAAAAGTATTTAAAGGGTACCCCAAAAAATTCATAATCGGCGCGTTGCGGAAGATTTTTGGAAAGCTCAAAGAGAATTTCTGACTGACGGCATACCCAGAGTGGTATGCCAAAGAAGGAAGATTCTTCTTCGAGCCAAAAAGATCCGCAACCCGAGGGGCAAAAGATACTTATGGATTCTGGCTTCGTCAATATCCGCTCGTGCATACCGCCTTGGGTATGCTTTCGGGATTTTTCCTCGCCATATTTCCATAATTTACTTTTGCGCGCCATTTGTCAATTTTTAGAGGTGCCCTAAATGCACAGAAAAAAGAAGAATAAAGAGGAAAAACCGGTAAAGACCATCCTCCTCATGAGGCATGGGAAGTCGGACTGGGACGAGGAAGTGCCGGATTTTGAAAGGCCTCTCGCAAAGCGTGGAAAGGGAGACGTCCCATTGATCGGCAGGTTCCTCCGCAAGACGAAACGTGTCCCCTCACTGATAATCTCCTCTCCTGCGAAACGCGCAAAGGAGACCTCCGAATTGATCGCCAAGGCGTGCAAATACAAGAAGGACATTGAGTACAATGACTCTATCTATGAAAACAGCCCGGGTGAGATCATCAAGGTGCTCCAGAAGATCGACGACAAGATAGATACCGCCATGGTGATCGGTCATAATCCGGCTATAGAAGAAGCAGCAAAGAAGCTATGTTTCAGGGAACTCAAATCCCTGGAAAACGGAATTAAGTTCCCTACGGCCGCCATCGTCTGCATTGTCGCGGAGATCGAGTCCTGGTCCGAGTTGTATCCCGGCGACTGCGCAATATACTGGTTCGTCGTCCCGAAGCTCATCAAGGGATGGTTTTAAAGCCACAATATAAAAACAAAGTATCAGAGTATCATAGTTAGTTCCTCCGACCCTTTGACACAATTGTTTTGAAAAAAACAATGATGACACTTTGACACTGAAAAAACATGGTCCCGTATCACCCATGAACTTATCCGATATAAATAAAAAAGCCGTCAGGACATCTCAGGAAGGCCTGTCCATCGATTGCTGGATCCAGCCGAAATCCTCGAAATCATGCTTTGCCGGGATACACGGTGACTCCCTCAAGATAAAAATAGCGGCACCGCCTGAGGATGGCAGAGCGAACGAGGAATTGTGCCGTTTCCTGGGAAAAGCCCTTGGAATTCCTAAATCGTCTGTTGAAATAAGATCCGGCACCTCATCCAGGAGGAAGATCGTATTCTGTCATGGTGCTTCCAGGGAAAAATTGCTGACGCTGATTTATTAGAAGTTCCAAATTTCAAATTCCAAAATTCAAACAAGTTCCAGTCTCCAGATTTCAAACAAATCTAGTTTGAACCCTGATATGTTTAAATTTTGTTTGGAAATTGAATTTTGATGGTTGGAACTTAGTCAAAATTTACATCAAACATCATTTGGACTGGAAGGTTCTTGGAAAAGGCCAGTTCTTCAAAAAGGAATTGAGGTCGAAAGAAAATTTTGACTGTGTGGTGAAATTTATCCTTTAAAATGCTATTTTACCTCTCTTTCAATTCTGGAGAACAACATGAGCGAACTTTTTGGCACTGACGGAATCCGTGGCAAGGCTAACAAATATCCTATCACCCCTGAAATAGCCCTGCAGGTCGGCAAGGCCATTGCACATGTCTTCAAGGCAAGGGGACATGGCTTTTCAAGGACAGTTGTCGGCAAGGATACCAGGCTTTCCGGCTACATGCTCGAATCGGCCCTCACAAGCGGGATCGTCAGCATGGGAATGGATGTCTATCTCGTAGGCCCTATGCCCACCCCTGCCGTCGCGCACCTGACAAAATCCTTCTGTGCGACATGTGGAATAATGATTACGGCCTCGCACAATCCGTCAGACGACAACGGAATAAAGATATTCGACTCCTCAGGCTTCAAACTCCCCGATAAAGTTGAAGAGGAGATAGAGAAGGAGGTCCTGCGCGGCGAAATCAACAGCGAACACATCAGCACAGATCTCCTCGGAAAGGCCCACAGGATCGACGATGCCCGCGGCCGATACATTGAATTCGCCAAAAGTTCCATCAAAAATCACAGCCTCAAGGGCCTTAAGATAGTCCTTGATTGCGCAAACGGTGCCGGCTATTTCATCGCCCCTATCATCTTC
This sequence comes from uncultured Victivallis sp., assembly GCA_964600895.1. Lineage (GTDB taxonomy): Bacteria > Verrucomicrobiota > Lentisphaeria > Victivallales > GWF2-50-93 > GWF2-50-93. The sequence continues at coordinate 92,152 of CAZRKP010000013.1, forward strand.
AGGGAACTTGGGGCGGAAGTCATAAAGGTCGGAACGGATCCCGACGGTTACAACATCAACAAGGATTGCGGTGCCACACATACGGATTACATTTCAAAGCTTGTCGTACAGAACAAGGCTGATCTCGGAATTGCCCTCGACGGCGATTCCGACAGGGTGATATTCTGCGATTCGAAAGGTAGGATCGTCAACGGTGACCGTATCATCGGCCTCTGTGCCTTGGATTTCAAGGAGCGTGGCAGACTTGCGAAGAACACTGTTGTCGTTACTTCCATGAGCAATCTCGGATTGATCAAGGCTATGGAAAACGCGGGTATCAAGGTCGTGGTCACCGATGTCGGCGACAGATACGTTGTCGAACAGATGAAGGGCGGAGGATACAATATCGGCGGTGAACAGTCCGGACATGTCATTTTCATGGACTACGTTACTACCGGTGATGGAATAATTACCGCACTCCACGTGCTGAAGCTGATGATGGACAAGAACAAGTCTATCACCGAGCTTGCGGGTTTCATGGAGGAATATCCCCAGGTACTTACGAGCATCAAGGTGAAGGAAAAAATTCCGATCGACAATGTCCCAGTCCTGAAAAAGACACTTGCCGATTGTGAAAAATCTCTAGGCAAAAGCGGACGTGTCGTCCTCCGCTATTCAGGAACTGAGAACAAGATCCGCGTCCTCCTCGAGGCCCATGACAGGAAGGATGTCGACAATTGGACTGCTAAATTCAAAAAAGTCATTGAAAAGGAGCTCTGCTGAAAAATGAAACTCAACATCATCCTTTCCGGCAAATCCGAACTCCTCCACCCCCTGACATGCACCCGTAAGATCTTCGGATGTCCGGTAGGAACGTCTACCCTCGGTTCCGAACTCGGCAGGAGGCTTTCAAAGGCGTTGAAGCAGAAATCCGAGAAGTCAGATGTCAGGATTTTATCAGTAATGGAGGACTTCTGGCCATCGGAAGAGCTTGTTGAGGAAATCGCAGCAAGCAAAAGGGATATTGTTGTTTATTTCGGTGACAGGAAGGAAATTGTTCTCTGGGTCGCTAAAAATTCCGAAGTCCCCGATGATGGCGAATGGATCGCGGCCGATAAAAAATCTCTTCTAATCAGGGCCCCGTGGCATCTGCTCACAATAAATGAGGATATAATCGGTTCCCTCAAGAAAACCGTGGTCAACGGTGAAGTCAGGGACGGCGTCACCGTCGACGGCGAGATAATAGTCGGAAAGGGAACTGTGATTCTTCCTGGTGTCTACATTGAAGGTAATGTCGTATTTGGAGAGGACTGCAAGATCGGACCTAACTGCTATTTCAGAGGTAACACGCTCATCGGGAACAAATGCCACATCGGACAGGCGGTTGAAATAAAAAATTCAATCCTGATGGAGAAGGTCAGCGTCGGCCATCTAAGCTACGTCGGAGATTCAATCATCGGAGCAGGTACGAACTTCGGTGCAGGGACAATCACTGCGAACTTCCGACATGACGGCAAGAACCACCGCTCCATGCTCGATGGACAGCTTGTCGACACCGGACGTAGGAAACTTGGTGTCATCATTGGTGACAACGTCCACACAGGCATCCATACCAGCATCTATCCCGGACGCAAGATCTGGCCGAACATGATGACCAGGCCCGGCGACATCGTCATCAAGGATCTGAAGCCGTAATTTTAGCTGAGGATTTTACCACATAAGTAGGGCGGTTTTTAAACCGCCAACTTATTATCGGGTTAAAACCCGACATACTATAGATGGATAATTTTACCTATGAACGATCTCAAGGATAAGGTTGCTATCATCACCGGTGGAGCCCAGGGTATTGGAAAGGGCATCTGCAAACATTTCCTCTCACTCGGCATTAAGGTCGTCATCGCCGACATGGACGAAGATGCCGGGATCGAAACTCTGGAAGAATACAAATCCCTCGGCGAACTGAGATTCGTAAAGACCGATATCGGCATCGAAGCCGAAGGGAAAAATGCCATTGACAAAACAATCGAATACTTCGGAAGTCTTCACGCACTGATAAACAATGCAGCGATCCCATTCCCCGGCTCTATCCAGCCTGAAGCCCTGCCTCTCGAGCGTTGGAACAGGATAATCGGCGTCAATCTTACAGGTGCATTCATAATGGCGAAACATTCCATTCCTCATCTCAAGAAGTCTCATGGAGCAATAGTGAACATTTCATCTACCCGTGCTCTGCAGTCTGAAGCCTGCAACGAGGCGTATTCAGCATCCAAAGGCGGAGTCGTGGCGCTCACTCATGCCCTGGCGAACAGCCTCAGCGGTAAAGTCCGTGTAAACTGCATAAGTCCGGGATGGATCATCACCGATGATTTCCGAAAGAAGATCAATAGGAAGAAAGCTGAGCTGAGCAAAGCTGACCATGAACAGCATCTTACAGGTCGTGTCGGCTATCCCTCAGACATCGCAGAAATGGCAGCGTTCTTGATATCGGATAAATCCGGGTTCATCTCCGCCCAGAACTTCGTCGTAGACGGTGGAATGACAAAACGGATGATCTACGTATAAATTTTGCGGACGCAATATTTATAAAATGATAGATGCCCGACCGAATTGCCACTAAGGCTTCTTTGTTGGAGTTCACAGCTTTAGCGTGCTCTTGATTTCAGCCTCAAATTAGTGATATTGCAATCGCGACCGACCAAGTCATCGACCAAGTTAAAAGCCGTTAGCGTTCTGTTATAATTAAGCTTCAATTCAGTCAAGGAATTTGTTAAAGTGTTCTCTGTATATTTTATTGAATAAATCTTTGGGGAATTTTAATTGCTCCGTAAGCTTAACCAATTTTTCCTTCTCCTTTTCAATTCGCACTGGATCTCTTTCATTCTTAAGATTTCCCAAGATCTCAGACATTTGGTCTTTTAATTTGGATAGGATTGCAAGGTTTCTTGTATATTCTTCATTTTTATTAATTCTGTCATCTTTTGAGGCATAATCCATTATATTGTCTATCTTAGTCAAATCGTTCTCTGCATGATCTAAAAGGAATAACATATTATCGTAATCTTTGTCATTTATCCATTTCAACGCAAATTGAGCACTCCCATCAAGGCGAGATGCTATATCACTCAATTTTCCACTCATTTGCGCATAATATACATATTCATCCTCATGCTCCCGTTTCTTTTTATATTCTTTGAATATGGTTGAAAATAAGTTTCTGAGGTATTTAATCTGCTCCATGCACTTTTTCAGTTTCTCTTTGTCTATTTGCTGTGGATCCCTATCTTTCTTTAGTTTCAGAATAATTTCAGACAATTGAACCTTTAAGACAGAAAGCATACCTATATCCCTATTAAATTCATCCGTTTTATTCATTCTGTCATCCATACAACCTAAGTTAATTAAATCACCTGCCCTGATCAAGTTCTTTTCAGCTGTCTCCAATTGGCTAATGTCATCATGATTGTCACCATTTATCCATTTTGATGCTAACTCCGAACTTTCATCCAGACAGATGGAAATGTGAAGCAAGCTGGAAGACATAATCATATATACGGAGATTTTCTCCCCGTTACGATTTGTAAAGTATTCTTGGGAATCAAGGGATTCCTGTGTGTTCTGGCAGGAAAAGAGAAAGGCTGTTGTAAGAATAAATGCAATGTGTTTCAGCGTATTCAATACCGCCCCGCTGATTCTTTTTTTGTATTTACGACAGGTGCCTTGGCCTGTCCGCCGGAGTGCGTGTGACACAGTCACCGCTTTTCATATCTTATATTGAAAGCGCAGACTATTCAAATTTCCGTCTGCGCACTCCATCGGATTCGTCTGCTTCGCTTGACTCATCGTAAAACTATTCAAATCCAGAACTACTAATAAATTCTGTTAAGTAGAATTTATTTCCAGATGGTAATCGCGTCCACCTTGAATTTCGGAACGTGGATTACGTCCTTGTCGTCAAGGAAATACTTTGTGGAATCACCTGAACCTATGTTTTCCTGGACAGGAGATTCGTCTGGATAGCCAACGGCTATAAGATATAATGTCTTCATATCGGCACCGAGGCCGATAACAGGAGAAACATTTTCCTCCTTGAAATTTCCAATCCAACAGGTACCGAGGCCGAGATCAACTGCCTTCAGTAGAATATTCTGGATCGCAGCGCCGGCATCGCCATGCAGATGTCTAAGCTTGTCAGCCGTTTCAGCCTTGGCAATTACAGCAATGAATGCCAAAGGGGCATCTTTTCCCCACACAGGAGAGCGTTTCGGCTTTACATGTCCTCCCCATCCGGTAAGGGCAAAAACTTTCTGGGCAAGTTCCGGTGTGCGCACAACTACAAAGCGGAGATGCTGCATATTCCCGCCGGAAGGTGCGAGCCTCGCAGAATCAATAAGTTCGGCCAGGAGCTTGTCATCGACCGGTTTCTGTTTGTATCTCCGGATGGAACGGCGGGATTTGATGGCATCAGTAAGGTTCATAGAAATTCTCCAAAAATATTTATACCACAGAACACACAGAAATGAATTACAAAAAGATCTCTTTCAAATCACAAATTCCCAATTTCAAGTTACAAGTTACTTTATTACTTCAATCGCCGTCTGGACGTTGCCGAAGGGTGCGCTGACTTGTATACCTCGGATGTATTTACGGATCTTTTCGATTGATTCCTTGGCTATGCGGATTCCTTCAAGGCGCTGTTCCTCTTTTGTCTTTGCCTTCGCCATGCGGTCCATTATGGAATCCGGCACGACTACTCCGGGGACTTCATTCTTCATGAACTCGGCGTTTCGGAAACTCGCCAGAGGCCAGATGCCTGCAATCACCGGAATTTTCAGATCGCTGATCTTCTCGATGAACTTTATCAGAGGCTCAACTGCAAATACCGGTTGGGTGATGATGAACTCAGCTCCGGCGGCTACCTTGTCACGTGTCCTGCGGATCTCTCGCTCCATGTCGATCGCGTTTGGATCGGCACCGACTCCTATAAGCGCCTTGGTCGGTTCCTTGATCGAATTTCCCCCTATGTCGACTCCTCGGTTGAGCCTGCTCTGGATCTTTGCCATTCCTATCGAATCCACATCGAATACTGCTGACGCAAACGGATAGTCCCCAAGCTTCGGAGGATCCCCGGTTATGAAAAGAATGTTGTTGATGTTGAGCGCGGCGCAGCCGAGAAGGTCCGACTGCATTCCAATCAGGTTGCGGTCACGGCAGCAGAAATGCAGGATCGTCTCTATACCTGCCTCCTGTTGGATCTTCGCGGCGGTGACGATCGGCGACATCCTCGAACTCGCGCGCGGACCGTCAGGAATGTTTATCGCATCTATTCCGGCATTCTTGCACTGCTTTGATTTTTCAATCGTCTGCTCGAGATCATATCCCTTCGGGGGAACGATTTCGACGGTGGCAATCCATTCGCCTTTTGCGAATTTCGCAGCCAGAAGCGATTTTTTCTCCATAGGAACAGGCTCGCGGAGATTTTCCTTGATCTCCTTTACTATTACCTTTTCAAAAGCTGCGCTCTTGGAAAGCGGCCGTATGCTTCGGGCTATGTCCCGGATATGATCCGGACCCGTTCCGCAGCAACCGCCAATTCCACGGACACCCATGTTGACGAACCGCATCGCGTAAGTTGTAAAATATTCAGGGCTCGCCATGTAGATCAGGCGCCCACCGACGTTTTTCGGCATTCCGGCGTTCGGCTGTATGATTATCGGAAGCCCCGTAAGGTGTACAAGTTTTTCAAGGGAGGAGAGCATTCCTTCCGGTCCTGCACCGCAGTTCAGGCCCACGGCTGTCGGTTTGCGTCCACCGTCCTTGAATACATTTATCAACGCCTGGATTGATTCTCCCTTTATTGTCTCGGAATTATCGTCAAGGGTAAAACTCAGGACATAAGGTATCTTGGAGCTCTTGTTAACAGCCCGGAATGCGAATTCCGCATCTGCGACCGAGGGCAGTGTCTCAAAGATTATGAAATCGGCACCACCCTCCTCAAGTGCGGAGATCTGTTCAGCGAGCATTTCGACAATCTGGTCCGGTGACCCTTTGTCATGCTGGTATATTTTCCCGATCGGTCCTACAGATCCCGCGACGAGGGTGTCCTCATTTCCATTTTCCCTGGCCAGTTTAACGGCTACCTTGTTTATTTCCTTCACCTTGTCGCCGAGTCCGAAATGGGAAAGCTTATTGAAGTTCGCACCGAACGTGTTGGATGTCAGAACATCAGCTCCTGCGTCGGAATATTCCTTGTGTATCTGCCCGATTATCTTGGGGGCGCTTAGACAGAGCTCATCAAAGCACGTATTAACGAAGAAGTTTCGCTTATAAATCTCCGTCCCCATTGCGCCGTCGAATATGGTTATCCGTGCAGCTAATGTTTTTTCCAATGACTGTTTCATCTAATTTGCACCGTTAAAGTTATATCAAAGATGCAAATTTAATGTACCGGAAGGGATTTTTCAACATATTTGAATTGTTCACTGGCATAGAATAGGCTCCGAAAGGCCTCAAAATGTCAAAAACCTTTGATTCTTTCATTTGATTAATATATCTTAATACACATGAAACCTGGATCACCATCTCCAAAATGGCCGGTCTTCCTGCTCTCCTACGATCATGCAGGCAAGATCCTGTGGGGCGAGGAAAGATTCACGAAGCATTTGGTCACCGCATCGGAAATGCTCGATAAATATCCCCGATTCAAGATCGGTGAAGACGCCGAATCATACACCTATGATGCATTTGCCGAGGAAAATCTTCCTCTCCTGCAAAGAATACAGGACATCCTGAAACGCTATCCCGGCAGATTTGGGATTGGTGCGTGCACCTATGGACAACCTCTTTCGGCATTCATCAACGAAGAATCAAATATCCGCCAGCTTGAGTATGCGATACGCACCAACCTGAAATATTTCGGTTGCACTCCTCCGGTGTATGCCATGAGCGAACATGCCATGCACTGCCAAATTCCACAGATGCTTCTTGGCACAGGTTACAAAGGTGCCGTCATGCGCACTCACTTCAGCATGTATGGATACAACCCTTCATACAAGGACGCCTTCGGATGGTGGGTAGGCCCGGACGGTTCCAAAATACCAACAATACCGACTTATGAAGGCGAGGACAGGGCCTGGGGGCCAAACGGTTTTGACAATGTCACCAAAGACAACAATGCATTGACGAGATTTCCCCATGAAACTGACTATTCCCTCCTGGACTACAAGGAGGAATTCAAGCAGTACCAGCCTCTGCTGGCTTCCCGCTATGACGACGCAAACAGGCGCTACGAAGAACAGATAGCCCAAGTTGAAACCAATCCGGATTTCCAATGGGTACTGCTTGAGGATCTCATGGAGCTTTATCCGAAACCTACAGTGGAATTCAGGCCTTCTCCAAATGATTTCAAGCCCCGTATGCCCTGGGGATATTGCGGCAATGAGATATGGGACGGGTGCCGCGAGGCTGAAATCGCAGTTTTGATCGCAGAACGCCTCGCCGCACTTGAATTGCTCCTCGGCGGAACCAGCCATGAGGAGGAATTGGATACCGCCTGGAAGAACCTGCTTGTCGCCCAACATCATGACATACAGATAACTGGACGGCTCCATGAATCGCGCAAATTCATTCCAGCATCCCTGCAAGCATCTTCCAAAGTTAAAAATAGCACACTCAGTTTAACCGCTTCAAAGATGAAAGGAGTAGGACTGAAGCAGATCACTGTCTTTAATCCTCTCTCATGGGAAAGAGAGGAATGGATAGAGGCCGACCTTGCCTTCTCTCAAGGACAGATCAAGGATTTTGAACTTGACGGTAATGGCATTGGAATACCATACGATCTCCTTTTCCTGTCAAAGCATAATGATGGATCAATAGAAAAAGCACGGATCCGGTTCAAGAGCAGATTACCGGCCCTGGGTGTTGCAGCATTTTCCGTCAAGGAAGTCAAAACATCTGTCAAGAGAAAATGCAAACTCATGACAAATTCTGCAGACCACAGACTTAAGACCTTCAATTATCTTGTCCACTTTTCCGATTCCGGCAGCATCGCTTCGATTACCGACAGTAAAAGTGGAAAATTGCTCGCATCCGATGGTTTTCTGGCAGGGATTGTTGACGGTCATCCACATAAGTCAAACGGAAAATGGTCAATAGAAGACAGTGGCAGCTTTGCAATCGCCAGGCAAACCGGAAGTCTTGGCCCATTGCCCTACGAATGGGAACTGTTATTCCATGACGACAGCCCGAGGATTGACAGCAAACTGACAATTTCATGCCAGTCACAGCAGATCGGCACCGATTATTTCGCTCATGACACAAAGGTCAGATTCAAGATTTTTCCAAATATCACGAGTGCGGCAATTGGCGTAAGAGACATGCCTTTCATCATATCCGAGACTTCCGACAACTGGGTCGAAGGCATTTACTGGACCATGTTGACAGACAACAAGGTCGGGATAGCATACTTCAACAGCGGCTCCATGGGGTCTGCAAAGGAATCCGATGGTTCCTTCTCTCTTCCTTTCCTATATTCAGGACTCTACAAATGGGGGCCTAAATATGTGAGTGGAAAGTATACTTATAAATTTGCCTTCTATCCCTTCACAGGAAAATGGACTGATGCTGATATTCACCGCAAAGCGCTCGAATATTCTTTCCCCGCAGAGGTTTCGACCACCATACCTGGCGATTGTTCGCTGGGAAAAACATACAGTCCAATGCAAATAAAATCAGAAAATGTCATTCTGTCGGCGATATATCCACAGAATGGAAAGATCATCGCCCGTTTCTATGAATATAAGGGTGAATCAGGCATCCTAGACATAAAACTTCCTTCTGGCCAGAAGAGAATTATGTCAGTCGACATGCTTGGAAATGAACAGGAACTTGTTTCACTGCCATTAGCCTTTTCTCCTTGGCAGATTAGATCAGTGATTATATAAAATATCCTCGTCAAATGATGAGAATATTTTACTCCATCGCAGCGGATATCATCGCCAGATATCCTTCCTGGGGGACGTATTCGGGAATGCTGTTGCCAGAACCAAGGGCGTAGCCTCCTCTGTCTGCAGTCCTCTTCAGCATTTTGCGGCTTCTTTCACGGACAGCATCAGGCGGATTCCTGCAGATGAAATCAACATCTATGCCACCGAGGATCGCGATCCGGCTGCCCCATTTTTCATAGGCATCCTCGACGGGAATTATCGTATCCTCGTATGAATGCTTGGCATCGTATCCGATGTCGTCGATGATATCATCCATGACAGTCTCAAGGTTTCCGCAGGAATGCAGGATGGCCGGCCGGCCGGACTTATGGATTGCCTTGGCGATCTTCCGGTGCCACGGCACAATATATTTCCTCATGTCTTCCGGGCTGAGCATCGGCTGTGTCTTGAATCCCCAGTCGTCATTGGAGATCATCGCGCCAACGGACTTGAACTGTCCGAGGATTTCGTAATGCCTGACGAGACGGCTTCCAATGGCATCTACGATGTCCTGGGCGAGTTTGGGGTCATCTACGAGCATGAAGCAGAGGTTGTCGTAGCCGGTTAGGGCGATGAGGTTTTCGAGGACGCCACCCGGACCGAAGGCAATATGCTTCATTCCCTTTGGAAGATCTTTCGCGAGGATGTCGATATCGGAATAGTTGGCATCGTCAACTTTCGGCCATGGATACGCCTCGAAGCTCTTTCGGTCGCTGATCATGCAGCCTTCGTTGAGGGAGATGGATTTTTCACGATGCACGTCCGCCCTCTTGAATCCGAAACCCGTGAGAACCGTGACATAATCGTATCCGGCCTTGTAATATGCCTTCATGTTGTGCTTCTTGTGCTCAATGCTCCCCCATGGTGCCGTCAGTTTCTCTCCAGTCAGTCTTTCATTGAGCGGGCCATTCAGGAAGAACTCGAAGAGAGTCGGCCTTGAAGGTCTTTTCCTGTCCAGAACCTTGAGCATATTGTCGAAGTTTGGCTCTCTCATGTTATGAATCCTTTTTATCTTTATTAACTTTTAAATAGTGCTATATTATATCTATCCCATTGGTAATTTCTTTAGCAGAGATGATTAATATGTATCATAAACGATTATCATTACCACCGATCCCCGGCGAACAGCGGATCAATCCTCCGACCGAGGAAGAGAGGAAACGGCTTTCCCAACTCAAGCCGTTTGTGCGCCAGACCGGGGATGACCAAAGGGCCCCTTGGTTCATGAAGGGAAGGAAGCTCCTTGACTACCTCCTCGTTTACATAGGCGATGGCTACGGGATTTTCACTGTCGGTGATAAAACATTCAAGGTCGGAACGGACCACCTGGTCTGGATTCCTCCAGATACCATCCACGAAATGCGCGGAACATCAGAATCTATGAACTGCATCTACATCCACTTTGATCTGATATACGATCCTGATAGAAGCCATTGGAATGCCTTTATTCCGAGCGGAACGACAGATCTCGAACCGTGGACTAGTCTGATGCATCCGCCAATTGAAGATCCAATCCTGAAAAATCTTTGTGGACTTGTCCGGAACTCCAGCAAGCCGGAACTGAAACAATTGATGAAACAGATCTGCATCGAGCACAGGCGCAGCGGGGAGAGGTCTTTCCTTCTTCTTTCAGGGATGATGCTGCAGCTTGTTTCGATGATCGTTTCGGAATATGAAAGAAAACCGGACCTCAAGGATGTCAGATGGCTTGATCTCCAGAAGAGCGCTTCAAGGATAAGGATGTCGGGGGAGAAGGTCATCGACATTGGAAAACTTGCCCAGGACAACAAGTTGAGCATGTCCCATTTCCGGAAGCTGTTCCGGGAAATAAACGGTATGAGTCCGAGGTCCATGCACAATCAGGAGAAGATGCGGACCGCCTGCGAACTCCTGATCTACAGCAAAATGAATATTTCTGAAATATCCCAGCGCCTTGGTTACAGCAACATCCACAACTTCTCCCGAGCCTTCACCAACATGATGAAGACGTCACCGCGGAACTACAGGAAAGGCGGCAGGTGATCTTGCTGAACCTGGACGACATATTCAATTTTCTTTGACCCATGATGATATTGATCAATCAGGCTTCTGTTTGTTTTCTGGCACTTGAATTTGAGGTGGAGGATCCAATGACAGATCCGGCTTTCCCCTGCGCTGCCGGAACAACCAGTCCCACATCGGCTTGTAATTGTATGCGGCTTCCCATGACTGTTTATGCGTGTTCGGCCATATGCCGTCCTTCTCCTTCCCAGCAGTTACAGTATATTCGGTGAGAAAAACATATTTTCCACCGGCATCCTTTACAGCTTTGACTTGAATGCGAGACTTTTCAACGACCTGATATGGATCATGGATGTTGTGGAAGGCCCAGATTGGGAGGTTTACCAGCTTTTCAGCTCCTTCCTTCTTGCCAAGCGTAGTAGCAATAGGCACAGCTGCTGCAAGAACACCTGCACGTAATTTTGCACCCTCCCAGGTACCACCGCCACCAGAGCTTTCTCCAGTAAGATAAACACGGTCGGGATCAAACTTGCCGGCAAATTTCTCAAGAGCCTGATCAATAAACACTGCCGCCTGCTCCCCTGCCCAGTAGCTCCCTACCTGAGGACAGACGACAATCGCATCAAAAACACGACCGGCACGTATTTGTTTCAGTATCTCGTCCTGATCAAGCTTTGAAATGTCATTTCCGCGGTAACCAGCTCCATGAAGGAATATCAGCATAGGTATGGGGGTATTACCATCCCAAGCGGGAGGCGTAAAGAAAATGAACGGTCCTTCCTGCTGCTTCCCCTCCATTGGATATGTCCATTTACCAAGCGACTGTTTCATCTTCTGTGCCGGAGGTGGAGTTGTTTCGCCTGCGACAACAAATGTTGAAATGATGATGCCCATCAAACATAATAATGTCATGCGGTTTAAGATATAGCTTCTTAAGCTTTTCATTATCAAATTTCCCATCATGCTGGCTCCTATTTTAGAGGTATCCTTTATTCATCTTCCCGGATGCTGTAGGGCATTACGCCTCATGTTCTCCTGATGGAATTTTGCCCAGAACTCCTCGGCAGTCTGCTTGTGCTGCATGCCAACATCGCCCAGAGTGACCCCTATAAATTTGATGGTTTTCATCTCGTTACGCAGCATGCTTATATCCTTCTGTCCAAAATTCCTTGGCGTAAAGACCAACGTCTCCAGGGGTATTCCCTTGAGAGGTGACAGGTCCTTCACCTGAGTATTATCGATGGCGAGTTCATGGAGATCCAATCCTTTCAATGGTTCCAGATCCGATACTTTCGTACTTGTCAGCCAGAGTTTCGTCAACTTCATTCCGGCAAGTGGGGAAAGATCCTCGACAGGGGCATCAATTATCATAAGGTTGTGCAGATTCTTGTTGTCCAGCACTGAAAGATCCTTGATCGGTGAATTCACCAGGCACACGGTATCAAGGGGCATTCCCTTGAGAGGGGAAAAATCTGAAATCTTCAGTCCGCTGAGGTTGATATAGTTGATCTGAAGCCCTTTCAGGGTACTTATGTCGGTCACATTCGTCCCGAAAAGGCTCAATCCCTTCACCGGCATTCCGGCAAGAGGTGAAATATCGGTAACTGAAGGAGAATTAATATTGATCGACCACCTGCCGTTCTCATCTTTTATCGTGCACTTATCAGCCGTCAAACCAGGATTGAGCCTGATGAGGGCATTCCTCAGCTGTTCAGGATCTTTGATAGCCTGAACCGGAGCCTTTACGTGCGCTTGTTCCTTTTTTTCCTTCTTTTCAAAAGCTTTGATCTTGTCTACCGGCACCGGCTCCTCTTTCTTCCGGTCATTTACAACATTTACAGCATCGTCATTCTTCGCCACTTTTGCCTCATGGCGACTTTTCCCTTTTTTTATCGCAAACAGGAGAATAAACAGGACAGTAATCACTAAAATAGCAGTTCCTAAGGCATATATCAGCTTCCTGTTCATTTTCCTTATGGAATCAAAAATTCCAGAAGACTTTGTCTTTTCCATGAATATCCTGCTGAGTACAGATACGACATTCTGTTTCTCAGACCATGCCTGTGGCATTTTTTTTGACATGACAAGATCTATGTCCCTGATGACTTCCTCCCAGGACTGCTGCCTTCCTTCAGGATTCTTGGCCATCATGATCTCGAGCAGAGCAGCACACTGTACTGAAACTTCGGGATTCTTCTCTCTTGGAGGAGGAAAGGGATTTGCAGCCTGTCTGGAAATTATCGCCATCGTCGTTTTTCCTTCGTAGGGAAGCTGTCCTGTAACAAAATGGTATAGAGTGGCACCGAGAGAATAGATGTCGGACCTGCAGTCAATATCCTTTTCCGCCCTGGCCTGCTCCGGACTCATATAGGCAGGAGTTCCGACGACGAAGCCTGTGAGGGTAAGTGACACATCATCAGTGAGGCTCTTGGAGATACCCATGTCCATCAGCTTTGGGATTCCACCCTTGTCGACGATCATGTTCTGGGGCTTAATGTCCCGGTGGAGTATCTTATGCTTGTTCCAGGCATAACAGAGCCCCTCGGCTATTCCTCTGGCGATATGGAGGGCCTCCTTTTCCTCGAGTATGCCTTCCAGCTTCAGCCTGATCCCAAGTTCTATGCCATTTACATACTGAACGGCCAGATAATAAAAACCTTTGTCATGGCCCCCGTTATACGCACTAACAATGTTCGGATGTGTCAGTTTGGCGGAAGTCTTGGCCTCTTTGAGAAAACGGTTTATGAAATCATTGTCCTTGCACAGCTTCGGAGAAAGTATCTTAAGTGCCACATCCCGCTCCAAGGAGGTTTGTCGCGCAAGCCAAACTTCACCCATTCCACCGGCTCCGAGCCGTTCCTGCAGCACAAATCCACCGATCTCGAGACCTTTTGCAAGACCTTTGAGCGGGACTTCAAGTTCTGCTTTACACTTCGGGCATGAAACCGTGCCACCGCTGAAATCCTCATCGGCCTCAATCCTGACTCCGCAGTTCTTACATATAAAGAAAATGGGGGACATTCAGTTCACCTCTGGCTTCCCATATTGTAACCTTAGGAGCATCTCTAATCAACCCTCTTCAATAAATAATACGTGTGTTAATATGTTTATTTACAATGAATAGCAACATTTCTTAAAAAAAACACTTGCATTGGAAGCCCGATACTATACTTTTCTTATAAACATTAAAGGAAATATGGGAAATGAAGCTGTCAACAAAATCAAGATATGGGCTCAGGATACTGCTGCAGATAGCCCTTGACAACAAGGTTGGAAAGGCGTCGCAGGGCAAGTCCATATCAAAAAAACAGGAAATTTCAGAAGCTTATCTGGAACAGATCATGATCCCTCTCAAGAACGCAGGCCTTGTTCGCACAACACGAGGATGCAATGGGGGATATTTCCTGAATAAGGATCCTGAAGAAATAACTGTTCTCGATATTATCGAGCTCTTTGAAGGCGAGTTCACGCTGGTGGACTGCGTATCCGATCCTAAATCATGTTCCAGAAGCAAGAACTGCTTCACCATGAATGTATGGAAGAAGCTTGCAAACGCCTTTAAGGCGACTGCCGGGAAGATCACTTTGGCTGCGATTCTTGAGGACAGCAAGGGAATATCGGCGGATTATATAATATGAAGAGAGGATGGATGGCTGATTGGACGATTGGATGAATGAAATTCAATCCAATAATCCATGATAAAATAAGGAGATTTGAAAATGAAAGTTTATGAGGACATAACAAAAACAATAGGAAACACGCCCCTGGTTAAATTGAACCGGCTTGTCCCGACAAACGGTGCCCAGGTCTATGCAAAGCTTGAGTTCTTCAATCCTATGTCCAGCGTGAAGGACAGGATCGCTCTCAACATGATCGATGCTGCCGAAAAGACGGGAAAACTCAAACCCGGTGGCCTCATGATCGAACCTACAAGCGGAAACACGGGTCTCGGACTTGCGATGATCGCAGCCGCCAGAGGATACAAGCTCCTGATAACCATGCCTGAAACCATGTCGGTCGAACGCAGGATGATACTTGAATACCTGGGAGCTGAAATAGTCCTCACTCCCGGAGCGAAGGGCATGACAGGAGCCGTTGAAAAGGCAGAGGAGCTTATGAAGGAGCATCCCGGCGCATTCATGCCTTCCCAGTTCGAGAATCCGGCAAATCCCGAGATCCACCGCAAGACTACCGCCGAGGAGATCTGGAAGGACATGGACGGTCAGGTTGACATATTCGTCGCCGGTGTAGGAACAGGTGGAACAATAACAGGAGTTGGTTCTTTCCTTAAGGAGAAAAAACCAGGAGTAAAGATCATAGCGGTTGAGCCTGACAGTTCAGCTGTCCTGTCCGGAGACAAGGCCGGAAAGCATGCCATCCAGGGCATAGGCGCAGGATTCGTGCCGAAAATACTGAACAGGAAAATCATCGATGAAATAATCAGGATAAAGGACGAGGAGGCAATCGACACAGCCAAGAAGCTTGCGAAACTGGAAGGAATTTTCTGCGGAATCAGTTCCGGGGCAAATGTATTGGGCGCGCTTAAGGTCGCTGAGCGTCCTGAGAACGCCGGAAAGAAAGTCGTTGTGATTGTCTGTGACACCGCGGAAAGATATCTGACGACGGCACTTTTTAATTAGATGACTTATGGATGACCGAGTATTAAATCAAAATAATAAAATATAAAGGAATATAACATGAAGAAACTTGGAGATTCAACAATTACTCTACATGCCGGACAGTCTGCTGATCCGACCACTGGAGCCAGGGCTGTTCCGATATACCAGACATCCAGCTATGTGTTCAAATCGGCCGAACACGCGGCGAATCTTTTCGCCCTGAAGGAATTCGGCAACATATATACTCGTCTCATGAACCCAACGACCGATGTCTGGGAAAAGCGCCTCGCCGCACTTGAAGGTGGAACCGGCGCGCTTGGAACATCCAGCGGAATGGCCGCGATCTTCCTGTCTATTACGAACATTGCACAGGCTGGCGATCATATCATCAGTTCCGCATCTCTCTACGGTGGCACGGACACGCTTTTCCGTTTTACCCTGCCGAGGTTCGGGATCGAGGTCACATTCATCGACGACATCGACGCGGAAAAGGTGAAGAAGGCAATAAAGAAGAACACCAAGCTGGTCTATGTGGAGACGATAGGCAATCCTAAGGGGGACGTTCCAGACTTCGAAGGAATTGCGAAGGTCGCACATGCCCAGGGGATCCCCCTCTTTGTCGACAACACTTTCGCACCTATCCTATGCAAACCTATCGAGCACGGAGCTGATATCGTTGTCCACTCCTGCACAAAGTGGATCGGTGGACACGGCACATCCATCGGAGGCATAATCATCGACAGTGGAAAGTTCGACTGGTCAACCGGACGTTTCCCCGAGTTCACGACTCCTGATGAAAGCTATCACGGAATAGTCTACTGGGATGCACTGAAGAATGTCCCGGGCGCAGGCAATATCGCGTTCATAATCAAGGCAAGGGTCCAGGGAATGAGGAACATCGGTTTCTGTCCGAGCCCGTTCAATGCCTTCCTCTTCCTGCAGGGGATCGAGACGCTTCCTCTCAGGATCAAGGCGCACAGCGAGAACGCACTGGCGCTGGCAGAATACCTGAAGAAGCATAAGCTTGTTGAATGGGTAAGTTACACCGGACTCAAGGAACATCCGTACCACAAGATCGCCTCGAAATATCTCAAGGGTGGTTATGGCTCGGTGTTCGGTTTCGGAGTGAAGGGCGGACACAAGGCCGCAGTGAAGTTCATCGACTCAGTAAAACTCGCAAGCCATCTGGCCAACGTGGGCGATGCAAAGACACTTGTCCTGCATCCTGCCTCCACGAGCCACCAACAGATGAGCAAGGAGGCCCAACTGGCATCGGGTGTCACTCCGGAATTCGTAAGAGTTTCGGTCGGCATCGAGAACGTAGAAGACATAATCGCGGACTTCGACCAGGCTCTGGAGAAATCACAGAAGTAAATTCAAAGAACATCGGGAAAGTAATAGCCCGTGGATTTGGCCCTGAAAAGCCTGTCCCCGGGCTGATTTTTTATGGCATAGAAATATGAAGCAGACCTCTTTTTCTTATTTTCATTTATATGAAATTCATGTTCCCAAGCTATTTTACACGATTATTTAAAACTAATATCAACAAAGGGGGGCTTATGGCTATCGGCAGGCAGACTTACGGATTCTATATTCCTACGGTTTCATTGATGGGTGTCGGATGCCACACCGAACTTGGTGCAAAGATCAAAAGCCTCGGCGGGAAGAAGCCGCTTATTGTAACCGATGAAGGAATGACCAAGATCGGCATGACGGAAAAGATCGTCAGGCTGATAAGGGACACTGCTGGATTGAATTCAATTGTCTATGACAAGACTGTTCCGAACCCCACCGACAATAACGTCCATGAAGGTCTCAAGGTCTACAAGACCGGCAAATGCGACATGATCATAACCCTTGGAGGAGGAAGTGCTCACGACTGCGGGAAGGGAATCGGAATCCTCGCTACCAACGGCGGCAAGATCCATGATTATGAAGGCGTAGACAAATCCACGAAAAGCATGCCACCATTCATTGCCATCAACACGACTGCAGGAACCGCAAGCGAAATGACGCGGTTCTGCATCATCACCGACACCTCGCGCAAAGTAAAGATGGCAATCGTGGACTGGAGGACTACTCCGACAATTGCACTAAATGATCCGGAGCTTATGAAGGACATGCCCCCTTTCCTTACTGCTTGCACAGGAATGGATGCACTAACCCACTCCGTAGAGGCCTATGTCTCCACGATAGCAACACCCATAACCGACGCATGCGCCCTGAAATCAATTGAACTCATCTCCAAATATCTGCGCACGGCGGTAGCAAACGGTTCCGACATGATGGCGCGCGACAAGATGGCATATGCGGAATACCTGGCCGGAATGGCCTTCAACAACGCCAGCCTCGGGTATGTCCACGCAATGGCTCACCAGCTTGGCGGCTATTACAACCTTCCCCATGGAATGTGCAATGCAATCCTGCTTCCGCACGTCTCAAGCTACAACCTGATTTCCAGGGTCGGCCGCTTTGCAGATATCGCAGTTGCCCTAGGAGAGAACATATCAGCCATTTCCGAAAGGGCTGCTGCAGAAGTTGCAATCGAAGCCATCAAGACACTTTCAAAGGACGTTGGAATCCCATCCGGCCTCAGAAAGCTCAATGTAAAGGAAAAGGATTTCGAGATCATGGCGAAAAACGCAATGAAGGACGCCTGCGGTTTCACGAATCCCCGCATTCCGACGCTCAAGGATGTTATTGGGATATACAAATCTGCAATGTGATCCAGAGACCGATTCTTCCGTATAAAAGAAAGGGCGGATTTCGAAATCCGCCCTTTTTTCATCTTCCTGCAAATATCACCAGTCATCCGTCCTGAACGGCGACGCCGGCAGACCTTCCTTGTTGTAGAGGTTGCATCCCGATGGATTCATGCCATAAGCATATCTCACGGCAACCGGTTTTGCAACATCAGGACTTGATACGACAACGGTATTTCCATCAATGACAGCATCGGCCCAGGCCCATTTCTTGTCTTCGCCGGCAATGGCAAAACGCTTGAGTTTTCCGTCTTTGTCTTCAACTGTCGGATTCCTGCCTTCTTTTTTCCCGACCATGAGACCACTGCCAACCGAGTCAAATTCAATGCGGATTTTGTTGTCTTCGACTTTTATGGACTTGTAAAGCGGACCGCTGTAGACAAGATCCTTCTTGCCATAGTCCTTTGCCAGGGCCCAGAGAGCCAGACGTTCACCGACATCGAACTTGTTCTTCGGGTGGATGTCTCCCGGATTATTGGCGTCGGCAAGTTCGATCGCCACAGCCATTCCGGTATTGGGAACTTGAAGAGTCTTGAGCTGTGCCATGCGTATGCGTGCCCATCCGTCGCCACCCTGGGGATTATCATTGGGCTGCTGGTAGTTGGCAAGCTGGACAAAATAGAACGGGAAATCCCCTACTTCAAATATCTTGCGCCACCCGCCAATAAGGGCCTTCATCTTCGCATAATATTCATCGCCCTCTCCTCCGTTCGACTCTCCCTGGTACCATAATGCACCTTTGATCGCATAAGGGACTATCGGACAAATCTGTCCGTAATATATTGCTGAGGGAAATGTATGTTCGTAAGGACTCTTTGGAAGCGTCGGCATCGGTGGCAATTCCGCATCAGGCGTAGCTGCCGCCTTCTTCGCCTCAGGTATCCATTTTTCAAGAGGATCAAGCGCCTTGATCAGATCATTTCTGTAAGCCTGCTCCTTTTTCTTGACGTCTGCAACAATTCCTTCTAGTGATTTTTCCATTTCGAATCCGCACGGTGCTATCCACGGTTCGATCCTCGTTCCACCCCAGTTGTTGTCGATCAGTCCGATTGGAACTCCGGTCTCCTTCTGTATCCATCTGGCAAAATAGAATCCAACTGCGGTAAATCCGCCGGCAGACTGCGGAGTACATATCTCCCATTTCCGACGGATGTCGTTTCCAGGCTTGTCAGAGGTAACATGATCGAATTTGATCCTGCGCAGAGTGGGAAAATTCGCAGATCCCACATCTTCCTTCGCGTTGCACGCCCCAAGAGTAAACTCCATGTTCGACTGGCCGGAGCAAATCCAGACATCGCCGACAAGCACATTCTTTATGGTTATCGGATTCTTTCCTGCTATAGTCATCTCCTGCGGATTTGCATTCATCTTCATCGCGGGAAGCTTGACCATCCATTTCCCATTCGCATCGGCAACGGCTGAAGATTCAGTCTCCCCTATTTTCACAGTTACCTTCTCTCCGGCATCGGCAGTCCCCCAGATCGGAACCGGAACATCCCTCTGCAGGACCATGTTGTCGCTGAAAAGGTTCGAGACCTTGATGTCGGCATTGGAACAGATCGCCAATACCATTACGATCATAAACAGTACTCTTTTCGCCCTCATTTTGTTCTCCTATGCTTAAAGTTATTGTATATGATACCTATAATTAATGACAAATACTAAATTATGGAGAGATGGCAAGACTTGACAGTCTTGGAGAAAAATTCCCGAGAATATACCCGGATTCAATTTCAGAAATATTCTATTTCCCCATTTTCTAATTGAAAGTAGTTTGGTTGCAATAAAGAATCAAGATATTTTCATACATTGTAAATATTTTTCGCCACAAGAGGATCTTTTACGTCGAAACCGATTTTCTCTCGGAAACAGAACTCCTGCGGAACATGCAGTATATGTTCCTCCCTTCCCCATCCCATCGTACCAGATGTATTTTGCACTATCCATTCAGAAATATTTCTTATTAACGTTCTATTTTGAAGGTAATATCTTCAATTTCCTTTCCTCCTGTTCCAGGAAGATATGTCCTTTTAACTCCTCCGTTGTCTATCAAGTCCTTTCCAACTGAATATACGATATATCCCTTATCATCGTTCTTGTAATTTATATTCCGTCCATTATAAGGATCTTTTGGTACCGAATCTATATATTCAGGAACTAATTCTTGGAGGGAATTAGGTTTTTTATTCTTGGCATTTCTATATTTCTCAATCGCAAGTGAACAACGGGCAATCCTTAACAAGGATATAAATTCAATTTCTTTCCTGCAATCATTATTAACGTCTTCAAGGAAGTGATTAGCTATTGCATAACTATTTTTTGTGTTGGACTTTTTAAGCTCTTCCTGAACTGTATGAATTGATTTGCCACATGCTTCGGCAAGATTGGAGATCATATTTATGATATTCAATTTATCCCTTAAATCCAGACCAATGGCGCAATATATGTAAGTTATCATGTTTTCCAAACGTGCTTCAGCCTGACTTCCTTTATAAAAAGGCCTTGCATGGCTTGAGTCCACGTATTCTTCAAAAGAAAGCTCCCTTATGTATATCATTTTTACAACTAAAGAAGATTTTAGGAACATAAGTTCATTCTTATCGTTAAGATGTTCCATAAGCCTTTCAATCTCTGCATCCTGAAGCATGCTGGCATTCAGAAGTCTTTCAATTTTTTCTATTACTTCACTTCCTTTATAGAACCGGGTTCCCATCGTGTAAAATCCAGGAACGTCTTTCAAAGTGTTTGCGAGTTGCAAGCAGTTTGAGATAGCCTCTGCTGCATTCTGAAAATTCTTGTTGCCCATATCCAAATCATACTTAACTAACAAAATTCCGATGCACCTGTGTATTATATTGTAATAATTATCCGTTGCGGCCCATCCTTTTGAAAAATCGTCCTGGTATCTGCATTTCATCTTTTTGCATCCTTCATTAATCAATTCTATAACCGATATATTATCTTCTATGAATTTTTTCATGTCCGTCAATTTAGAGCTGGAGAACATAAAATATTTTCCATTTATCTCATCGAATTTGTCTGCTGCTTTCTGATATATGATGGCCGCATTTTCTTCTGAAGATAATTGTTTATAAGAAATATCGAGTTCTTCAAATGTGGTTGGGTAACCTTTCCTTGATAATTCCTGGATTTTTTTGCTCAAAAGAAAATTCATGTAAAAATGATAGCAGCAGATTGAAATCACTGGCACGGCTATTGCCAGGATTATAAATAAAGATATGAGAAGCCACTTGCTTTTTAACTTC
>CAZRKP010000014.1:0-112260 GCA_964600895.1 uncultured Victivallis sp.
GCCAACGAATGCATGTAGCGAACGGCGAGTACGCCGTCGCAGATGCCTGGGCGTTATGGAAAGGGAATAAAATGAAAATTAATCATTTATTGGTTTGCTTGATGATGCTTGTCTTTATCTTTTCTTTTGATTCATCTTACGCAGATGGAGATGAAATAGTTAAAATGATAAACGATCTCCCTCACTCAGATTCACTGAAGAAATCATTTAAGATTATTAGCGAGAAAGAAAAAGACCCTTTTTTTAGACATGACGGCGAATTAACTGAAGAAGGGAAAAAGCAACAACTTGAATCTGCTTATAAAGATATTGAGACTGCAAAGAATATTGTTCCCAAATTAAGAGATTTAATCCAAATAGGAAAATCTATATTTGACTATCCTGGCCTTATTACTAAGGGTCCAATAAGATATGACAGCGATAAAAAGAAATATACTATTCACATCGGAGTGTACCTGAGTAATCACGAGGGGCAAGGGAATACAGATTTTATTTTAACCTTCGATGAAAGAGGAATAATAGAGAGAACTGACAAAGTTATTTATAAACACTAAATAATCCATAACTAGATGGCATTATGCGAACGGCGAGTACGCCGTCGCAGATGCCCGGGCGTTAGGTCAAAACATGAGAACATACATATTAATAATACCTTTGATTATGCTTTCGGCATGTATGACAAAGCAGGATACTGGTGAGAGATATTTTTTTAGCAACAGTTCCTGTCCCTGCCTAACATTCAGAGGTATAAACAATGAATTGCTATATTTCTTTGTGGTAAAGAGCGACCAATTAAACCAGACACCTCAGTGGGAGAATACTCAAGAGAATCCCCCTTTGCCGGTCAACAAGGCGATTTCAATTGCAAATGAACAATTAAAATCCATAATCGGGGACACTGAAAACTGGGAAATGGATGAAATTGTTTTAAATCCTCCCAGAGGAAAATTTAACAGATGGTTCTATCTTGTCTCTTTTAAAGAAAAGCCCTCAACATCTATTTTTGCAGGAGTATTGCCTTTTTTTCAAATTCCGGTATTAATGGATGGGGCTACCATAGCCCCAGTTATAATGACTCGGGACGAGTTTCGGGCAAAAGGATTAATAATCAAATAACCTAACTATATGGCATGCATGGAACGGCGAGTACGCCGTCATGATGCCTGAGCGTTAGAGGTAAAAAAATGAAAAAACAATTCATTATCCTGTTTATAATAGTTTTACCCATCATATGCCTTGCTCAAGATTCAAAAATGGAACCGATTGAAATTGCGATTGGACCACAACCACCAATTGACTTGTTTGATCAGGAAGGTCCTTTTGTTACGTATCCAGCAGATTTTGGGGATATCTCCTTTTCTTTTGCAGGGCTGCTTGTGTTAGCTCCTATTGAATTTACTGGTTCACTTCTGTCTCTAGAACCTGAAATCCCTGCAAGATCCTTTGTTTCGAGCCATAATTCTTTTGGAAAACTTGGGGAAGGACTTTTTGGTTTACCCTTTTACTGCCTTAAAAAGACGTTTTATGATGCACCTATTTACCTATGGGATGCTCTAATAGAAGAAGATAAGACCTCTAATTATAGTTATGGATAAAATAATGAACCATATGAAAAATATCCTGCCTCTTATACCAGTTCTTTTAGTTGGCATTATGTTCTTATTGCTTAAATACCAGGAAAAGAAAGTTAAAGAAGATTTTAATAAGAATCCTGATAATTGGGTAATTATAAATAAAAAGATAAAAAAGAAAGCTAGCAATTATTCCATAGCCTCGATCATATTGCTTTTCACAGCTGCTTTAAGCTTTCTTACCTCTATCTGGTTATTCCTATCATTCCTCATTATTTTCTTTATTATACTTTGTGTTGCTGTTTACTATTTTATATCCGAGAAGGAATCTGAAATTACTGAATATAATCCCAAAGAGAATAAAGACGGAATAATATATTAATCCATAACTATTGGCATTCGGGTAACGGCGAAACGCCGCACCGGATGCTTGGACGTTCGGTGAATAATTATGAATGAACCAAATCCCAAATTGATGGATCTAGTATCCTTGGCTCTCGACCATGGAATTGAATCAGTCAAAGCGAGTGGAGGTCCTCTTACTCCTTTTGCTGTTACTGAAGGGGAGAAGAGAGAATTACATCGTTTTGCTCTCGAGCAGTTAGAAGATGCATTAGCCAAAGCTAGAGATTTTGTGGATAAAGCAAATCAAGAAATCATATTCTATGCTATTGCGCATGACGGATTCATTACTGTCGAAGGGAAAAAACATGATGCGATTCTTGTTGAGGGAGGAGAGAGAGGAACATTAAAGGCTTTACTCTTTGCGCAAAGATATGAGCCAAAGAAAGGGATCTTTAGCAAATTTAAGACGATTGGAAATGCAGCTTTTGTAGGCGAGACAGAAAATCGACTTAAATAGAAACCGAACAAAAATGCTTCTCCTAACCTCGCATCCGCTCGGCAGGAGACCATAAGCGTTCAAAATGAAACAATCTTTTAAAAATACAATTCTCATTCTCGTTGGCATGGCAATTGGTGCTTTGATATCATCCGTTGTTATTATTCTCCTCAATGGAATAGATAAATTCTGGAAACAAGAAATAATAGATGTATCATCAGAGGAAATCACATCCAAAATCAATATCATTGGCATTCCAATTCCAGAAAAAGCTTACAATATCAATTTTTATTATCAGGGATGGCAGAATTACACTTGCTGGCTCGCGTTTTCAGCAAGCGATACGGAAATATCAAAAGCGATTGAGGAAATGAAGAAAAGTGCTTTATTCCGATTGGACATCAAAGCCAAGCCCGATATTCCTCTTGATGAGAAAGGCCATAAAGTTATTAACTGGTGGCCAGAGAATCATGACAATTTAGAAATCTTTAGCAGTGATTATTTCTGGCTTGGATATGATAAAAAGAACAATAGAGTCTATATATTCAAATTCGATACATAAATCATACCATAGGTATTCTCCTAACCGTGTATTTTCACGTCAGGAAATGCCAATGCGTTAGTCGCATATAAATCATGAAAATATTTATAATCACATTCTGTACACTGTCATTAATCATATTCTCAATTGGATTATTTGCCTTGCTCAAAACAGAATTGTTACCAGTGCCTGGAAATGTCCCAGATGATGCACAAAGAAGGATGGAAATTGCAGAGTTAATTTACGGACACATTACTTATCCCGCACAATGGGCAGGTCCTTTAAAACTTGTTCTCGCGCCTTTGATTTGGGCATTTCCACCTTCTTTGCTTGTTCTTTCAATGTTAAAGATTATTAAAACAAATAAAACATATAGGAAGCCTAACTAGATTCCATTCATCTGCCCCCGCATAAGGTGGGTGGATGACGGTTAGGCGTTACAACCATGGATTTAAGCATTCTCGGATATGATGATTGGTTTGAAAGGCGTGCCGCTGGCATCCTGCAGCCAGCACACAGCATTGCACGCGTCACGGCTGTGGACAGGGGCGCATTCCTTGTCAGAGACCAGAACGATGAGTTCAGAGCGGAACTCGCGGGCAAATTTCGTTATGGAATTGAGACTGGCAGCGACCTGCCGTGTGTCGGGGATTGGGCATGCGTTCAGCGTCAGCCTGAAGGAAGTCCATCTATCATCCATGATGTCCTGCCCAGAAAGACCTTCCTGCGCCGCAGGGCCCCCGGCAAACCTGCTGAATTCCAGATGATCGCTGCAAATATCGATGTCGCCTTCATTGTCCAGAGCTGCCAATATGATTTCAACATACCCAGGCTCAGCAGATACCTGGTGATGGCAAACGACGGCCACATCGAACCTAAAATCATTTTAAGCAAGACAGACCTGATCTCCAAAGAGGAACTGGAGCAACTGATTGAAGGAATCAGGAGTGCCGACACCTTCGTTCCCATACTTCCGCTCAGCAATGCATCAGGTTTTGGGCTGGAAGATTTCCGGACACTGATCGAACCCGGAAGGACATATTGCTTCATTGGCTCTTCAGGTGTCGGAAAAACTACCCTCATCAACAGACTGATCGGAAGGGAAGACTTCGAAACAAAGGGAGTCAGCGGAACTGGCGAGGGAGTTCATACGACTTCCCGCCGGCACCTGATATTGCTCGATTCCGGAGCCATGCTGATCGACAATCCGGGAATGCGCGAACTCGGTCTCCTTGGAAATGGGGAAGGCATGGACGCAACCTTTGGAGACATTGGCGATTATAAGATGAACTGCCGTTTCCCGGACTGCACACACACTCATGAACCTGGCTGTGCAGTACTGACGGCCCTGGAAAATGGTGAGCTGGACAATGATCGCTACCAGAACTATATCAAACTCAGGAAAGAAGCTGAATACCACGGTCTCTCCCATCTCGAGAAGCGAAGGAAAGACAGGGCCTTCGGACGTTTCGTGAAGTCGGCAAAAAAGCAGATGAAGGAATAAAATGATCCAGATGTAGAGTTGTCCGTCACGGGCAAGGATCTTCGCCGGGACGGCGAACCCTACATCAGGATTAAGGAACAAAATTCTTCCGTTCCCAGCGGTGGACCAATTGTGAATTTTCAGAGGTGCCCTTCACTCAGCTTAAAGATTACTATTCTCCTTCTGATTGGCACCTTTGCATAAACCGACAACGATTAACTCTTTCAGGATTTTTGAATTCCTCCTTCACGGATGATATTTTATTCGTTTTAACATTTCCGGACTGGAGATTCATGCTCAAGATCAGGACATTCGCGATTATCGCATCCCTTTCAATTTTATCCTGTATTTCCACTAATGCAGGAAATGACAATGCCCCTTGGCCTTTCCCTGATATTCCTGTAACAGCTTCACTCAACATCAAGGACGGCTGGAAATACGCCTGGGACTCCCAGGACAAGGGGATGAACGAAAACTGGTTCGCTCCGACATTCAACAAGGAATCATGGAAACCCGTATCCGTGCCTGGAGTCTGGGACATGCCACCGGGAAAAATCCCGATCAGCCTTTCCCGTGGAGTCGGCTGGTACTCCTGCAAACTGAAGCTCCCGGATAACTTCAATGGCGAACCAGCAATCGTCTTCCTCAGCGCGATGTATATGACAGACGTCTGGCTCGATGGCGAATACCTCGGGAACCACCGCGGCGGATACACTCCGTTCATGTTCAGCCTTGACGACAAGCTGAAGCCGGGCACTGAAAAGGAACTCGTGGTCCGCGTGGACAGCCGTCTCACCAACAAGACAATCCCCGGACAGAACCTCGGTTGGAACGCCTATGGCGGACTGACCGGTGAAGTCTTCCTCATCTCAAGGCCGAGATACCGTATTGAGGAGCTCCGTACAAGGACAAAAATCGATGACGACGGAACAGCTCATCTGGAGATCACAGGAAATATCCTAAACAATTCAAAGGAAGCCAGGGAAGACGAGTTGAACATAAAACTGATGGCCGACAGCAAGGCATGCGCCAGCTCTACATTGAAGTATTCCTTGAAACCGGGTGTCTCGGCACCATTCAAGGTCGATTTCATTGTTCCCCAGGCAAGATTGTGGTCCCCAGACGATCCGTACCTGCATACCTTGGAAATGGCATGGCGGGGCGACAAGTCCCCGCAGATACGGCTTCCCATCGGCTTGCGTGAGATCCGCATCGACGGACCGAATTTCCTGGTAAACGGAAAACGTCTCTGGCTCCAGGGATTCGGAAGACATCTTGACTTGAAGGACTATGGCCCGTGCATACCTCATGATTTTGAGGAACAGGAGCTCCAGCGCATGAAGAACTTCGGCGCCAACCATCTCCGGACAGGCCATTATCCCAACCTTCCCTACACTTATGCGGCCTGCGACAGGATCGGGCTCATCACATTCGTGGAGATACCGGCATGGCAGCAGGACTGGACATGGATGAACTCCGATCAGGCATGGAACGACTGGGCCGAACCGCAGATATCCGAAATGATCCAGTGGTACCGGAATTTCACGTCAATCATCAGCTGGGGTGCCGCCAATGAGATGGGTGGAACTGTCGAATATAATAAAAGATCGGTCGCCTATATCAAGGGAAAGGATCCCTCACGGATCCCGATGATCGTCGTCGCCGCCACCGAAAATCCGGATCTCTACAAGCTTCTCCCGATGGCCGGACGCAACCTCCATTACGGCTGGTATCATTCCAAACGCGTCTATGACGGACTCCGTCGCGGACTCGCTGAGAACCTGAGGCTATCCGAAGAATCCAATACTCCAATATGGATCGCGGAGATCGGCGCACAGGGGAATCCCGGAGCTTTCACCGGCGGTTACAACGACGATCACAGGGGCTCGGAAACTTACCTCGACAAGGTCGTACGCTTCGGATTCCAATACTGTGCCGTAACATCTGAACGGGTGATCGGGATCGCCGTCTGGACATGGTCGGACTTCTGCCGCGACTATGAACTCACTCCTCATGGCATCTTCGGGCTTGGCAGGGAAAAGAAGATTGTTGCATATTCAGTCCGCAACCTTCTTGCCGGGGATCTTCGTCTCTTCCTCTGTGAAGATGATTCGACATGCAGGCCGGGTGGAGGATTCCACGCAAAGGCTTATGTCTTCAATCCCAGACTCCAGCAGGTTCCGCAGGGACTAACAGTGAACTGGCGGATTATGCACGGCTCTGAAGTTCTGCTTGCAGGAAAACTCCCGGTGACTTCCGGCAGCGCACGAGCAATTCCCGTCGGGGAGATCTCCTGGCAGATACCTGCGACATCAAAGGGAATGTTCTCGCTGTGGGCTGAACTTTCTGACGACAAGGGAACCCGTATCCATACGAACTCCGTCCACTTCGGTGCAGGAGAACCAGTTGAAAAGCCAGGTGTGCTTTTCCTTAGTGTGCTTTCAAATGGCAAGCCTGTTGACGCAACTGCGGAATTCACGGAAATGAAGATCCCGGTCTACAGCGATCCCGGACTGATCATCCCCCTCCCCGAAGGCGAATATGATTTTGTGATTAGGCGCGGAGATGAATCCAAATCTATCAAGGTACGGATAAGCTCCGGCAAGGCCACCGAGGAGAAGGTGGAGTTCAAATAGTGGATGATTGAATTTATGATTCGACTGGTCGAATCACTTGGAGTGCGCGTAGCGGAGTGAAACGAAGATACCGCCTTTCTTCAGCGAAGCAACGCTTCGCTGGGATCAAGGCTGAATCTACTCAAAGCTTTCGCTTCAGCACTCCAAATGTCAGACAGGAACTCTGACATAATTTCGAATAGAAAAACTTTGTTCTAACTTATGAGATTGCACATATTATGAAACGCAGCCAAGCCAACATCTTCCTATGGCTTCTGGTCATCCTGCTGGCCAACCTGTGGGTATTCTCGTTTTTCAACCATGCATTCGACGACGACGAGTTCCAGCATGCGCATGTCGCCTGGCTCCTGCACCATGGATATACGCCCTACAAGGATTTCTTCGAGCATCACCTCGTATTCTATCATCGCCTGATGGCCCCACTCTTCAATCTCGGTGAGAACTTCAGGCAGATATTCCTGTTCAGGGGGATCAGCCTGATCTCGGCGGCAGGCACACTGATCCTGCTCTACCGCCTTGGAAGGAGTTTCGGCATTTCACCGCTCGCGTCCGGTACAGGGATCTGGCTTATCGGGATAGTCCCGATGTTCCTGCTGAAAATGACCGAGGCACGCCCTGAATCACTTGCGATACTCGCGTTTTCGGGAGCCTTAAGCCTGATGTTTGCGAAATCTGGAAAGTTCAAGCAGTCATTGACTGGTTACAATACCCGTAATGAAAAAATTGACTCTAAAGAACAGCCTAAAGGCTGGACTCCAAATTTTGGAGTTCAAGCTTTAGCTTGTCTTCGCAAGTTAGTTTCATTTCATCCTAATCCCTTTTGGCAATTCATCCTCATCGGCCTTCTCACCGGCGTAATGTCGCTTCTCAGCCAGAAATATGTGATCATCGCGGGCACATTGCTTATCACGATATATTTTCTCCATGGCTGGAAACAGTCCCTCATTTCTATAACCTCATTCCTCATCAGCATCGCCATATATGCCGGATGGATGCTTGCGTCCAGCTGCGGGAAGGAGGCATTTGAATCGGTGATCCTCCTCAACCTGCGCTGGAAATACACTTTCCCGCCATCAGGTTACCTTGTTGAACTGTTCACTACTGGAGGAGTGCTTTTCGTGTGCGGAACCTTCGGAATAGTCATGAATGTCTTCCAGGGGCATTTGCGCCGTCAGGCATTTGCCTTCGCAGTGCTTCTTGCAGGTTCCATCCTCCAGATATATCTCGTACCGGTACCGTACCGGCAGTCATTCCTGCCGATGCTTGTCATACTTGCAATAGGGACAATGTTCTTCTTTTCCTCTATGTACCGGATTTCACGAACCGCACGAAGCGGCTGGGTTGCCCTCATTGTACCCCTGCTCCTCGGTGCATCATCACTCACAGCCCTTCCCGGACAGCTGAAAGCAGATAACCGGTCGGACATCTCGCAGATGAAGGAAATTGCGAAACTCGCACCTTCCGGTCCTGTCTTCGACGGCCGGGGACTTATGTTCTTCCGGATGCATGTCGGGTATTATGCATGCATGCACCATGAGATCCTGTTGATGATCGATCCGGACAAATATGCGGAGAACGTGATCCGTTCCCTGCAATCTGACGGACTTCCTCCGGTCATACGGGACTATCGCGTCCAGAAAATGCCCGAATACATCAACATATTCATTTCCAACCATTATCTCCAATCAATGATTCCAGGTGTCCTCTCAGCCGGATTCCTCAAGGAACGTCTCGTTCCTAAAAAACCCGAAGTCATGAATATAATGGCTGGTGGCAACTGGAAGGCGACATGGCGCGGGGGAAATATAACGGTCGACGGAATTCCGATTGTCAATGGACAGATATTCATCCTGGAAAGAGGTGCCCACATCTTTGTGTCCGATAATCTATCGTGGGATTTCCGACTGGAACGGAGTTATTAGGGAAAAAGTTATCAGTCGTTAGTCGTCGGTCGTCAGAAAAATGGAATACCGTAAAATGAATTTAAAGAGGGGAAACAACTTGATTGGACGGCTGCCGGAATTGATTTCGGCGGTCCTCCTCGTCTATCTTGCGATCTGCATGCTCCGTCATTTCCTGCTAACTATCCCGTTTCCGTATCCAGTCGAGTATGCAGAGGGTGTCGTCGCAAACTGGAGCCTGCGCCTGAGCCAGGGACTTCTGCTCTATCCCCAAATAGGTCCGGAAGACATCCCCTGGCTGCACAATCCATATGGTCCGCTCTGGTTCCTGATCACCGCACCATTAACAGGATATGAGCAGACCGTATTCATGATTCCGCGTCTGCTGTCAGTATTTGGATTTCTGATCTGCTGTTTCCTGCTTTACCGTCTCTCACGCCGTGATCTTTCCATTTCCGCCGCGCTTTGCGCAACTGCGATATTCGCAGCTTCTCCGCTGGTATGGCGCTATTCGGCGATGGTCCGTGTAGACATGATGGCACTTGCGTTTTCACTCGCATCCGTATTCCTGATGGAGAAGGCGATTCACTACACCGGAAGAACGCGCAAACCCGCCCCAGACGGACTACTGCAAACAAACTCCAATGAATCAACACCTGAGGTGCAAACGCATACTTTCCATTCCTGGTTCTGGATATCTGCAGGATTCTTTGCCGCAGCCGCACTCCTTTTCAAGCCCATATTCGCAGCCGCACTGCTCACAGGCATAGTCATTGCTATTAGAAAAGGCAGGAATGCGCCTGCGCAATTCGCAGCAGGCTTCCTGGGCCCCCTGCTCCTCGCAGGGATCTGGATTATTGCGACAGGCAATTCAGCGATCATCTCGCATTACACCGGCATGAACAGTATCGGATCATCCTTCAGTTCAATGATCCATCTGGGATTGAATGCCATTGGACAGCATCCGTTCGCATTCCTGCTTCTGCTCCTGGGGCTTTTGACCGGCAACAGAAACTCACCGCGCTGGCTGTTCGCCCTGTTCACGGCAATATTGCTTGCGACTTCCGCAAAGGTCGGTGCCGACATGCATTATTACCTCGCCCCGCTCGCAGCTGCAGTCCTTCTTGCCGGGCCAACGATCAAGAAGATTGTCGGCCATAAGCGCACGCAAATAATCTCCTGGTGCCTCGCTGCACAGCTCGCATTGTATATCCCGATCATGCCAAAACCGGTGTTCACGGCGACATATGGACAGGAAGTTCCTGCAGGACAGACAGTGCTGACCCCCGGAAATGCCGATCGCGATATCGGAAAACTTCTCACTGAAGAGATCGGAGGAGCCGAAGGTCCGGTTCTTGCAGATGACATCGGGTATGTCCTCTGTGCGAAGAAACAGATCCAGCTCCAGCCATTCCAATACGGTTGGCTTGTAAGAAGAGGAAAACTTGATCCGGCGCCATTGCTCCAGAAGATACGGGACGGATATTTCTCATTGATAATCATCCGGGTGACACGTTCGGACGGCACCGGAAGGAGCGATTTCCCCGAACAGATGATCAAGACGGTCGAAGAAACCTGCAGGCTCACCCGGGAAATTGGCCCTTACAAACTGTATTCGAGCAAATCTGAACAGTAAGCTCCAATTCCCAGGCTCCAAAATCCAAACAAATAACGGAGAACAGCTCTTGCGAGCTTAACTACGAACTTATTCACAATTCCATTTTGCTTCTTTCCCAGGAGGATTTCCATGTTTTTGTCAGGCGCTTCGCCTGACCTTGGAGTGCTGAAGCGAAGATTCAGCCTTGTTCCCTGCGAAGCAAGCTTCGCAGGAGAAAAGCGGCACAGGGGTGCCGCACTCCAAAGATTCGTCCTCAGGAAGGACTCATCGTAAATTAGAAAAACAACTCTTACGGGCTTAATCCGCCTCAGGCGGATCAACTACAAACTCATTACCAAGTGCAATTTGAATTTGTTTGTAGTCAATGCCGTGAGGCATGTTCTTGATTTGTCCATTTGGATTTTGGAGCTTGGAGCTTGGATTTTATTGAAACTTCAGTTTCAATTTCTCCATCGCTTCGATCTCCCTTTCCCTTGCCCGTGTGTCATGCATGGGGTCGAGGTTGCCTGTAGCGGGAAAGAACGGAAGAGGTTTCAGTGTGTCGGCATCAAGCGTCTGGACCATTAGCCCCCCGATCTTCTCATTGGGGAAATGAAGATATGTTGCGTTCTGGGCCTTCCTGTAGATCTCAATGCAGGCGACGTCGCCGGTGATCTCATATAGCTTCATGGATGCCGCACAGCACTCCCTCACGTTCCACCATGGAGAGGTCCTGTGCTTCTTCCCTTTTGCATCTGTCTTGTCAAAGAGTCCCTCGCCAGTTAGAAGGTCAATGTGCTTGAACATCACACCGGAACTGCTGTATCCGTTATCGGATACAAAACGCAGGATCTTGACCAAGTTCGAGGAGAACTTGCCTTTGAAGTCATCCGCCATCGTCTCCAGTTCTGCGATGAAGCCGCATGCCTCGGAGACGTGTCCGGGATCGCTTACCATGTAACCTTCAGGAGTTATGTATGGATTGCCTTCCTTGCAGTTGTACTCCCAGAAATGCCCGGTCTCCGGATTGCAGAAGTTATGGAGTATGAACTCGGCGATCATGTATCCCTGTCTCAGGAGTTTCTCCCTGAGCTCTTCTGTTCCCGGAACCGGATCGTGCGAATGCTCCAGGCATTTCAACACATCGACTATCGCACCAAGGGTGACCATTATGAAACCATGGCCGTTGTAAGGATTCCTCTTCTTGGTGACATGGTCGACGTTCCTGAAATTCATTCCACAGGCAATCGACTCGTCCAGGAACTTAAGTCCGAGTTCAAGGGATTTCCTATTTCCCTTCATGATCCCATACTGCATGAATCCGGCGGCTGCAAAGACGTGGGTGGGTTCGCATTCTCCTTCGGCGCACGGGACGTTGGCAGGATCGTCGGAGGCCTTGTTGGTCATCATATCCACAATGAACGGGATGCGCCCATCATTGAGTTCATATCTCTCCCTCAGGCACTGGTATATGAAATCGCAATATTCGCCGAAAAACTCATCAAGCCTGATCCTTCTCCCATAGATCTCGATTTCGTCTGACGGTATGACTTTCTTGGAGATGAGATACGACCATATCCCCAGTCCACGGCAGTCGCCCCAGCTCCATACCTTCTGCTTCTCGAAAGGCCGCATCTTTCCGCTTATGGAGTCGACCTCTGCAAATATGCCGGGATACTTCAAACCGGGATGTGAGTTCTCGAAGTCGATCTTGAGTTCTGCGAAGTATTTCAGTATCCTGTTCTGGTATTTCCTGTTGAAGGAAAGGAGTTCCTGGAGAATGTCCTTGTCAAGCTTCGCCTCCTTCAGGATATATAGCTCCCCATGTGAAACCTTTTTCATTATTTGCCCCCCGGCAATCCTTACGGATAAATTACAAGTTCAAAATCCAAATTCCAAACAGAAATTCCAAGTTCCAAAATCCAAAACTCAAACACATGCTTGTAGCCAGGCCATTATTGGCTGTTTCCTATGGAATCACGCACGAAAGAGTTCGCTGACTACAAACGGGGTGCAAATCTATTAGTCTTTCGGCAGTAGTCAAGCCCCGAAGCTGATTTAATCAGATGTTCAATGTTCGAACTGTCCCGAGCTCGATAAAGGAATCTGGATGTCCGAATTCGATATCAATACCATGATGCTGCAAATATCGTGGACTCGTCTGAAATTTCCTTCGTTTAATTATTGTTTGGAGCTTGGAACTTGGAATTTTCCAAATCACTTCGCCGTCTGGTACACCCTAATGTAGTCTATGATGAACTTCTGGGGGAGAACGCTGTCGTCTATCTTCCCGCCCCAGCTTCCGCCGATGGCGAAATTCATGAGGATATAGAAGGGCTCGCGGAACGCATTGTAGCCATTCTCCTCGGCATCAGCGACCTTGAAAGTGAAATATTTCTGATTGTCGAAGTAGAAGTCAATCTTCTCGGAATCCCACTCGACCGCATAAATGTGGAAATCATTGAACGGTTTCTCTGTTACAAGCTTCCCTCCGCTGGACTTATGCTTGCCATCCTTGGAGAAATGCACAGTCCCATGGATCTTGTTGGGCTCCTTGCCGACGAACTCCATGATATCGATCTCGCCGCAAAGCGGCCACCCCTTGCCTGTGTTCCTCGTATCACCCAGCATCCAGATGGCGGGCCACATGCCAAGTCCCTGCGGAATCTTCGCCCTCGCCTCGATACGGCCGTACTTGACGCTGAACTTATTCCTCGTGATGATGCTTGCCGCAGTATAATCCGCTTCGTCCTTCTTTGTCTTCCATGCGATCGATCCGGGCTTGAAGGCGGCATTCTTGAACTTCTCCTTCCTGCCCTCGATGATCAAGTTTCCATTCTCGACCCTGGCATTCTCCGCCCTTTCCCTTGTGTAATACTGTGCCTCCTCATTCCTGACAAATCCCTCCTCATATCCCCATTTGGAAGGATCTGGAAGACCATCCTTGTCGAATTCGTCGGACCATACAAGCTTCCATTCTTCGGGGTTGATCGAGGAAACAGCCAGTGCCAGAGCAGCCATGCAGCATACTAGAAATGCGAGCTTCATTTTAATTTCCTTAAATTATTTAGAACAGCCCTCACGTGCTTGACTACGAGCTTGCTCCAAATTGCTTTGAATATGCTTGTAGTTAACGTCGTAAGACGTGTTCTTTATTTACTTTTTCTTCACAGTGGCCAAATACTCCGAGGGTGTCATGAAGACAGCTCCTTTCCCAATAAGATAGTCCATGATCTTCTCAAAGCTATTCCATTTCTCATCATTAGTCCACATGTTGGGGTGCCCCTGCATGCAGATATAGGCCTTCTGCGCGGCAAACTTCTCGTAGGCCGCCTTGAAGGTGTCAAAGTCCGGGTTTCCGGGTTTTGATTCGAGGTTTACATTCCTCTCGAATATGAACTTGCCTGTCTTTTTAGATGGCGGGGCATAATAGAACACCATCTTTATGTCAGGGATCTGCTCAAGCGCCAGGAAAGTCTCCTCGCTTGTGCCGGACCAATGCGGACCAAAAGCCTTCAGGATTATCCCGGTCTTATCCTTCATGAGGTTCTGCGTCTTCTCAAGGGAGGCCTTCTGTTCTTCGGTAGAAGCTTTTTCAAATTCCGCGGAGTCATCCTGGCTCTTGCGGTTCTTGTATCCGTGGTTCCAGAGCTCGAATCCCTTCTTGTCGAGATCCTTCAGGTAATCAAAATATTTCTGGTTGTCGCCCTCCAGGGAAAATCCCATCACCCCTATCGACGCCTTGAGCTTCTTGTTCTGGATATAGTCGATCAGTTTCTGCCAGCGTGGAGAAACAACCGCTGAACCGTTCGATGGTGCGCCATTGGTACACATGTCGTCCAGTTTCAGGATCACAATTGGGACTTTCTCCTTCTTCGTATCCTGGGCATCCAAAACCACTCCTGAAAAAACTGACGCCGCCAAGAGTCCACCTAACATCGCAATCTTCATCTTATCTCCCTTAATAATATTTTGCTTTCATATTTCAGTTTTCGTCAGGCATCTCTGCCTGACCTTGGAGTGCTGAAGCGAAGGCTTAGCGAAGATTCAGCCTTGTTCCCTGCGAAGCATTGCTTCGCAGAAGAAAGGCGGCATCTGCGTTCCACTCCGCAGCCGCACTCCATATTTATAAATTTCAGGTCTTCCTGAAATTCACCACCTGTAATACCTGTACGGATCGTCGTCGGCAATCGGCTCCTGCACATAATAGGTATTGAGCCATGGCGCTCCATACTTGTTCAGGTACGGTTCATCCCTGAATCCTCCGTTCATGTATGTGTCATTCACCTTCACCACGAGGATGTTTGCTCCGTTCTTCCTGAGCATTTCCGGTTTGAGAGTGTAAGTCCTCGGCGCGGTCCAATAGTTCTTCGGATTGGTCGTCTTGGTCACTTCTCCAAGGAACTTGCCGTTAAGCCATACCCACGACTCGTCGTCGATCCCGCCAAGCTTCAGGGCAACTTCTTCTCCGGGCTCGAATCCCGGAGGCAGCGTGAATTTGAGCCTGTACCAGAAATAACCGTCATAGCCGTCAAGATCCTTCCTCAGGATATCGAACATTCCGGGCACGGCGATCGGCTTCCAGGCTGAATCGTCGAAGTCCTCCTTGTTCCACCCCTTCGAATCACCGCTGTTGTCCTTGTCCGGTTCTCCGACCCAGCCCTCAGTCAGCTTGAGCCTTGAAGTTGAAGGCTCCCTTGCGAAATTCGCAAGGAGCTGGGATTCAGTTGCGGCACCGAGGTTGGTGAGGAGCCTTGAAACAAGGAAGCAGTTCCTCCTGTAACTCGTCCTCTGGTATGGCTTCTTCACGTAGTCAATGTCCCATGGAGCCATCTGGCAGAGCACCACTGTCCCTTTGCCAATCTTGAAGCTCTTCAACATATCGTTGGAAGTGTCACCAGTTTCAGCAAGACCATCGAATTCAAACTTCCCCCTCCAATGGAGTTCTGAGTTGGAGATGCCAGTGAACTCGGGTGCTGAGAGATCCTTGATCAGCGAAGAGTAACCTGAGAACTTCGCCATTTTGACCGTATCCGGCAGCATTGAACTGATCGTCTTCTCGTCAAGCCCCAGTCCCAGCAGGTTCACCCCGGAATCAACTGTCTCCTTCAGCGAACCCGGTTTCGCACCGGGACCGACCACGAGAAGAGAACCGGCAGCAGGCTTTTCACCGTCCTTGAGGACTGCGAACTTCGCACCGAGCCCCTTGAGGAGTTCTGCGCCCTTCGAATCGCCGGCATAGCAGACATCCCTTGTCTTTTCAGTCTTGACCGTATCAAGATATTTGAAGATATTCCTTACTATATTCGTCGCAACCGGATCGTTTTCGGTCCTACCGGAGACGTCGAGCTGGCAGAAAATCACTTTCCTTGATCCCTGTGAATATTCGAGAAGCGGTGAATACTGCATGTCGAATCCGCAGTCGAGTATCGGCAGCCAGTTGCCACGTTCTGGCTTTTCAATGAGCACCGAACATACATTCCCGTTGTTCCCGCAGCGCCAGACGCGCGTGTTGAGGAATCCGCACCATTCCCACTGCGGATCCTTCTCCTCAAAGGCGGCAACAGTGAGGTTAGGTGGTGTCAGGGTTGAAGCCCCACGCCAGTCCTTCAGCATGGCATCGGTCACTCCGGCAAGCACAGGATGCTTCCCTACCCGGGTGAACGCGTTGCGGTATCCCTGGACATTTATCCTGAAACCGAGCTTATTGGAAAGACTCGTCTCATCCTGCTCGAAGATGATCATCTTCAGCCCTTCGCTGTCCTTGGACCAGTCGCAGGAGGACTCCTTCTTCGAAAGCGCATTCCTGCCGATGACAAGTATATCCTTCCTATCAATCTCCGACGGCGTACCAAGATCTATCTTCTTATATGGGATGCCGCAGTCGTCCAGAGTCTTGGCGGTGGCGCCCTCCGGATCGTAGAGGAGTACCTTCGACGACATTGCGATCTTCGCAGTGTCGACCTTTACAGGATCAAGATAAAACACATCAGCCTGTTTCTCGCCTGAAAGATCAAATTCCGCCTTCATCGCAAGCCTGTCCTTGCCTTCCGGCATCTTGAAGCTCACAGGGACGAACTTTATTTCACCGGGCTTGAGATCAGCTTCACCCGCACCCTTCAGGGCAGTCCCTTCGACCTGCCAGGAATAGGAACATTTCTTATTTTCACGTGAATCGTTTATGATGACAAGCTGTTTTGAGACATTTTCGCCGGCAGTGAAGTTGTGGGACTTGTCCGTGAATTTCGGGGCCCCGCCGATGAAACCGAGGAGTTCCCTGTTATTGATCAGGAATACATTCCCGATCGACGAGGGCTTGAAATCCTTCAGGTCTCCCGGATCGTGTATGAACTGTCCTCCCCTGTGGATGAAATCGGGGACGATCCCGGGCTTCTGAAGATCCTTGAACTTGTCAGGATTATCCTTGTCAGGCGTCTGGTTCACCCTCGCCCAGAGTTC
Source organism: uncultured Victivallis sp. (assembly GCA_964600895.1). Classification (GTDB taxonomy): domain Bacteria; phylum Verrucomicrobiota; class Lentisphaeria; order Victivallales; family GWF2-50-93; genus GWF2-50-93. The sequence continues at coordinate 17,030 of CAZRKP010000014.1, forward strand.
CGCCTGGTCCCATGGGAGCATAGCTGAAACGCCCCAGGCCCTGTGAGAACGCCAGTTGTCGGAAGCGTAGTACGCCATGATCTCACGGTGGTTCTTCTCCATGTTTGAAAGCGTAGGAGTCAGAACGCCGCCCCAGTGGAACGGCTGGCCAGTGGCATAGCTCCTCTCTTCGATGTCAATGAGCTTTTTCTTCTCCGGCGTCATTTCGTAGGAGGTCTCACCGAGGATTGAAGATGCAAACTCGCTGTCCCATACGCTCTGGAATGCTACGCATCTCCATATGAATTCAGGTCCGCGGTAACTCGACCACGATGATATGTGCGGGAGACCCCATTCCACGAAGAAGAAGGGCTTCACGCCGTTCTTGCTCCAGTGCTCCATCCATTCAGAGCGCTCCTGGCGCGGTGCCCAGTTAAGATAGCAGTTGACGGTGTAGAGGTCGCCGAGGTTTCCGCACTGGTGGTGGTAGACGGGACGAGTAGGATCAAATGATTTCGAGATCGATGCGGCCTTCTCCGACATCTCCCTCTTCTCGATGTATGATCCCTTCTTGGACTTTGCAACCTCGCTCGGGACCTTCTCCGGACTGTAGACACCATCCAGCTTCAACGGATTCTGGTCGCCATGGTATCCGTTCGCGTTGTGGTTCATCGCATACATTATTATGGAAGGATGGTTCTTCATCCTGGATATCAGCCATTCTGTCAGTTCGGCGTAGTTCTTCACGGCCGCATCACTGGCCAGCCATTTGAAGTTCTTGATATGCGGCAGTGAGAACGATGCGAGCATTCCGGACTCATCGGCCGCATCGAACATTGCATCCATGTATGAGACATCTCCCGGCTCGAAGTCGTAGTTGCCGGTGATGAAGAAGTTGAACCCGTATTCCTTCATCCTCCTGCAGAGGTTCATCCCTGAGGCAAAATCACACTTGTCCGCGAAATCCGCAATGCTGTTGACCCAGAGCGCCCTGAGCCTGAGCAACTTGCCGTTGAGATAAAAGTCCTTCCCGACTATCTTGAACTCCCTGAATCCAAACTTGACAGGAAGCAACTCGTCTATCTTTTTGCCTTCGGCATCTTCAAGCGAAACAACTGCAGAATAAATGTTCTGCGGGGTGTTCGTGTCCCAGAGTTGCGCATCCTTCCATTCTCCGGCGAAGACATAATCAGATTTGTCGGCTGACAGGACGATCTTGTCAGACTTGAATGTCTTCACTTCCTTTCCGGAACGATCAAGTATTTTGGCGTTCAACGAATAATTTCCGGCCACGGGACTGCCTATCTTCGTCTTGAAGCTGACTTTGCCTTCGCTGACAGAAGTTATTATGTGCACATCCTGCAGCGCATTAGCCTTCGGTTCGGAACAAAGATAGAGATCCCCGGTGATACCTTTGAGTTTCACGTTCGCCTTGTTCGACATTACCCGGTCCGGCGCCATGAACACCTTGGTCTCAGCCTCGAGAGGACGCGCTGTGACGAGAATCGTCAGGATATGTTTTTTTCCAGCCTCGACCGAATTCGACAGATCAAATCTTCCGCCGGGAAACCAAATCTCTCCCGCAGGCTTGCCATCAATGAATATCTTCGCATTTGTCTGAAGCATCGTGAAATCCAGGAATATCCTCCTGCCGGCCCAGTTCGCGGGGACGTTGATCTCCCTCTTATACCAGACCTGGTCGATCGTCTTGCCGGCAAGCATGTCCTCGGCCATCGGAGGAAGCAGGAACTTCTGAGTCGCATCACCAACTGTCCAGTCCTGTGTCGGCCACACGCCCGGCACCTTAAACCATCCCCATCCCGCGCCATCGGCGGGGGGAACAGTCTTCTCCGTCACTTCTGGAAGGATCCGCCAGAGACCGTTGATGCAGATCTTCTCCTGTGTCCCGCTGCTGCTCTTCCATGCCTTCGCGGAATCCCACGGTTCCTTGTCGGCACCTTCCGGCACCGGCATGTCTCCCTTGTAATTGATCGACGTCACCTTGAGCGAGATATCCGCGAACTCCACAGTTCCCGACTTGCCGTAGTTGGCGGGATTTATGAATAAGCATGATGCTCCCGGAGGAACCTTGTATTCGCGTTCACATTCGACCCAGTCCTTCGTGCCTTCGCTCCAGCCGAAGACATTCGGCCATTCACCGACCTTCTTGTCTGAATCGTCGGCGAAGTTCATCGCCATACGGGCATTCTGCCAGCCTTCCTCTCCGGGAACGATGTCCTTGCATCTCGCCTTGAACGAGAGCTTCACAACTCCCCAGCCGGGTTCGAGCTCTATCTTCCTATGGATACTTTTCTGCCCGCCCTCTATCTTCAACCAGCGTTTTCCATTCTCTGACGGATATGAAATGCCGTCACGCCTGTCCCATTTGTCCGGAACACCGTCATTGTTCAAATCCTTCTCGAAATTGCCGTTCTCAACAATATTACCTTCCGGGATCTTTATATCGGCGACATCCACATACTGCGGCTTCTTGGACTTGCCGACGACAACCTTGATGTCATCAAATTCAACCGTGCCTGATTTTCCGAAATTGGCCGGATTGATCACAAGGTGATCTGCGCCCTGTGGGATCTTGTATTCGCGCTCGAAAGTTATCCAGCCGTCGGAAGTTCCCGTCTCGCCCCAGACATTCGGCCAGTCACCGACCTTCTTCCCGGCCTTGTCGTTGAATACCATCGCCATCCGCGCAGTCTTCCAGTCCTGGTCCCCGACCACCACATCCTTGTACCTTGCTTTGAACGAAAGTTTCAGGGAGGTCCATGACGGATCAACAGCTATCTTCGCTCCTACGCTGAGCCCGCCGCCGTCTATCTTCAGCAGCTTCCTGCCATCCTCAGAAGGATATGAGACACCTTTGGGGGCGTTCCAACCGTCGGGAATTCCATTGCCGTCGGAATCGATCTTGAAGTCGCCGTTCTTCAGTAGGTTATCCTGGGCAAAAAGCACCGATGAGACGGCCAATGCGATTATGGACAATGAAACTTTTGCGAACTTCGCAAAACGGCGGGACAATGCGTGGCTCATTTTTCTCCCCTTATATTTATCAATTTCGAAAAATTCTCATCCAACCACAGAGGACACAGAGAACAACTTGTCTATTTTGCCGGATTCCAAATCAAATTAAATCGAAAACTCAATCTCTGTGAACTCCAAAACAAAAATAATTCTTTTTCTTATTATTCGAGAACACAGAGTATATTCCTCTGAGTTCTCTGTGGTTAATCTATTTCTTATGGATTATCGGTTTATCTGAAACGGTCTGCCCCCTTATGAATGACGGTTCGAAGATGACGGATCTGGCCGACTTGTTTCTTCCGAGAAGCAGGTCTATCGCCGTTTTCCCCATTTCGTGTAGAGGCTGGACGATGCATGTCATGAAGAGCCCCGTCTTGTCATCGAAGTTCGCATATCCCTTGTAATTTATTATCGCGAGATCCCGCGGTATCGAAAGTCCATAGGCAGTAAGCTCGCCAACGTATTCGGTGACGAATCCATATCCGACGATTATTGCGGCGCTGTATGTTATCTCGCGCTTGATGAGCCTTATCGCATGCTCCCGGCCGGATGGACCGAGCATCTTATACCTTATAATAAGGTTGGGGTCGAGCTTGAGCCCCGCCTCCGCAATTCCGTTCCTGTATCCTTCCTCCCTGGCGAGCATCGAAGCTACATGCCCCCAGTCCTTAGGATAATCGAAGAAGGCGATGCGGCGGTGTCCTTTGGAGGCGAGTTCCCCGACCGCCATCCGTATCCCATGCTCATGGTTCACTTCGACATATGGGATGTCAGCACCATCGGACGGGATACCTATGCTTACACAGGGAATGTTCTTGCTCAGTACCGGATCGACATATTTTTTGTTTGACAGATCACCCGAAAGTATGATTCCGCGGCAGTTCTCCTTGTGAATCTCACGTTCGACATAGGTTATGAAGTCAGGCGCTGACGGGATGTTCTTGAGGAAAACAGGAAATTCCTCTCCGGTCAAAGCGTCATGAACCCCCGCCAGGATCCCATTGCCGAACAGATCGTATGCATGCGGGCTTACAGTTATGACATAGATTGACTTCACGGCTGATGGCGGCGGCTGGGCTCCGGACTTTATCACCATGGTTCCCTTGCCCTGTATACGTTTGAGGTATCCTTTGTCGACGAGTTTGGAAATGGCGTCACGGACTGTGACACGGCTCGTGCCAGTCATTGCCGCAAGCTCATTTTCTGACGGGATACAGACGCCGACGGGATACTTCCCGGATTCTATTGCAGTAAGCAATCTAATCTTGACCTGCTCGCTTTTGGTATATACCGTTTCGTCGGTCACGCATAGCTCCAGTTGTTTTATTGTAATACAAGCTAATCCAACTAACCACATGCGTCAAATGGAAAAGCTTAAAAATCTGCAAAGTTTTCAGCAAAAGACGGCATTTCACGTATAACACATTGATTGCCATGTCATTGCAAAGACATGCCGTGCCAGACGAAGCATTTTCGATATTTTTCCCGGAAACACGCTTGACATGTGAAAAATCCAATATATGTTGTATGCAATAAATACATATTTGTATTATATATTTGAAGATGAAGTTTTTCTTTCTGAATGTTGCATTGCAGACAGGCGTTGTGATAGAATATATATTAACGACCATAGTCCAGGTAAGGAAATCCGGAATGCCAAATTTCAAATTTCCATTTTCAAGTTTCCATCGAAGGCCTCCAAAGGTTCCCTCGAACGCTCCATTCACACTCATCGAACTGCTCGTGGTAATCGCGATCATCTCCATCCTCGCCGCCCTTCTCCTGCCGGCACTGAAGGAGGCAAAGGCGAAAGCGAATTCCATCTCATGCATGAGCAACGTGAAGCAGCTTGGAACGACAGTTTTTAATTTCACGATCGACTTTGAAGGATATCTCCCGTGCTGGGTGATGAATTCGAAGATCGCCGGTGCCGAAGACAAGCTGTTCCCAGAAGATTCGGAAATGGTGGCGAACAATCCTCGCTGGTTCCAGAACAATACCAGCAACTGCTACTGGGAGTACTACAAGCCCTGCGCGATGCTCCTCTGCCCATCCTATCCCAAGCTTGACACTGTTACAGCAGCAGCCAAATCAAACCTGGCAAGCACGACCGGCGGCACAGACTACGCCACCACCTACTGCGTAACCAACAGGTTTTCGAGATGGCAGTGCTTCGGTTCGACGGTCCACAGCAAAGCACGCCTTGACAAACTCGACCCCAAGAAGATCATGTTCATCGACAGAACCAGCAACAACAGCACATCGGGAGGTGCGTTCACCACCTTCTTCTATGCACCGGCAATTTCCGCAACCTTCGAACAGATTGCCGTCCCCCACAGGGGGGCAAATGCCGTTCACTTCGATGGACATGGCGAATTCTATCCTTTCAACCATCAGCCTGTTTCAGCAAGTGATCCTCCATTCGACGCAAGCCTCTTCTGAAGGATAATGAAAAAATATTTCACACTGATTGAACTTTTAGTCGTGATAGCGATAATCGCAATACTCGCAGCCCTGCTCCTTCCGGCGCTCAAGCGTGCAAAGGATGCCGCCAAGTCTGTAATCTGCAAGAGCAACATGCGCCAGATAGGGATGGGCGTGCTGAGTTTCACCGGAGACTTCGAAGGATACCTCCCATGCTGGGTGATGAACTCCAAGGCACCCGGCTTCGAGAGCGAACTCTTCCCCGACGATGCGAACATGGTCGCAAACAATCCCCGCTGGTTCATGAACAACAACAGCAACTGTTTCTGGGAATACTACAAGCCATGCGCAATGCTCCTCTGTCCATCCCATCCGAAAATAGATACCGTCACCGCAAACGCAAAATCAAACCTCGCCAGCACCACCGGCGGTACCGACTACGCCACGACCTACAGCATTTCGTCCAGATTGTCCAGATGGCAGGCATTCCCGGTCTTCCATACCAGGAGCACCATCTACAAGGTTGGCACGGAAAGGCTGATGCTACTTGACAGGACAGGCAACAACACCACTTCCGGCGGAGCGTTCACCACATTCTTCTATGCTCCTGCACAACCCGCCACCTTCGAGCAGATCGGCATACCGCACAACGGTGCCAATGGAGTTTTCTTTGACGGACACGTGGAATTTTTCCCCTTCAACCATATTCCATATTCCGAAAACGATCCCCCATTCGCGTCAAATATGTTTTAAACATAGATAAACCCAGGCAATTTCAAAATGTGGATTTTAAAGGAGCGCGGGTTTTCAAACCCGCGAAAAATTAATATAAATTGGCGGACTGGAAAGTCCGCCCTCCGTTCATTTTGAAATTTCCTTACTTTTTAAAGGAGTTCATATGCCAGTACATTTTGCCGAAGAAAGATGGAAGAAAATCCGATGCAACTATGCCAAGTGGTGGGAGGGGAAACTTGACAGGCCCCTGCTCCATCTGACCATCACGGGCAACGATCCCGGTCGCAAGCCTTCGGAACACCAGTTCAAGCACTTCGCCGCCGCCTATGACAGATCAGTCACCGCGGACGAGATCGCCGACGCCTGGGACTATACTCTCTCAACGCACAGGTTCCTTGGTGACGCTTTCCCTTCCCTCTGGCTCAACTTCGGTCCGGGAGTCCTCGCCGCATTCCTCGGTTCGAAACTCGATCACGACGAACGCACAGTCTGGTTCCATCCGGAAAAAGTGGAGGAGATAAAGGACATCAACTTCAAATGGGACTACGACAACTACTGGCTCAACAGGGTCAAGGCCATCGCCGAGGCCGCCGACAAAAGGTTCCAGGGCACGGCACAGATCGGCATGACTGATCTTGGGGGTGTCATGGACGTCCTCTCGACATTCCGCCCATCGGAGAAGCTCCTCATGGATCTCTACGACAGCCCTGACGAAGTGAAACGACTCTCCTGGCAGATCTTCGATCACTGGTGGCGCGCATTCGACGAGATCGATTCCGTCATGCGGCATAATCCCGGATATTCCTGCTGGACGCCGATCTATTCCGACAAGCCCTACTACATGACACAGTCCGACTTCTGCTACATGATAGGTCCAGACATGTTCGACGAGTTCGTCAAGCCTGAACTCCACGCAACACACCGCAGGCTTACAAACGGATTCTACCATCTCGACGGCCCAGGAGAACTCGCGCATCTGGATTCCCTGCTCGAAATCAAGGAGCTCAAGGGTGTCCAGTGGATCCCCGGCGACGGACAGCCCCCGCCCGAAGAATGGCCCGATGTCTACAGGAAGATAAGGAAGGCCGGCAAACTGATACAGGTCTTCGGGAACAAGAGCGGTTTCAGGACACTCGACAAGATGGCCGAGGATCTCGGTTCGGCAAAGGGCATCATATACATCCATTCCTTTGACAAGGCACATGTGAGCGAAGCAAAAGCGTTCATGAAGAGGCATGGGTGTGAGGAGGAGTAATGGAGCGCCAGCGTCCCGCTGGCAGTATTTTATTTATAGCCGGCAAGATGCCGGCGCTCCTCTAGAAAAAAAAGGATGAAGCAATGGATAAAAAACTGATATTGAATTCGGCGATACGTGCAGGTAACTGGTTCATAAACACGCAGAACATGGACGGTGAGAGCGGAGACTGCGGCCGTTACATCTACTCGCTCAACCTCGAGACGAAACAGCACTGGCGCAGCAGCGGATGGCAGACCGCCTTCGGCGTATTCGCCATGCTCTCCATGCATAATGCAACAGGTGACGCAAAATATCTGAAGTCGGCAGAATCGGCGATAAAATACATCAAGTCGCTACAGATCCTCGACCAGCGCAGACCTGCATTCTTCGGAGCGATCAGGGAAGTTTCACCCCAGACGGAATGGAGCCATCCGCGCGACGCACTATCAGCCGCATGGGCGATGCTCGGATACAACCTTTACGCAAAGGACAACGACTGCCTGGAACGCGCCATACTCTATGCCGACTGGATGCTCAAGTATGCTCTCATTGACGACTGGGTCGTAGCGACAGTAAACCTTGGGAACAAAAAGGCCCGTAATTCAGAAGACATCATCGCGAGCTGCCAGTCCGGCACAATCCTTTTCCTTATCGAAATGTATAAGGCCACCCTCGACCTCCGCTACTACGATGCCGCTTACAGGATGACAAATTATTATGTCAAACATTTCATCGACAAGAACGGCCTGATAACTACTATCAAGGACAGGATCGGAAACAATAATCTGGATGACCCGAAGAAATGGCCCATCGACTGGCAGATGATGCACCGTGTAAATGACGATTTCGGCGGCATCTCCCTCGTTGAGGCCTACAAGGTGTTCAAGCAGAAGGAATACAAGCAGAGGTGCTCTGCATACCTTGGCTGGCTGGAAAAGACCGTCAACAAGGACGGCTCATACCTTGATCCGGTTATCGAGGTCGGTTCCGCGACAGCACCTATATTCCTTGTCTCATTCGAGTCAATTGCGAATTCCGCAGAAAAGGCAAGGGCATGTAAACTCACTGAAAAGAACATCAAGTATCTGCTCACAATCCAGCAGAAGTCGGACGACAAGCTGGTTGACGGCGCATTCCTCGGAATGGACAACTGGTGCAAGGCAGGCAATGGGAATTGGATCAACATCAGGTGCACGGCATACGCGACGCTCGCACTGTGCAGACTCCTGGACAAGTCGGTCTTCCCGCTGTCGATGTCGGGACTAATCTAACCACAGAGACACTAAGGCACAGAGTTCTTATATAAGTTTGTAGTCAAGCCCGTGAGGGCTGTCATAAAAGGAGCGCCGGCGTCTCGCCGGCAATAAGGAATGTGGAACAGGCGTCTCGCCTGTGAAAGAATAATTAAATTACAGGCGGGACGCCTGTACCACGTTCTTTTTCAATCTTCGATATGAGGTAGTCGCCCACGGTAACCTTTGCGCGAGGCAATGTCTTTGGACGGTACCGCTCCAGACTAAACGGTTGCGGATGGTCATTTGTCCGGATATCATTTAATATTCTTAATTGCTTCCTTATAATCATCGGGGAAATAATACATATACTGTTCAATGCCAAGTTCAGCACATTTTTTTTGCAATGGTCTTACAACCTCCTTCCTGAGCCCATAATTGCCTTCACCGAGTTCCTTGCATCTGATTCCAGAGCCCATATGAATCGTTATTGTTGCAAGAATCTTATCATTTTCATATAGTTTTATCCATGGATTCCCACCGCACTTGCAGGATTCATGCTTGCTCCCGTATCTTGTTTTCGTTTGAATCAAATCCATCCAGGAATCAATTTCCTTCCTGTCGTTCAAAACAAGCATCTCGTCCTGCCCGTATCCTGCACTTAGACCTTTCTTATTGAAGAGCACCTCAACCTTCGTTGCCTTCTTTTGCCATCCGCGTATGCTTGGATTTGAGATATCGATGTAATATGTAAACAATAATCCTACACCCACGCTGACAAGTGCAATGATGACTATAAGAGTAATGATTATTATTATCTTGTACCGTCTCATCGGATATACCTTCGCATTACTTCTTCTCCGGCATTTCAATAACAGGTGACTCGTATTTATTTTCAGCAAAGCCGATAGCAGACAAATCAGGTGGAAAATAAGGTCGTGCCCAAATATATGTATTGTGGTTACTCCAGTCTAGTGCCTCTTTCTCCGATATTCTGGCAAAAGGCAGTCTTGCTCCATTGGGCACCCCACGGAAAGTACCGGTGATTCCTGGGCGTACCCCATCCTCACGTTTTTCAATTATGTCCCAATCTGTGAAGCTGAAACATTTTTCAAAAGGGTCGATAAATGCAACAGTATCCTTGTTAAAGTAAGGAGGAAACCTGAAAATATATGTCAACCTTCCCCAATGGTTAAAATGTTCCCACTCTCCTATTTCATCCTTATTGCCATAATCAGGCATCTTTACGCTTATCCTGATAACATTGTTTGCAGCATTACCTTCAATCGACTGGGCACGAGTGGTCCAACCGTAAGTCCCATCCTTCTGAAGAGGTTCAATCTCAATCGGCCACCAGGTCGAAGCCGCACGTTTCAACACATCATCCGCCTTGAAACTTTTCAGCTTTTCAAATATCTCCTCCGCCTTATCTCCTCTTGCGATCTTAAGGAGAAGCCACAGCAACCTGTCCTCCCTTGGCATCCCTTCGAGGATTTTCCATGCCCTGTCAAAACTGATATTGTCCAACTGATAAGCTGCGCGTATATCCTTTGGATCCTTCATGAGCAATGGGAGCTTTTCCTTGAAAATGTCCTCTGCATTGTCCTCGTAAAGCGAGTTGAGCACGGTAAGAAGTTCGGCAAGCCGCTTATCGGAGAATCTTATACTTGCAATAACCGTCCTAAGGCGCTCCTTGACCTCGGGATCCTTGGTCGCTTTAAGGTGCTTCTCAAGTTCTGGAACTGCTGATATGGGAAAAACGGACAGTTTCCCGGTTGCATCCTGTCGTTTTGTAAAATTTGGGGATCCGAGATCTGCAACAAGTCCATTAAGCTGCTTCACATCCATCGAGGCCTGTTCGGAAAAGAAATTTTCTATTGCGATAATCCCTGATTTTCCGGAAGTCCTAATGTCATCCAGGGAGGAAGTGCCCTGCATGAATCCAATTACAATCTTGCGAAGTTTTACCTGGTCTTCTGCAGGGCCATCCGCAAGACACGGCAGGGAGAGAAGGAGCATAGCGAGGAGTTTGAATTTCAAGGCTAACCTCATTTTTCATTATTTTGTCAGGCTCCAAGCCTGACCTTGGAGTGCGGCAGCCCTCTGCCGCTTTTAGATTTCTTAAAGAAAAGAATTACAAAGCGGTACAGGGGTACCGCACTCCAAAGATTCGTCCTTTTCGCAGGACAAATCAGTAATTCATTTACACTATCCCGGTGGTTGTAAAAAGCAAGAAGAGCGATTCTCTGGCGAAGTCCCAGCCTAGTTTGTATTGACTTAGAATGTGGCACAGGCGTCCCGCCTGTGATTTGGAATTAATCCAATAAAAGAAAGTTACAGGCGAGACGCCTGTACCACATTGTCAATAAAAATCACTCCTTGAAAGGCCTGGAAACAGTCATTGAATATAATCTTCTGAAATGTAAGTTATAAGTCTTTGATAATGATTATGAGAAAGGCTTAAACATAATGGATATTTCTCTCTCCGAAGCCGCAGAATATTTTGAGATAAAGGACAAGCCTGAGGAAATCTTTCCGGGCTGGGATGATACGTTTAAAGCCGTTCCAGACGGTGTCCCAGATTTCCTTAAGCCGGAATACTTCATCCCCAGCTCCCAGTTCTGCGGACTCGACCAGGAAACAGAGGATTGCCTTAAGAGCACTGCGGAAAAGATCTGCGGCGACAAGGTCCTCCTCGCGCTTTCAGCTTATGCCTTCCAGGACCTTATCACCAGGACCACTTGGCCCAATTACGACAAATGGCCAGATCTAAGGAAACATCTCGGTGACAACTTCGGCATCTTCTATCTTCTGCTCGGACTCGGACTTGTCCCAGGTGCAAGAAAAACATATGAGAAGATGGGCGTTACGGAAAATATCATCAAGGACACGATGAAGGAGATAGAGGGTTTCAACGGAAACCACAGGGTCGCGCATGGCAGGCCGGGCATGCTCCCGAGTCAGCTCTTCTGGATCACCAACTATTATCGTGGAAAATTGTTCCGTCTCGGAAGATTTGAGTATAAGCTTGAACCGTTCCATTTCCCTGGAACCTTCTACAGGAACAGGAAGACCGGACAAAAACTCGGATTCGCTCCGGATGGTGTCAAATTCGACGGCAACGGATTTGTCGATGGCACTGGCGGAGTCTTTGACGAAAAGAACGGTTGGACCTCTTCTTTCTGCGAGGAAAATGGCGTTGTAAGCGGCAATCCATATTCTCCATTAGGATACGCCGTCAGGGAAAAGAAGAGCATATCGCTGAAGGAATGGGTACCGGCATTAAGACAGAACGATTGGACGATCGACCTGCACATTCCGCCGGGGGGTGGCATGACTCCTGAGGCGTGCCGTGATTCCTTCAAGATGGCGTTCGAATTCTTCAACTCGCGCTTCCCGGAGAAAAAGAGTTCTGCGATAGTCTGCAGTTCATGGATATTCAACACCCAGTTCGAGGAACTGCTTCCGGACTCGAACATGGTAAAGTTCATGAGCGAACTTTATCTTTTCCCGGTGCAATCAAGCGGACGTGACGGTTTCAATTTCGTATTCTGCCGTGAATATGCAAATCTCGCAGAAGCTCCACGGAAGACAAGCCTCCAGAAGGCAATGCTCGGAATTCTCGAGTCTGGCAGGAAACTTCGTTCCGGCGGAATGGCGTTCTTCATAGAGGACATGGATGGATTCGGGAAGCAGTGCTACAGAAATATGATGCAGGATGCTTGATACTGGATGCTGGATAATTCTCATCGGTAAGCCTCAGCGTAGTTTCCTTACGATTCCAAGTCATCAGTTTCAGCTGAAAGGAATATTTTCCAGAAACTCATTAGTTTTCAATATCAAATATCCAGTATCGAGCATCAGGTATCCAGCATCTCATTTCAAATCCTCTCCCTCTCCGTCCTGAACTTCATCCTGTATTTCCCGGGAGGCAACTTGAATTTCCGCTTGAACATCTTGCTCAAATGATACACATCACAAAAGCCGGTTGAGTCGGCGATCTCGGCAAGCGAATGGTCGGTCGACTCAAGGAGCGCGGCAGCCCTGCGGAGACGGTGTTCCAGGACTACCTGCTCGAAAGGCATCCCGAAAAGCTCCCTTATCAAGTGGCTTGATCTCGAAGCTGAAAGGTTAAGCTCCCTGGCGGCATCGGCAATGCCGATCTTTTCGGTATACCTGTTTATGACAAGCCTGTAGACCTTTTCCCATCTTTCGCCCTTGCCGTGGATGCTCGCGGAGATAGTCCTTTCTATGATTCCCATCGCTATAGCTTCAAACAACGCCGAATCCTTCTCGAAGTTCACAAGATCGTATGATGGCAGATCCTTCTCCCCCTTGACAATCTCCCTCCTGTCATTCATGTCAGACGTGGAAATAAACGGCCCCAGAAAAATACTTCCGACATGGCGCCCCTGCCACCTAAGCGGGATGAGGATCTGCTGTGGACCGAGCCAGCACGGCCAGAGAAATGGTGACAGCTTCCCGGAAGCCACTTCGTTCGCCTTCTTCCATTCATGCGCCATGCACCTGTTCCTGTCGGCGTTCTGGCAGAAGTCCACCCGGTGATAGACACGATCAGGATGAAGATATGAGTTGCCAATTTCATCGCAGAAGAATCCATATGGATCCTGGAAGCTGACCCTCATCCCCAATATCCTCTCCAGTGATTCGAGAAGGGATTCAAGATCACGCCGGCACATTTCGTTCCTATCCATGGACACACCTCGCATCAGCATAATTATACAATTTATAATAAAATAACGTACATCATGCCTTTTCTCAAGCATAAATAGCATTTAAATACAATAGCTTGGCATTTCCATACATTGCTTCCTGTCATCGTCCAGAGTAGATTTAAATATCAAATAAAAAACGTTGTATTCAAAAAAACAATGGGTAAGCAAATTTAAAGGAAGGCATATGGAAACATCATCATATCAGACTGTCGTGGCCGGAGCCGGTCCTGCTGGATTCGGGGCTGCTCTTGCTGCCGCAAGATCAGGCGCAGAAACTCTCCTGCTCGAACGTAACACATGTACTGGTGGACTCGCCTCGTCGGGGCTTCTCGGATTCTGGGGACCGTTCGACAACGCAGCACGCAACAAGTGCGACTGGGAAAGGTTCCGTCTCGACAGGGAAGGCAAGGAGTATACCGGCAAGCTCAAGATCGGACAGCGCATCCTGGGTGGAATCCCCGAGGAGTTCATCAGGGAGCTTGAGAAACTGGGGAGTGCTTACATTCCCAAGTTCGGATTCATCGAAGCGGATGTGGAGACCACCAAGTTCCTAATGGAAAAAATGCTCCTCGATGCCGGGGTTAGGATAATCTACCAGGCACAGGTGGTATCCGCATGCTACAAAGACGGCCATCCGGTGCTGACTGTTGCCATGAAGGAAGGATTGCGTAATATCTCCGCAAAGATTGTCGTCGATGCCACCGGCGATGGCGATGTCGCCTGTCAATTGGGAGCGGAATGGAAGCAGGGTCGCGACAGCGACGGGAAATGCCAGGGAGTCACGCTTGTCTTCAGGATCGGCAACGTGAAGACCGATCATCTTGAATTCCTTCCCGACACCGAATTTTCAAAGAATATCAAGTCCGCTGCGGAAAAAGCTTTCAAGGATGGCGAGATAAGTTTCCATCCCCGCGGACTCGGATGCCTTTCCCGGGATCCCTCGTTCAAAGGAAACTTCATAGTGAACCAGCAGCACACCTACGACATTGATGGGACAAGGTCGGAGGAGATTACAAAGGCGCTTATAAACGGCCGCCGACAGATACGCGAGCTGGTTTCCTTCTATAAAAAACATGTGCCAGGCTGCGAGGACTGCTATCTCATCGACAGCGGCTTCCAACTCGGTGTTAGGGAGACAAGAAGGATAATCGGAGACTATGTGATCACTGGCGAAGATGTCACAGGCGGACGGAAGTTCGAAGACGGGATCTGCCGCAACGCAAACTTCCTCGACATTCATCTGCCGAAGGCCAAGGATAAAAAGGACGGACCGAAGAAAATATGGTATGAAGATGCCAAGGAGGTCCAGCCTGGAGACTGGCAGGACATCCCCTACAGGGCCCTTCTTCCGAGGAATCTTGAGAACATACTTGTCGCCGGACGCTGCATTTCGGGAACGCACGAGGCAATGAGTTCCTACAGGCTCATGCCGACCTGCACAGGAATTGGCGAAGCCGCAGGCACTGCAGCAGCAGTCGCATTGAAGAAAAATCTTACACCGAGGAAACTTGATGCCGTTGAACTCAGGAAGATCCTGCAGAAAAACGGCGCAAAGATTTAATTTCTCACCACGAAGGATACCGAAGGACACGAAGTTGAATTATCTCGTAGCGAACAGAAAAGATTAACATATAAAACATTTTCGCACAAAGCCACAGAGGCGCAAAGTTCAATTTGAATCGGTTCAGGCGGATATGTCCGCCCTGTGATACGGAAGATGCATGAGAATATGAACAAGTTAATATTCTCATGCATCTTCCGTATCCTTACTTTGCCAGCAAAGGAGAACCGATTCAAGAAGTAGAAGTTCTTGCTTCGTGTCCTTCGGTATTCTTCGTGGTGAAGTCCGTGCCAGGTCTGTGCAAGTCTGTGGCCAATTGACTTTGTGACTCAGTGCCTTTGTGCGAGCTGCTAGATTCCCTTCAGGAACTTCTCCAGCTTGTCCGGCCAGTCCGCGACACTTTTCGGAAGAGGCTTCTTTATCCCGAAGCCGTGTCCACCGTCCTTGGTCTCGGTGAAATCACATGAGATCCCGTTATCCTTGCAGTAGGCGGCCAGGACACGTGAATTCACGGAATGCTGGTCATCAGCCGCGGCATACGCAAATATCGGGATCTTCGGCGGAACAACATCATTGAGAAGCTTGCCGTCCTTCTCAAGATACGCCGGATAGATCAGGATCATGAAATCAGGAGCCTTGCTTTTGGCGGTCTCGTTTGCGAGTCTCGCAGCCAAATGTCCACCGGCGGAAAATCCCATCACGCCTATGGTCTTGGTATTGAACTTTAAGTCCTTCCCCTTTTTCCGGAGCAGTTCCAGCGCCTTCTTCGCATCGTCAAGCGCCATCCCTCGCGTCTTGTCGGCGCCTTCGTTGACATGATACAGCAGTACCGCCACATCGTATCCGAATCCGTTGAGCATCTTTGCAATGTCGCGTCCCTCGTGGTTGATCGCCAGGATGAAATATCCGCCACCGGGACATACCAGTATTGTGCCCTTAGACTTCTTCTCCGTGCATGGAAAGAGCTCAAGTCCGGCTTCCTTGACCTTGCTTATCCTTTCAATGCCGTCCTTGCCGATCTCGGAAACGGGTGCTGGAATCTCCTTTTCACCATCCAGCCCTACGCGTTTTATTTCGTCTGAATCCGCTGCTGAAACGCCAGTTGCCGCAAGAAATAACAAAATCATAATTCCTCTTTTCATATTTTTAGCCTAAGGTTACCACTTATTAGTTTTTTAAAAGCACAGCATCTCCCTTATCTGGTACAATATCGATGAGCCCGAATACCGCTCCATCTTTCTCGATGGTCTTGCATTCGAGCTTCTTCCCGCCCTGTTCCGCTTTAAGGTTCTTCCAGGCGGGATCAAGGCGTACTTTGACAGTAAGCGGAAAATCAAAGATGTCGTCCTTCATCTCATCCGTCAGCGATATGACGATCTTATCAGGAGAAGACTCCTTCACCTTGAGCACAGCCGTATCTCGCTCCTGTCCGTATTTCACCACTTCCTTGAAAAGTCCGATCCAGAGGTCGCCGGCCTTTGCCTTTTCCGCGACCAGGGCCAGTTTCTTCTCTATTGCCGCGCGATCGTCAGGTTTCGCCTGATGGTAGTGGCAGCAGTACCAGGCACGGAACATGGTCTTGTTCTTCGCAAAATCCTTTTCAAGGCACCCCTTCAGATCCTGGGATTCGAACTTTGCATCACCATAGTTTATAACGCCACTGAGACTGCTTGTATTGATATAATTTATCTTGTTGGCAGGATTTACCGAACCGCTCGTTCCCCTGCACCCGATATAATATTTCGCCGCAACTGACGGATCATTCAGATTCGAATTCTTACCGCCGGGATACGCCAGGCAGATCACCTTATGGTCAGGTATGTTCTTCTCGATCCTCTTCTGGGACTCGGCATATTCCGTATCGATGTCCTTCCATTCCGGACCATCCACATGCAGATGAGTGAGTGAATGGGACTGTACATCATGTCCGAGTTTCTGGAGCTTTGCAAACCCCTCCCAGGTTCCGCAGAATCCGGGATTTGAACCAGAGACATTGGCCGCTATGACAAACCAGGTGAACCTCAGATCATATTTCTTCCCCATCTCCGACCACCATTCATGATCCGGGGCACAGTTGTCGTCGATCGTCAGGGAAAAAGCGGCAAGGGCATCGTTCTTCCAGAGGCATATGGACGCCTCTGCGAACTTCGCAGGCCAGTCGCGATCCTTCAGTTCGAACCGAGGATCCTTCTGGCATGGAGGCAGGTTCAGCTTCTGCGTTGGAGCATCCTGGGCGGTGGCAGCAATACAAAATAATAAAAGCATGAATGATACAAACAAAGCTCTCATCACAAAACCTCCTAATTAGTTCACCACAGAGAAAACAGAGATATATCTTTATAGTTTGATTCAAGCAGGAGAATAGGAAATTCAAAACCTAATTCCTCAGTGCACTCGAAACACAAAATATCTCTTAAGTATTTATGAGTTCACAGAGAAAAATCCTTCTCTGAGACCTCTGTGGTTGAATTCATTTGAATACTTACATTAATCTATCATTCCATACACGATATTGAAACATTATTTATAAAATGTACCTTATCTTCCCCAACGAAAGGAACCATCATGAATCTTGACAAGTCTTTCCCGCGTTATACCGAATACGATCCCCTGGTACCAGTCTGGTGTGTTACTCCTGAAAAAGGGGGATGCATCCACCGTTTCTTCGACACTTCGCCGATCAGTCCTTCAGGAAAATTCCTCGCAGTCTTCCGCTTCCCATTCGAGGATCACCAGCCCGAACCTGGCGATACAGGCGAAATTGCTGTCATCGATCTTGAAACTGGAAAAGAAAATGTTGTTTCAAAAACTTGCGGCTGGGAACCCCAGATGGGAGCAAACATCAACTGGGGCGGTTCAGATGAGGAACTCTACTTCAACGATGTCGACACCTCCACCTGGAAACCTTTCGCATGGAAACTGGATCCGAAGACCGGCAAAAAGATGCGAATGGAAGGCACTGTCTACCACGCATCTCCCGACGGACGCTGGCTCATTTCGGCAAACATGACCACGATGAGCAAGACCCAGCCCGGCTACGGCGTCAAGATTCCACGCGACATCGCACGCATTAACATAGGTCCTGCAAATGATGACGGCTTTTATCTCACAGACACCAGCATGGGCAAATCAAAACTCCTCCTCTCGATCAAGGACGCTTTCACCAAGGCGAACCCGCGCATCCAGGTCGGCGATGAGATCGCAAGGTCGGAGGTCTACGGATTCCACAGCAAGTTCAATCCGCAGGGTGACAGGCTAATGCTCAGCATCCGATGGTTCCCGGCAAAGGACAAACCGCGCTGGGACATGTTCCGCGAGGCATTCAAGGAAGTCCGATTTGCCTGGGTGACAGCAAGACTCGACGGCAGTGAACTTCATTGTGCGGTCGGTCCGGAACAGTGGGAGAAAGGCGGACACCATGCCACCTGGTTCCCGGACGGCAAACGCATCTCCATGAATCTTCCCATTGACCGAGATGAACTTCGTTTCGTACAGGTCAACTATGATGGAAGCGATCTCCACAAGATGTTCGACAATATCCTTGGCTCCGGACACCCGACAGTACATCCCGACGGCAAGCATCTGCTGACAGACACTTACACCACAGAGAAGACTGCTTTCGGCGACGGTACCATTCCCCTGCGCTGGGTCGAACTCGCAACTGGCAAGGAAAAGGTACTTGTCAGGATCAACACCAAACAGCCGCATCCAGACGGAGTGCTGAGGATCGATCCGCATCCTGCATGGGACAGGACATGGCGCTACGTGACCTTCAATGCATATGTCGGCGGGACACGCCGCGTCTATATCGCAGATATGAAAGAGATTATCGGGTAAAACAGAATATCGAATAACGAACATTCAAATTACGAATATCGAAGTGTAAGGGTGCTCCGATGCTTAAAGCTCTCGGGCAATTGTCTTAGCAGTGTGGTACAGGCGTCCCGCCTGTAATTCTCCTTTGTCTTTTTTAAATCCTTAATTACAGCCGAGACGGCTGTACCACTTTCTTTTTCTTAAATCTCAAACTTCCAACTTCAAACTTTGAAATATAAGAACAGCTCTTGCGAGCTTGACTACGAACTTGTTTCCAATGTTTTGAATAAGCTTGTAGTTAATCCACCTCAGGCGGATTAACGTCGCAAGACGTGTCGAATTTTCCAACGGAGCGCCGGCGTCTCGCCGGCAATGTAGCGCAGGCATTTTGCCTGCGAAATAAAAGAAAAATCCAATTACAGGCGGGACGCCTGTACCACGCTTATAATTCCGGCGGCTGGACGACGAGGAGTTCCATCCTGCCTTCAGACTCTGCGGTGACCTCTCGGACGCCGTTGGGGACAAAGAATTTCGCTCCCTTCTTGGCACGACTGGACGTCTTGGGACCTTTCAGCCTGCCCTTACCGTCGATCACTATCACGACGAAGAAGCTGTCCTCCTTGATCAATGCTGATCCATTTTCGACGATCACATGCTTCATCCTGAAACAGTCTGTGTTCCTCTTGTCGAATATGGAAAAGCACTGGCAACCCTTCCCCGATATCGGAAGAAGCGCCTGCGTGGCGAAATAATTCCTGAAGACTTCCCCACTTGAAGTCTGCTTGAAGTCAAAGACCGACATTCCGAAATCAATGTCCCTTCCCATATATCTCATCGGTAGCGGAAGTTCGTAGTCACCACGCTTGAATTCGATCCTTACTGCAAAGTCGGTCGGCTCCATCAGTTCGACCATGAGTATCCCCTCGCCGATGGCATGGGGAAGTCCGCCGGGAATTACGAATGCATCTCCTCGCTTGACAGGAATCTTCTCAAAGCATGGGAGGATGAAATCCAGATCCTGTTTCTCGACCGCATCCCTGAACGCCTTCTTGTCCGGGAGATTCTGGAATCCCGCAAAGATGTATGGTTCCTTGACCTCTTTGCGGATATCGAGGATGTAATAGCCTTCAGTCTTGCCGAAGTTCGAACCGAGATGTTTCTTGGCAAATGCCTTTGTCGGATGGCATTGTATCTGGAGCCGGACCGCCGAGTCGAGGAACTTCAGCAGGAATCCTGTGTTTAGCCCGTATTTTGCGACATGAGCCTTTCCGAGCATGAATTCCGGTGACGCCTTGAAGAGGTCTGTTATCAGGAACAGATCGGATTTGACCAGGACATTCGAGATCCCCTCGTATTTCCCATCGTCACCCTTGCGGTTGTTCTTCGCTTCTGTGGTGGATGCGATCCAGTCTTCAGGATAATGCGAGTCGGCAGGCGTTCTGCTCCCCTCAAGCTTGTCCAGCTCTCGTCCGCCAAGGTAGCTTCTCCACACCCGGTTAGGGAACAGACTAATCAAATCAACTTTGCCCGGCATTGCCAATACCTACAATCATTAATGAATACAGAAGACAGTAGTCAGGATTCAGAATGATAATAGAGGTTGCGCAGCAGGATTTTCAAGATTCCATTCAGACTTCTGTGTGCTGACTCCTGAATTCCAAGCTTTTGAAGAATGGAAACAATTGAAGAACAGCTCTTGCGAGCTTAACTACCAACTTATTTCCAGATTTTTGAATATGCTCGTAGTCAACGTCGTGAGACGTGTTCTTGATTTTCAACTTCCAGCCTTAATCGCATATTCATTGAACAGCATGAGATATGACCTGTACTGCTCGAGTGAAACCCCGGGTGGGGTCTGATGGTCGCAGCTGATCAGAAATCCGCCTTTCTTCGCTGTCGGCAGAAGTCTTTCGAATTCAGCCTGTATCGCATTGTCACCCTTGTTCATGACCATCTTGTCGTAGGCGCCGATATACCGCTGTTTAGGATGATCCTTCCTGAGCTGTGCGATATCCACCCCTGCCTGGCGTTCAAGGGGCAGAATTCCTTCGATTCCGGCATCCTCGAACCACGATGCCGGGACGCTGATGTCGCCATCTGAATCGATGATCACCTTGATTCCTCTTTCCTTGAGCCTTGGAATCACCATAAGGTAGTATGGCTTCATGAATTCGTCAAAGAGTTCCTTTGAGAGCATAGGTCCGTTGTTGTAGCTCATGTCTTCTGCAAAAGTCATGAAGTCCGGAGTATCATATTTGCAGATCTCGTCAATCACCTTCAGCTGATGCGCGACAAGGTCGCTGTTCATCCTGTGCATGAGTTCCTTGTGATCGTAGAAGGCATAGAGGTGCTCCTCGATTCCAAACAGAGTCCTCGGATACCAGAAGAACCCCTCGATTGTGAACCAGGTGACGCAGTCACCTTTCTCATGTTCCGGAGCCCATTTCTTCCAGGCGTCGACATTGATGCAGTTCTCGGGATAAAGATATTTCTTCAATGCCTCATAGTCTGCTTCGTTCTTTACGAATCCCGCTCCGTGATGTGCGGGTTGAGGAAATCCCGGACCTCTTGGGCGTGCCCAGTCCTGGTAATACACGTCCATGCCGAAATATTTGTATATCTCGTATCTACCAAGGTTTGCAGGAAGCCCTTCGCTACTCCAGCGCTCGATGGTCTTGTCCCACCAGCCAGCCCATTCGAGGATCGGCAGGCGGTCGAAGCTCTTGAAATCCATTATCGCATGGAACCTTTCGCGAGTAGTCATCTGGTCTTTCATATCTTTTCCTTTCATTTTGAAACATCAATCTTTTTCTGTGTTATCTGTGTGTTCTGTGGTTAATGTTCCTTTTTCTTTCAGCTAATATATTGCTATTATTTCATATTAATTGAACTATATTGACCATATTGATGGATTAAAGCGGACAAAGAGGGGAATGGATGGGTGGATGAATACATGATCAATAAAACAGTCAAAAGCATACCGCAAATAAATGTAAGGCAAGGTGCAATATCCCAGGCGATGGACAAGTTTGGGCTGGCGGTACAATATTTTCCTGGATACGTGAACAGGAAGCTGCGGTTGCACAGTCCCGACATAGTCCTTCTCAGTTTCATCCTCAATGGGACAGGCAAACATTATCTGGGTGATGAAATCTATGATGAGAAACCAGGATATCTCAGCATCACCCATTATGGCCAATATCATGACATTGTCACCGGTCCCGGTGGCATGGACATAATGAACATCTATCTCGATCTCAAGAAACATCCCCTGCCATCGCTTCCTCCTGAGCTCCAACCGATCCTCCCCGAAATAATCCCTATGGATCCCTGCCTCCAGCACAAGCTCAACAGGATGACGCGCCTCTTCATCAAGGATCACATGAATGTCGCCCGCAACCTCTTTGAGATCGACAGGGAACTTCATGAAAAGAAAAAAGGTTATGAGACGGCAATTAGAAACTATTTCACTTTGTTCCTTATCGACTGCTGCAGGAACGCGATAGACAATGGGGTACTTCCCGGAACGGACAAACCTTCATTTGAGAACTCCGGCGTCGAGGCTGTCAGGCGGCACATGGATGCGAACTTC
The DNA here is from genome assembly GCA_964600895.1 of uncultured Victivallis sp. Classification (GTDB taxonomy): domain Bacteria; phylum Verrucomicrobiota; class Lentisphaeria; order Victivallales; family GWF2-50-93; genus GWF2-50-93. The sequence continues at coordinate 39,378 of CAZRKP010000014.1, forward strand.
GCAAAACCGCACACGCTTGAGTCCCTTGCGAAATTCGCAAAGCTGAGCCCTGAATATCTCTGCCGTGCCTTCAGGAAATACACTGGAAAGACCGTCTTCAGCTATCTTGTCCAGAGGCGTATTCAGGACGCGATGGTAAGATTGCGGTTTACAGATGACAAGGTGTCATCGATAGCGCTTGAATGCGGATTTAACGACTTCTCATACTTCAACAGGAAGTTCAAGGAGCTTTCTGGCAGGACACCACGTGAATACAGGAGGTTCAGGGATAAAAGCACGATGAAAAATCAAGATTCAGGCTAAAGCCTGTACTCCAACGACAATTTTCCAATCATACCGTTACCTGAAAGAAAAAGTTGGAGTCCAAGCTTCAGCTTGTGTTTCAATTCAAATTCTTCATAGTTTTTCATCAACACTTCAGCACCACGACATGATCGGCACCGGAAAGTTCCAGGATATTTTTAGAAATTCCGACTTTAGCCTTGCCAAAGAGCAATTCAGGTTCAGTCAGACTTGCTTCAATCCTGATCTTCTTAAGTCCGGCATAATTGAAGACAAACAAGTAGCGTGGGGTTCCAGAACCAACAAGGGTGGTTCTGACTCCCTTGCTGCACTTCACACGCTCAACGCATCCCAGGGATTCAAGTATTGCGAATATCGCGTCCTCGAACTCCGGAGTTCCCGCATAGTTCCAAATCGGCGAACAGAAGTAAACTATCCTACCTTTTCCGGCTTTTCGTGAAATTATCAAAGGCATACCGCCGACTTCCGCAAGGATCTCCGTACCGGTCTTGTCGAACAACTCAATCTCCTGCACTTCAATAGGAGTATTGCACTTGACTGTCTTCTTCATCCCCTTGAACTTGAAGACAGGCTTCTCCACCATGATATTGTCGGTGTATGTGACTTTCAACAGATCATTGAGAGGTCCGCCGGGAAGTTTCTTCCGCAGCCTACCACTGCCATCAATGTCGAGGAATGGATGATTGCCAACGAGAGTTCCGCCAGCTTCAATGAATTTCCTTATAATCTTCGCCGCATCATCGTCAAGTGAAGCCTGGTACGTGAGGAAAAGCGTCCTGAGATTTCCAATCTTCTTCATCAGGTCCCCTCGGGAGAAAATATCGATGTCAGCATTATTGCCGAAAAGTATCCTGTAGAGGTTCTGCACAGACTCGCAGACCTGGGCATCGCCGATCAGGCCTTTCACCTTGCAGTTGACCGCCTTTACAGTGAATACGTTGTTCCTGTCGAATAGGACGGCTGCGGAACTCGCAGGCTTCATTGCCTCAGCCAAGTCCTTGTTTTTGGCAACGAATTCACCAAGCTGGGTTGCTGCGGCTGAGCGTTTCGTGAGCGAACCGTCGGCAAGCAGAAGTCCCCTGCCCCCGATCTGCAGTCCCCATGAAAAGGGATAAAGCTTCCAGAACACAAGCGCAGCCGCTCCGTGAGAGATCGCTTCCATGCCCCATGTTGTTATCTCCTCCGGCGATACGCGTTCTGTAGTGTAGATCTCCGAATAGCTGTGGCTCTGCATTTCAGACAGGAAGAACTTTCTTCCGGAAGCAGCTTGTGCTCCATCGAATGTAAGACATCTGAGCCATGGCTCATTTTTTTTAAGCAGTCTGCCTCCAGTCTTCGGATAGAACGAAATTCCAAACTGGTCGGTGTTCGCGGCGACTTTCCAGTCGTCGGTACCGCGGTCTATCTCGTCCCAGGCGACATTCGACATGACATTGTCGGTGACCGTCGGATGGGCCTTGTCCTGTTCCTTGACACAGTCAGAGATGAATTTCACGATTGAAGCGAGGTTATCATTCCTGAAGGTCTCGAGATCGATGAACGGAACTATTGACGCCCAGAGGACCTCCTCGAATTCAACCTGATCGAAGCTGGTATACGATTTCGCCCAGGCAGTATTCAGCTTTTCAACTGTCTTGTATTTCCTTTCCAGCCATCTGCGAAATTCGCAGAGAGTGAATTTGTCATAGGTCTTGAAATGTGTCTCGTTCCAGATGTCCCAGGCATGTAGCGCCGGATGATCCTTGTATGACTTGACAGTATCGAGAATCATCTCCCTGAGTTTCTTCCTGACTTCAGGATGATTGTAGTTGAGTTCGCCAAGCCCGTTCTGTCCCTTGACGGTGCAGCCATTCCTGTCCTTTACAGCATATTCGTCCCTGTAGTCACAGTTCGGCATGAACTCCAGATCGGTGACCTGACCTGTGAGCTCTATCACAACCTTGAATCCGTATTTGTGTGCGGTATCGAGGAATTTGAGATGCTTGTCGAAATTTCTTTTCCCATCCACGAAAAAATGCGGGGGCCAGACGACGACGGTATTCATCTTCATAGATCTCATCCGCGACAAACCCTCTTCCATCTTCTCCTGTGAAAAATCCGGATCCTGCAAAAAAACAGAACCATATATCAATTTATCCATTGTCATTCTCACCCAGTAATAAGTTTCAATGCCTTTTCAACATCTGCACCGATAACTTCGTAAGTCCTGCCATCGATTATCTTCAAATCCTTCCTTTCCGATGGAAGTTTCCCCTTGGATACGAGTTCAAGCCTCATCTTCACGGGATGCCTGATCTTCAATGGTTTAATCCTTCTGCATGCTTTCACTGCATTTGCCGCAGTATCGGATATCAGCCTGTGAGCCTTCTCTTTTGGCAGGAGGAACCCGCCTTCCCTAGAAAGTCCTTTCTTGACCACTGCAGTATGAACTCCATTCAGGAATCTCTTCGCTTCAGCACATGCCTTGTCGTCACCACTGACCATGATCACGGGCACGTTGTGGTCACCGGCGATTCCTGCATCGATCGCGATCTCGCCGGACCGCACACCGTTGATCCAGAAGTTCTGCCAACTTGCAGAACTCATCGTGTGTTCAAGTATGGCTTCCTGAGTACCGGCCATCGCGTGATATCCGAGAAGGATCAGCCCATCACAGGAATATATACCGGGAATCCTCTCGCGTTGTGAATCACCCTGAACATATTCTGCGCGTGGATCAAGTTCATCCCAGATGAAGTTGTAACCAGTGGAATGCGCATCCCTGACAATGACTTTCCTGGCGCCTCCATCGAAACAGCCTTTCACGCAGGCGTTGACGTCCCAAGTCAAATATCTTCGCCCCTTTTCATAGTCTGCCGGGGCTGATCCCGTCTGTGACGCCCTGCAGATTCCGCTTATCCCCTCCATATCTACCATTACATATATGTTCATAAAACTCCTCATATTTTCAGATTGTGAAAGAATATTTGCCAGCTTCAAGTGTTTTCTCTTCATCTGTAAAGGGCATTTTCACCGTTGCACTGGTTCCCGCAGGGACTTCCACTGACCATTCAATCATTTTTCCCTTGAACTCCCATGCGCTGGCAATCCTGCCGAATCCTGAAAGATATTCCGCCTTCGCCCATTTTACGAATGAAACCGGATGAGGTTCGAGGAAGAAATGCCTGAATCCGGGATTGTCCTCGTCAGGTCGGATCCCCGCCAGCGAATTATAGAAGAAATTGTCGAATCCACCCATCATAGGATGGCTCAGGGAACGGGCTCCGTGTTTCTTGTCAACTTCAGGTTCTCCCCAGTATTCCCAGAGGGTCGTCGCCCCGCGTGAAATAAGGTTCCCGAAGCCAGGATATGTATTCTGGTGCAAAATCTTTACAGCAAGATCAGCATGTCCGTTCCGTGACAGTACTTCGAACAGGTACCTTATCCCGAATATCCCGGCATGATAATGCATCCTGCGAGTTTCGCAGATATCCTTCTCCAGCGCCGAGAGGATGTTCCCCTTAATCCTCCCGGGTACAAGCCCGAAATGGATTGCCATCGCATTTGCAGTCTGCGAACCGAAGCTGCGAATTTCCCAATCGAAATATTTCCTAATGAATGATTCCCCTATCTTCCTGGTCCATCCGGAATATCTTTCTGCATCGTCACTTTTTCCGAGGATGGAGGAAACCTTGGACATTATCTCTGCACATCTGAAGAACCAGATAGTGGTGGTCAATGATTCCGGGGTCTGAGTTGGTTTAGCACTCATGCCCGGTTCAAACCAGTCGCCGAGACCGCCGGCAAGGATCCAGTCTTCAGACTTCTCGCCGAACCGTTCGATCACCTGTCGCATTCCGGAGTAATGTCTCTCAAGCACGGCTCTCTTATGATGATAGACGTAAATATACCAGGGGATCAGGATGAATGACGCCATCCAGTCATGGCTGGCGGTCGCGCATGTGCGTTTCCCCGGAGCGATGTAGAAGGGGATGCCTCCATTCGCCTGACGTGTTGTCTCTATATCGTCAAGGTATTTCTCCCAGAAGCTGGCGCTGTTGAAGTTCCACATGGAATATTCGCAGACTACATTCGCATCGCCAAGCCAGCCGCAGCGTTCGCGTGCAGGACAGTCTTCCGGGATGCCGTGGGCATTGCTACGGTGCGTCCAAAGCGCCATATTGTGAAGCGTGTTCAAGCGGTTGTCACCGCAGTCGAATTTGCCTGCGGTCTCAAATGCAGTATGGACGACGATCCCTGTAATGTCACTGTCAGACAGTTTTTCCGGCCAGCCTTTAATCTCAACATACCTGAATCCATGATAGGTGAAGCGTGGCTCCCATGTCTCCGTCCCATTCCCCTTGCAGATATATGTATCGATCTGTTCGACAAAAGTCGCAAACACACCGGTGCTCGCAGTATCGACCATGCCGTCGGGAAACACGGTTTCCGCAAAACGCATCCTTATTTCTGTTCCTGCTGGAGCATTCACCTTTATCCTGAGCCAGCCGGAGAAGTTCTGTCCCATGTCAGCCACCCAGACTCCGGGCTTGACTTCGGAAACCGATTTTGGAATGAGCTCCTCAATCTTCCTGATCGGAGGCAGCTCCTGCTTTTCAAGCCGTCCGCAGGGAGCTTCAGCGATTACGGGAGAAATCCATTCCGAATCGTCGTATCCCGGCGAATCCCAACCTATTCTCTCGAGGCGCGCATCATATCTCTCCCCGGCATATATATTGTTCTCAGTGACAGGTCCCGTCGAACATTTCCAGGAAAGGTCTGAATCAAATTCAAAGGATTTGCCATCCGAAGAACTCGTCTCCAGTCGAGCGATGAAGCGTGGACATCCATATGACATCCCCTTGCCATCGTGCCAGGTCTTCCAGACACGGTTCTGGTTGAACCAGCCGTCACCGAGAATGACACCGATCGCATTATCTCCACTTTTGAGTAACTTAGTCACGTCATGTTCGACATAGAACGCCCTTGCATTGTAGTCGGTCTGTGCAGGATCGAGTACGCTGTCGCCAACCCGGCAACCATTGATGAAGACCTCGTTGTATCCGAGACCACAGATCAGCAGTTTTGCGGATTTCGCAGGAAATGGGAGCTTGAACTCTCGCCGGAACATCGGTGCGGCTCGATTGCGTTCAGTATCAGGCATCATAAGCCATTTTGACGAAGAGAATATCATTTAAGATCAACCACAGAGGACACAGAGTTTTTTCATATTATAAAGAAAGAACTATTCCATAAATTGAAGAACTTCCAACTCCGAGAGCTCAAAAACACTATAGATTACTTATTCTTCTATTTTTCGAGAACACAGAGAATTCCTTATATGCGAATTCTGTGGTTAAGAATTTATATTGGACCTTTCCGGGAAGTTCTCCGCGACGAATTTTGCATGCTCCGCCTTAATATCCTTGAGCGCCGGATCATCTGCGAAGTTCGCAGTTTCCCATGGATCACGGTCGTGATCATAGAGCTGTTCGCGGTTGGCGCCGCTGTCATGAAGGGCATATTTGAACCTTGCCGAGACAGCCATCTTCCCGAGTTCACCCTCCACCGGGACGAACTTCCGTCCGAGATCTTTTTTCTTCCCTGAGACAAGAGGCTTAAGGCTCAGCCCCTTGAGATCCGAAGGCGGTTTTATTCCTGCATAGTCGCAGAGCGTCGGGAAGATGTCGAGACCGTTGGAAACCGGATTGAGATGATCCACCTTCCCCTTCACTCCGTCCGGTGCAACCATGATGAAAGGCACCCTGGTGGACTCATCGTAGAAAACCGTCTTATGTTCGAACCTGTGTGAGGAGTCGTTGTCACCATGGTCGCTTGTAAAGACAATTACCGTGTTATCAGCATGTCCGGATTTTTCCAGTGCGTCAAGGACTCTAGATATCTGCTCATCGACAAGTTCAGTGAGCCTGCAGTATGCCCAGCGGTGCATGCGCCATTTGTCTTCCGGCCAGTTGTGACGCGCATGTTTCTGGAAGGCACGCCTGCCGGCGAACTCCTCGAGGATTTCCGGTTCATCCTTCTGGCGTTCGAAGTTGGGTGGAAGCGGCGGACAATGCTTCTGGAAGAATGTCTCCAGATCGACACCATGCGGTGTAACAAGGGCCCTGTCGACATGCTCGATCTCAACCTGGCTCTTCGAAAGGATCATCTTGTCACGATCTGATTCGGCCTTCTCTCGGAGGGCCATTAGGCAGATGTCGTGAGGGTTGATGAACGAACAGACGAGGAAGAAGGGCTTCTCCTTTTCCTTCATGAGATATTTAGCGCATTCATCGGCGAGGAGGTCGCGTTCGTCGTTGCAGAAATAGTCGAAGCCAATGTCACGGCAGTTGAACCTTGGCAAATGCTGCTTGCCACCATAAACGGTCTCATAGCCGGCATGTCTGAAGGTCCAGCCAATCCCCTTTTCGAGAATCTCCTCCCTTACAGGCGGGATTGAATTCTGTTCATTGTTCCACAGACCGATCTCGCTTGGCATGCGTCCGGTCATGAGGCTGAACCTTGACGGAATGCAGATGGCATTGGTGCAGTAGGCACGGTCAAAACGAAGACCTCTTGCAGCCAGCGAATCCATCGCAGGAGTATTGACGTAGCGGTTCCCGGCGCAGCTCATCATCCGGAAGTTCTGCTGGTCGGTTATGATGAAAAGTATGTTTGGTCTTGGCATGATACTTGTTTTCATGTGTTTTATTTTTTTGATTACGACGCGCAGCGTCCGTTGGAGTGCGGTGACAAGGTCACCGCTAGCGCAGACTTTGTCTGCGCACTCCCGGGAATGCTATCGCATTCGTAAGACAAAAACGGCATCATTCCCCATCGATCGCGCCTGCATATCTTTTGTCCTTACAGGATTTTCCTGAGAAATCCCTCAGGAAAGGACCATTGAACTCCCAGGCATAAAGCTCCTCGATGGTCGTCTTAGCATCTGCCAGAGTTCCCTGCGATATTCGCAAAAACTCGAGAGAACCGTTCAGGCATCTGCCAGCAGGAGTTCCACCGACAAGAAGATCTCCAGAATTCTCCAGTGACATCTTATCATCCGGACCTTTAGCTGAAGCATCAAGTTTTCCATCGATATAGATATTCAGTTTCCCTGACTTCCTATCACATTCGGCGATCACATGGTGCCATTTGCCATCATTGACCTTTGCAGTTGAAGATATGGTAAAAGCACCTTCCTTGCCCTTGACATTGAGAACAACCGCCCCATCTGTCTCAAGTGCCAGTGAATACCCAGCATCCTTCAATTTTTCTGCTAGCACTGCATCCTTTTGTCCTGCGGTCGTTCTAAAATATATCTCTATCAGGAAATTGGAATTATATATCTGAGGATTCTTGATGTCGGCGCCAGAGGCCTTTACCGTCTCCTTCTTCTTTTCCTTCTTCCATTCGACCGTATGTTCGAACGGCTTGTTCATGTCCGCATCCTTCAACACCGCATACTGGTCCTTGCCATTAAGTGCGAGCGAGCCTTTGATCCAGTTCTCAAGCGGGCCGTCCTCGTAGTTCGCTGCTGTAATGTTCACGCCCTTCAGCGGGAACATCGGTTTGTTGTGATATTCGCCACGCTCGGTAAAATAGTCCGTCATGAACCAGTGCTCGTCGATGATGTCATCAGGACCACTGCCGGACGGATAGAAGTTCCATTCGCCGACAACTCCGCAGAGCGCCCATGGGACAAAGACCTTGACTCCTGAATCCTTCGCATCCGAACCGGCAACCGGACGGAAATCCTTTTTCTCAGGATCGACCAAGAGAGGCTTGTCGCTCACCTTACCGAGTTCGGAATCGAGGGACTTGTTGTCCACGAGACCCTTTTTGAATTCGTCGAAGCTGTCGAGCCATTTTCCAGAGGGATCATATACGCCGAACTTCGCGACATCGTTGAAGACATTTTTACCGTAGGCGTTTGTCTCCATGGCAAAATGATCTTTCTTAGGCCCGGCATCCCTGGCATTGCCTTCCTCGCGCGATTTTGCGGGATCGGTATGCCTGAAGACCAGATCTCCAATCCCCTGCCAGATGTTTCCGAGGAACTTGTCACGTCCGGCCTGCGGAGCCTGACGTCGAGATCCTACGACGAAATTATAGATGGTATTGTTGAAGAAAGAGTTCTGGTAGCTATGGATCTCCTGCAGTGCAGCGGTGTTTCCGAGCCTGCTTGTCGGATCCTTCGACTTGCCCCAGGCAATATTGTTGAAATGGTAGTTCTTGAATGCACCGTCAAGGTAGTAGGCATGTCCGAAGCGTGCGTTGCCGGCCCCCTTTCCGCTGCCCATGAAATTGTAGTTCCAATATCCTCCGGGATTTCCGGAAATGTTGTTGTACACATACGCCGGACCTCCCTGCCAGGTCTCGATTCCGCCCCAGTCGTTCGTATTGAGCATGGAGTCAACGACCTTGTTGTCATGGATGATGATCCTGGTGAACGGACGGTCACCACGCATCATGTTGTTCTTTCCGCCGAAGATATGGATTCCTGAACCGTAGACACGTTCCACGACATTGCCTGAGACCTCCAGCGTCTCGGCATCGTTGACCACCAGGTTGTGGCCCTGCGAATAACGGTTAGGGCGGATACCGGTGTTCGTGAAATAGTTGCGATAGATCTTTACATCATAGACACGGCCAATGTTCGGATCGACGTCGGCCCAGCCTACTCCTTCGGTGATACCAATACCGCCATTGTCTGTATCCCTGAACTGGCTGTCGCAGATCAGGACATTGTCTATCCTGTCAGTCTTCCCAGATGCACGGAAGTGAACCGGCTGGTGGACATGCTCGAATATGCAGTTCGATATCGTAATGTTTTTTCCTGAACCGAGAATCCTGATTACAGCTGGATCCACGTCCTTGCCTTCCCCGGGAGTGGCCTCGAGCTTCCAGAATGGATTCACAAACCGGAAACAGATGTTTGATATCGTGATGTTCTCCATCTTGTCGGCATCGATCAGGTTCAGTATTTTTGCGGCTTCAACCCGCAGCGTGTTAGGATCAACATCCCCCGGCGATCTTAGATAAAGACGGCCACCCTCACCCTTTTTGTCGAACCAGAACTCACCTTCGGGATCATCGAGGTAGTGAGGTTTGTCCTCGAGGTAATATCTTGCGAACTTCGGGATCTTCTGCCCGCCGGCCTCGTATCCCCACTGACCGCCAAAACCGATTCCATTCTGCTTTATGTCAACGACGCTTACAACGGTAGGATACGGGGTTCCCATCACCCAGCCCCATTCCGACCATACGAGCGCACCCTGGAAAAAGTCCGGATCACCCTTTATATGCTTCGTGTCGATCCCGAGATTCTGCTTCTTGCCGTTCTTGTCGTTGATGAAATTGTCAAAAGGCTTCTTCGGGTTGTCCCAGTACCACCACTCGCTCTTCACATCGTCCGGATCGCTTACCTTCCAGTTCGGGGTACGGGCAAGCGGAATGCGCTTCACTGAATTGTCCTTGTTGACTATCCATACGCAGCGCGGAGCAAATTTAAGATCGGTGTACCAGACCTTCTCCTTCTCTGGAATATCCTTGTTGTCCGCACCCTTCTTCCAGCCGGTGGCGAGTTCCGAACCGCAGATGACGGCCTGGCCTTTTCCCCATTCAGGATCGCATGTGAGGAGAATCCTCTCCGCATCGGTGCCGGAATCCTTCGGAATCAGCTTTCCGCGGTAGTATACACCGCCCTTGAAAACATAAGTCTGAACACCGCTGCACTCCTTTGACTTGCCGGTTGCTTCGGGATCCCAGGGATGATGCTTCCAGGCGTTTTCCTTAGAGAGTCCGTCCTTGTCGTCGGAACCTGCTTCGAAGTCGATGTATCGGACAGAGCTTCCCTTCACAAGCTTGAACGGTTGTGGCGCCCACTGGATATCTCCCTTTGGATCCACTTTCGCATTCTGCACGTTCCAACTATATTCTGGAGCGGAATAGACACTAAGTGCGGCGAATGAAAACAATGCGGCAGCAGTCAGGCTTCTCATAAACTCCCCTCTTATTTAATTTCAATCACGGAGGACACAGGACTTCATTCCCCTGCGTCCCCTGCGGTTCGTAACAAAAATAATTTATTTGCTTACCGGGAACACCCCACCGTTGCAGCCTGCGGTCTTGTTCTTCCAGTCGCCATCGGGAGAAAGGAAGATTGTAGGGACTGCCTTCACGGCGCCTTCCTTCTCGGTCAGCGTGAACTTGAAAGTGAACGTACCATCGGCGGCAGCAACATCAACCGGAGCCGCATAGCACCAGAACCCGCCGTATTCCCCGCCTTCCTTCTGGAAATGCAGATGGCAGGAAAGCTTAGTCGGGACCTTGACACCTTTCAATGTGACCTTGATCTCTACTGTATCGCCGACCTTTGCGCTCTCAGGAGTGGTAACAGTGCACCATTCGTTGAGCTCCTTTGTAACGGTCTTCGTTTCGGCTTTTGCATCCTGTGCATTCGCCATTAACACCATCCCAAAAACTCCGACCACCATCGCTAACAGCATCATCACTTTCTTCATTGTCTCATCCTCCTGTTTTGTTTATAAAATTCCATATCAATTTTCTAACCGTCTTAAAACAGACATGCTACGTTTTTGATTTGAATATCAAAGGAGCCCGGGTTTTCATACCCGCGAGGCGGACTGGAAAGTCCGCCCTCCGCTATCTAAAACTCCATTCTATTCCCTTCTTGCGTTTTCAATGACTTTAGAAATATCCTTCCAGTCGAGTTGCTCCGGAAGTTTCCCTGTCTTTGACGACAATGCGGCAGCGGCGCCAGCAGCCTCCCCCATCGCGACAGCGCTTCCGGTCACGCGGTAGCTCGCATGCGCTATCCAATCACCGCTGATGCAACGTCCGGCCATCAGCAGTCCTTTCACATCCTTTGCTACAAGCGATCTGTATGGAATCTGGTACGGCTTCACTTTTTCCGTCTTGAGTGCCTTGTCCTTTTTCGGATCCGGAGAATGTATGTCCACATTGAATGAGACCCTACAGGTACCGTCTTCGAAAGTTGATCCTGCCATCAGATCTTCGCGCGTCAGCTTATACAGTCCATGGATGCGCCGTCCTTCCCTGATTCCGATCTGTTCGGCTGTGGAGGCAAGAATGACACCTTCCCATCCACCTCCAAGTTTTCTGAAACCGTTGACAACCTTGTTGACCTCTGCGCGACCGCTGATAGTGGCCTTTGTAAGGTCATTGGCATTGATGGCAGAGACGCCGTACTGGTGGTTGATCATGAGTGCGAGCAGATTGTCCTTCACCTGGAATATAGTTGGATGTCCGTAACTCGTCTCAATGCCGACCGAAAGAAGAGCCTTCTTCAGACCTTCCTGGGTTTCGCTGCAGGGACCACTACCTTTATAATGGTAAATGAATTCCTTGACCTTCTCGACGTCCTTGACTACGATCAGCGCCATGAATGTCCATGGCTGCATCTGTCCTTCCGGTCCTCCCATGTCGAATCCACAATTAGCAAAAGCTCCGAGATCGCCGTCGCCGGTGCAGTCGATGAAAGTCTTGGCGGACCATGCTTCGCGTCCGGATTTTGATTCGGTGACAACTGCGTTGAGACGGCCGTCCTTCGTAAAAGCGGATGCGAGTTTTGTATGTAGCCTGAGCTTTACTCCTGCATCGAGACAGAGATCCTCGCAGAGAAGTTTCATGGCTTCAATGTCGTAGCTGTACCTGTAGTAGTCTCCGCCAATGCGTGCTTTTCTTGCATCGAGAAGCTTTCCGATCTCCATTGCGAAACCGGGCTGGTCCATTTCGAAGACCCAGGCGAGGAGACCGGCGGTCCAGACGCCACCGAGGCATCCGCGCATTTCGATCAGGCGGACTTTTGCGCCGGCTCTTGCGGCGGTGACTGCTGCTGCTACGCCGGCGGGACCTGCACCGCAGACAATAACATCGGAATCATCATTCACGTCAATATTCTTAAGCTCTTCAGCAAGCATTTTACGCTTCATTTTGCCCTTCATTCCAGCAATGGGATTGAATAACTGACTAATTCACTTTCAATATATGGTTTTAGCCTGATAATACAACAGGATTTCAGAAAATATATGAAGGTTATTTTCTTCCAGGATCCAATTCCCTGGCCTGCGCGGAAAGCCCCTGGTGTTCAAAGACCACCGCTATCTTGGCAGCCAGGATTGTGGAAAAATCTGTCTTCGCTCCTTCAGTCGCCAAATTCAAAAGCTCCGCGGCGTCATTGTCCTTCGGCTGGACGGCAAGATATTTATTAAGGAAAGAAATTGCATCGGCATACTGGCGTTTGTATACGAGAATCTGGGCTTTCATGAGATTGGCTTCCGGCAGATCCGGATTGAAATTCAGAGCTGCATCGACATCCTTGGCGGCGTTGTCGGTGTCTTTGAGTGCAAGCTTCTTCTTCGCCTGGCTGATCAGCGCCGGAGCGGCGAGCATGCGGTCCGCCTTCCTCGCATCCTGTTCGGCAATGAACTTGCTCAGTCTGTCCTGTGCCAATTCCTTTTCCTCGTTCAACCTGATTATGAATCCCGTCACCACGGCAACCAGAAGAATCAGACCGACGCCTACCGCTCCAAAGAAGCCTATGTGCCTTTTCATGAGCAAGCGGATCTGAGTGAAGAGTCCTGCCTTTTCTGCGAATGTCGCAAAACCACCGAGATAGGCGTCGATTTCCGCAGAGAGCTCCTCAACTTTCTTGTAACGGTCCTCCGGTTTCAGCGCCATCGCCTTCATCGTAACTGCATCCAGGGCAGTCGGGATATGGTGGTTGGGTTTCCTGAAGCGCGGATGAATTATTTCCCCCTTGGCGGTATTCATCAGGATCTTGTTGATGTTGTCACCTTCCACGGGCCGTTCATAAGTAAGAATGTTGTAGAGCACTCCGCCGAGTGAATAAATGTCCGTGCGCTGGTCCTTCAACTGGTTCTGTCCTGTCGCCTGTTCAGGAGCCATGTAGCCAGGAGTTCCTTTAATCTCACCGTCAATTGTAGCTTCAACAGTGCTATCGCTGAGCCGCTGCTCCAATGTGTCATCTTTTTTCTGTGCCAGCACCTGTACTGGGAGGCTTCTTTTATCATCCGGCTCACCAACCACTTTTGCAAGGCCCCAGTCAAGCAGAAGCACTTCACCGAACTCACCGACCTGGATGTTCTCGGGCTTTATGTCGAGATGGAGTATCCCTTTTGAATGGGCGAATGCGACAGCGTCACATACCTTGCGGAAAATATTAAGAAGAAGCTGGAGATTGTATTTCCTGCAGTATGCGGGATCTCCGGCAGCCAGTTTTCCGATGATCTTATGGAGATCCTCGCCGCCGACAAGCTTCATCGTGAAAAAAGGGGCTCCGGAGATGCTGAGACCAAGTTCGTGCACGGGAACTATGTTCGGATGTTCGAGGTTCGCGGTTATGCGCGCTTCGCGCACAAAGCGGATCGCGGAATCCCCTTCCTGCAGGTCCCCCTGCATCACCGCCATGGCGATGTCACGGGATGTATCCTTGTCACGCACCTTGAGGATGACCTTCATCCCACCCTCACCCAGAGGCCTTGCGGACTGGTATTTGCCAGACTGCTCCTGGCTCAGGAGGCAGGTGATCTCTGTATCCTGTGCGAGGGAGACTCTTTCAAGGGAGATCAGTTTCGCGGATTTCTCTCCGGTCTCGGATGTAACCACGGGATTAACTGCGGGCGAGGGAACAGTAAATGATCTTTTGCAACCGGGACAATCCAGCTGCATTCCGACAAGTTCATCCTCGATCTCGAGATGCTGATCGCAATGAGGACAGTTGAATTTCAGGCTCATGAGCCCCCCCTACCCCTGGCGGCAACCTTGATTTCGCTTACGCAGTTAAGATAGGTTGGAAACAAGGGAGTTTCAAGTGATCAGGTAAGTCATGTACCGTCGGCATATCCGGATGTTTACCCACCCTTGGCGCTTTCGGCAATCAGGGCTTGATTTTGTGAGCCGCTCAAATCGACCTGCCACACTTACGGCACATGAGAAATTTCAAGCTCCAATTTCCAAAGTTAAAACAAGTTCCAACTTTCAAATTCCAAACAGGATCTCTTCAATCCATGAATTTCCCATTCTTGCAGGAATTTGTCTGGAACTTGGAGGTTTGGGACTTGGAATTTTAGTAAATTGCGGCTTCCGACATCGCCTTGACATTTTCCGGCGGAACATTCGAAAGCAGGGCTTCATGGCTGGGGCTCACGACCAGATCCGGACCAAGGAGTCCAATGACTCTTTTTACTTCCTTCCTAATTTCATCCGGTTTGGCGTTCACCAGGAGATCCTGGGTATCGATGCCACCCATGAAGGCAATCCTGCCCTTGAACTTTTCTGCGAGGTTCGCAGCATCCATGTTCGCAGCTTTCGCCTGCAACGGATGAAGGGCGTCAACCCGGGCATCGATCAGCCGGTCGACCACCTTGTGTATCGAGCCGCATGAATGGAGGATCACCTGGTGCCCATGGGCATGCCCCTGCTCCGTGAACTTCCTGAACCACGGCATTATGAACCTGTCGAAGGATTCAGGAGCTACAAGGAGATCGAGCTGGGTTCCGAAGTCATTCCCGAAAAAGAATCCATCGACCTCGTTTCCGGCCTTCTCGAAGAATCTCTCGTTTGCCTCGAGATAGAATTCGCAGACCTTTTTGGTGACTGCATCGACGACTTCCGGATGCGTATACATCTTCACGAAATAGTTGTCCATTCCGAAAAAGTCGGCGACATTGTGAAAAAAGCAGCACCAGAATCCGCTTGCCCTGTAATATGGTCCGGCATTTTTCAGGCTCTTGAGCGTCTCAGTGAAATCGAGGTAATCAGGATTCGGCCATTCAGCTTTCTCAACATCGGCGGGATCTTCGCAGTCCGCGAAAATCCCAGATGAGGCAAGTCCGTGTGACTGATCGTGCCTAGTGTCCCACATGGGTTTTCCCTGCGGATGCTTGTAGCAGTTCCACTGCGGACAAATCCAGCGGAAGTCGTCACCAAGTTTCTTCCTGAAATCCTCGCGATCCGACGCATTGAAATATTTCAGGTAGATCGGCCAGGTATCATTGTGTGGTTCACCCGACCAGTAAGCGCACCTGTCGGACTTTTCCCTTCCAAAAATCCTCTTTACCCTCTCCCTGCTGTCCATTTATACCTCTGGCTTGCCGTATGAACTGAAATAAGTTAAGGAGTTTTTTTATCAAGGAAGCAAATATACCACAGATAGGCATATTGGAAATGAGTGTTATGAAAAATCAGTATCCTGATATGTTCCAGTGCCTTGAGCTTATCGTTTCCGCATCCAATGGTACCAGCTGGGCATGCCCGTCGAGGAGGAGCTGTGTACACTGCTTGCCATGCCGGTATGCCAGACCACCATTGGCGTCAATCTTTACCAGCGGCTCCATAGTCGAACTGTAGCTAAATACCGGATTTGCGAAGTTTCCGCTGTATGAGATCGTGTCACTGACCCTTTCCCAGTCGGCGACAAGTATCATGATGTCAGGATTCTTCACGCGGTCGAGCATTGCTCCATAGAGGTAATATCTTTCATCGGCGGTGCCGAACTGCTGGCCCGATGGCCATTTGGTCGTATCAAGTTCCTGCAGTCCGAATTCAGGATTAGTTGCCGAGAATGCAAGCCAATTTTTGTATCCACCATTAAGATCGGAGTTCATGGCCATTGAACGCCCGCTGGTAATGAATTCCACCACATCCGTGCATTCTATGTCGAAGCCCGTGCTCCTGCCCTTGTTGATTTGCACGCTTTGTCCTTCCAGCATTGTGTGGTTGAGGACCGAATACCAGGCTACGCTTCCGTTTGTATCGCAGATCTTCTGGCCGCAGCCAGGCAGGCGCCCATTGAAGTCACTGGCAAAGCTATGCATGAAAAGCCCTATCTGCTTGTAGTTGCCTACGCAGGCAATGCCCTTGGCAGTCTCCTTCGCCTTCTTGAGCGCCGGCAGGAGAAGAGAAGCAAGAATTGCGATGATCGCAATCACCACCAACAGCTCGATAAGTGTGAACACTTTTCGAACTTGCCTCCGCCCTGCGCTATGGCTTGTGGCTACGGCTGGCGCAGCGAGCAGCTCGATTAATGTAAACTCATTTTTGATTTTTAATTTTTGATTTTTAATTTTAAAATCATCAATCGGAAATCGAAAATCGAAAATGTGGCGGGCGGGCACGGCCACGAGCAGTTCAATCAGGGTGAATGTTTTAAATCTCACATTCATCTCCTCCCTCTTATCTCATAGTCCCTGAATCTATTATAACAAAAAGCTCTTTTAATATCAACAAGTCCGAAAATTTGAGTCTCTTTCATTATTTTACGGATATGAGAACTTGCTGCCGATATTTATCTGACCGCCGTTCCAGGCGAGCGACTCGAAATGCCCGTCGACATATATGTAGTTCCCGGTCATGTTATGACGGAAGGCATAGTTACCTCCATTTGCGGTAAATGTCGGCCAGTTCGTACCGTCGTCCAATGTCACAGCCCCCGTCCCAGGCCAGCAGGATCCGAAGAAGTCGTTCCTCATCACCTCTCCGAACATGAACTTGGTGGACGGACTTGAGAAATTCAGGAGCACGGCACCAAGATAATATGATGTGTAGCTCGGATTCTTCGACTCGGGATTGCTGATATACATGCCGTTGCCGTTGACCGAAGAGGCAATCTCCGGATTGATGCCGTATACCCTGTAGTAGTTTCCGACTCCTGAAGTGAGACCGGCCTTCGAACTCGGACACCAGAGGCCGTCTGTATAATATTTGAAAGTGTCAGGTTTAGTGTAGTCCATGAAGCGGGGAATCATCCAGCTTTTATTGAAGACCTCGTTGCTCAAAATGGAGTGCCAGGAGATGGAACCTGTGGACTGAGCCCCACCGGGACCGTGTCCATCGTTGTCCATCGCGAACATGTTGGCTGCTATTCCGATCTGGCTCATGTTTTTTGCACAAGTGATCTTTATTCCCGCCTCCTTGGCGTTGCGTATTGCCGGCAGAAGAAGTGCAGCAAGGATTGCGATGATCGCAATGACAACCAGTAATTCGATAAGAGTAAATAGCGATGCCGGATGCTTGATACCGGATACTGGATATCGGACATTGGAATCTTGTAACTTGAAACTAATATCTTGGATCCAGCACCCAGAATCCTGTACCGCATTTCCCTCATCCTGCATCTTGCATCCAGTATCCTGTATCATTTTTTTCATTCCGGCCCCCTTGATTTCCCTTTTCCACCCATTCATCCATTAATCCAACCATCCATTCATCCTTGCATTTTTCTTACAGTCCATACTTGTCACGTTCAGCCCATGCCAGGGAATCCACTTCGTTCGCGGTTAGCGCCTCGACATGCCCATCACATAAAAGCAGCTTGCCGGTCACGCCGTAGTGTCCCCTGAACTCCTGATATCCGCCGCGACCTATGTACCATGATGTGGTATCGGCGACATGCCTCGTCACATCCGGCCTTTTTATCCTGCTGATGACACCGCACTCCCACATCTCCGCAGCTTGTCCGCCATTCCCCGGCGGAAGATGCTCGTTCTGTCCGTAGTTCCGCCAGCACGCCGTGGAATCCCAGCCCTCGGTAACCGGGCAATCAAATATGGAATTCAGGAATGCTTTGCTACCATAGCTTATGAGTCCGCCTCCTGTGATTTGCGACCTCAGGATCGCAGGCCAGTAATACGTCGTTCCGCCTACAGACATCCTAGACGGGGAGAACCTTTCCTCCCAGTCGGCCGCATAGCTGTATTCGCTGATGCTGATCTGCTTGAGATTGTTGACGCACACTATCTCCTTCGCCGTTTCCTTAGCCTTCTTCAGCGCCGGAAGGAGCAGCGCCGCAAGGACTGCGATGATCGCAATCACAACTAAAAGCTCAATCAGCGTGAAGGAACGATGAGGGATCCTTGATGCTGGATTCATGATATTAAATCCGGCCGCATTTATCTGATATCTTTTATCTTGAATCTTGCATCCAGCATCCTGTATCATCCTTTTCATCCCGCCTCCTTGCTCTCGGAAGCACTTGGTTTTCTGGATGACTCCCTTATAACAAGCTCGGGCTGGAGGACGATCCTGTTGTCAGCTTCCCTGCCTGCAAGTATCTCCATTACGGAATCGAAGGCCTTTGCACCAAGACGTTCGGGATGCTGGCTTAATGTCGACAATGGAGGATTGAAGAGTTCGCACATAGGCAGTCCATCTACACCGATGAGTGCGAGATCTTCGGGGATCCTTATCCTTGCAAGATGGGCGGCCCTCCCGACATATGTCGAATACTTGTCAGAGAAGGCAAATACTCCATCAACGGTCCTGAGCACGTCCCCAAGCTCCATCAGCATCATCTCAGAATCGGCGTTCAATGCATATGAGGACACGCTGCAGTCAGGGCTTCCGTAAAGGGCTATGCCACGCAGGAGACCTTCAAATCGGACAGAGGACGGATAATGGGCTCTCTCCTTGAAGATGGATGTGAAATACATGATCTTCCTGCAGCCCTGGTCAAGCAGGTGCTTTGCAGCCATCTCTCCGGCCGCAAAATTGTCGAAACAGATGGTGGTTCCAGGAAGTTTTTCCGAATATTGTTCGAGCCATACGACAGGACATCCGCAGGAAAGAAGTTTTTCAACACGCTCAGGATTGAGTGAAAGACCTGCGACTATGACATCAGGAACCCGGGGGAAATTCAAACCAAGCTCCGTTTCATTGGGCAAAACGATCGCCGCATGCGTCTCCACAGGGGAACCTGATGCAGCAAGGTAGAAGCTCTCGTATGCCTGGAACCAGACCGGATTCAGCTTGTCATTCAGTTTCTCGACCAAAAAACAGATATTCGCAGGATGACTGCTTTTTAGGACATAGTTTCCCGAACCGTGTCTTTTCTTGATGAAGCCGTCAGCTTCAAGGAGAGTGGTTGCCTTGGTGACTGTACCCTGACTGCTCTTCAGGATTTTTGCAAGGGCACGTTCGGAGGGAAGACGTGAATCAGTGGGGAATTTTCCAGAGAGAATCATCGACTTGATCTTCCTAGCGGCCACTTCTGATTTGCCCGGCATAAGGAACCTCCAAGTATAAGGCGCTCATAAGTGATTATTCACTTTTGAGCTAATTTTACAGCACCCTGCAGACAAAGTCAATCCTTGATTTTAAATATTTCTCATTATTATTGACTTATATCATATTTTACTTTGTTATCTGCAAGATGTTATACAAAGTGATTATTCTGTAATACCAAAGATTTTTAGAAGCTTTTACGGTTGAAAAGAGTCTTTCCTGAGGTTATCTTTTTAAACATATGGAATATCTGAAGATAATTCTACTCTGCATCCTGTCCGCAATAGCCTATGGAATTGTGCAAGATCAGATAACAGCCCGGATATGCATTGAATATTTTACCATCGGGCATCCCCGTATAATTCTCTCCGAGGATCCGACACTGATAGCTCTGCTATGGGGAGTGATTGCAACATGGTGGGTGGGGCTTTTCCTCGGAATACCGGTGGTGCTCGCATCAAGAATTGGAAACTGGCCCAAGCTTGACGCGAAGAAACTTCTCAGGCCCATCGCCATACTCCTAGGTTTTGTCGGCATAGCAAGCATCATAGCCGGATTAATCGGCAATTCATTGGCCATTGCAAAAGTTGTCTGGCTTCTTGAACCTCTTGCTTCAAGGGTGCCAAAGGAGAAGCATGTATATTTCCTCACAGACCTCTGGGCGCATTGCGCAAGCTATGGGGCCGGATTCATCGGCGGCATAATACTGGTTTTTTACATTATTTATAGGAGATACAAGGAAAGAAGATTAAAGAATACCGCCAATCAGCGTATTGTCTTATAGATAGTTGGAGCGGGTGATGGGAATCGAACCCACGTAACCAGCTTGGGAAGCTGGAGTATTACCATTATACTACACCCGCGGAAACGTTGACGATTGCCGATTTGTGATTTCAAGACGCGATCGAGAATCGGAAAAACAATAACTTAGACCGGTTGTAGGAAAAATCAAAGGTGGAAATTTTTAACTTTCAACAGAAGATTTTTTCCGCCCTTATGTTATGTTAATGAGATTTTATCTTGAATATCAACGGGGTTAAGCGAACAATCATGAAGCTTTTCTTCATAGAAGGGAAGAAAAAGGACTCATCCTTTGAACTCACGCCGCCCGGCGTCAGCATGGGCCGTGAGGAGGACAACGACATCATCCTCGATGCCGAGGCCGCCTCCCGTTACCACGCAAAGCTCGAATTCAGGGACGGAGAATGGTTCCTCCGCGATCTCGGAAGCACCAACGGAACCAAGCTGAACGGCACAAAGATCTCCACCGAGACGAAGCTTCAGGAAGGCGACAGGATCACTGTCGGCAAGGAAGTCCTCGTGTTCGGCCTTACCGCCGACGCCAAGAGGAAGGAGGAGCCAGCAGTAACCCCCTTTGTCACTCCGGAAGCCCCTGTAATATCCAAGCCCGAACCTGTTCCCGAGCCACCTGCTGCTTCTCCTGTCGCTCCTGCCGCACCGGCAGCCCCGACGGCTTCCGAAAAGCCATCCATCGACGATGCCAAGGTAGAAGCGGTGAAGGAGGAGAAGAAATCCTTCATGAACTTTTTCTCCGGAAAGGACAAAGCAAAGGAACCGGAAGCTGCTGCAGGAGAGGAAAAGTCCAAGGTCGAGGAGACATCCCTCGGAATGCTCAACAAGATGGACATCTTCGCCAAGAAGGAGGACAAAGAGGGCAGACGCCGCAAGCATGCCAGCATGCTCTTCTATATAATAGTCATCGGAATGGCATTCCTGATGGTCATGGTCTTCCTGCTGTTCGAGAAGATACAGAAGGAGAGCCAGGCGAACAGGAAGCCGTCGACTGCCACCAAGACTGAGGTAACTCCCCTGATGGTCAACTACGTGAAGCAGATATCCACCGCTGACAACATATTCCGGTATGAGCTGAGCATCAGGGACGACAAGATATGCGTCACCAGGGACGATCTCAAGTCCCAGATAAAGTTCAGGAAGGAGAAGAAGATCGACCGCGACTCCATCCAGAAGCTCGAGATAGAACTCAAGGATACCGACTTCATGAAACTACCCGAGCAGCAACCTGGCGTCGCATCAGAAGGCAGGGATGAACAGAGGACTCTCACGATCGCTTTCGGCGCAAACCTAAACAGCATCCGCATCAAGAACACTTTCGAACCAACCTCCTTCAAGGAGGCAACCGGCATCCTTGAGGAGTTTTCAAACACCAAGCTCGAGATATCAACCGTCTCAATGACGGCAGAGGAGCTCAAGACCATGGCCGAAGACGAGTTCAGGAACGCTGAAATGCTCTTCAAGAACTATAACGCAAAGGATGAGAACCTCAGGCAGGCCATCAAGAAATACAGCCTTGTCGTGGACAACCTCGAGTGCTTCGAACCGAAGCCCGAGATGTATGATGTCGCCTACAAGCAGTGTCAGGAGGCCAAGAAGATACTTGATGAGGAGCTCAAGTCCCTGATGAGCGACGCGGAACGCAATGTGCGTCTCGCAAAATACCAGGATGCCAAGGAATCCTACCAGAAGGTGAAGTCCAAGGCGGATCCCGAGGATCCGCGATATGACAAGGCAAAAAAGCTTATAATAAAGATAGACGGCATTTTATCCGACAAAAGGAAGAAATAGGCGAACATGTCAAACTTTCATAAAATATTGATTCCAGTTGTCATTTCGATGATGCTGTTCGCGTCCGGATGCGGTCAGAAAAAAGTCGACACCAGGGCTGAGTATACGTTCAAGAGCAATCCTGAAGGCGCCAAGATCACCATAAACAACAAGGAACAGGGTGTCACCCCGAAGACTCTCCGAATGCCGCCCGGGACCTATGTCATGGAAGTCTCAAAGCTCCGCTACAATTCCGAATGGCGCAGGCTGGTGGTGACGGCGAATGCCTCGAAGACCGTTGAAGTGGAACTTGAACCTGTTGTCTCATCGGTAATGATCGAGTCCAAGCCCGCCGGAGCAATTGTCGAGATTGATGGAAAGCAGATCGGGCAGACCCCGCAGATATTGCATGACCAGACAATCGGGAAGCATTCGGCAAGGCTCAGCAAGCCGGGCTATATCACCCAGGAAATCTCGTGGATTGTCGAAGATGCGCGTCCGCAGCTCGTTGCAGGCACACTCGTTTCGAACATGGGCACATTGCAGATATCCAGCAATCCCGCCGGAGCAAATATATTCATCGACGGCAAACCCCGTGGCAAGACCCCCTATTCTGAAAATCTCGAACAGGGCGAGCACAAGATCAAGCTTGAGATGAAGGGATACAACAGCCACGAACAGACCGTAGTTGTACCTCGGGATGCGAAAAAACAGGTGTCAATGGACCTGCAGATGCTTCCCGGAGGCCTCAAGATCACCACCACACCGGCCGGCGCGAGCGTATTCGTCAATGGCAGGCAATACCAGAACAGCCCGCTTGAAATAAAGGATCTGACCCCTGGAAAATACAATGTGAAGATGAAGAAGGATGGATTTGACCAGGTTGAACGCGATGTGACGGTAGTGGCCGGCGAAGTTTCCGAAGTTTCGGTGACAATGGACACCAATTACGGCGGCATCGACCTAGTTGTCAATCCTCCAGGCGTCACAATCTATGTGGACGGCAAAAAGATCGGCTTGTCGGAACAAGGAGAAGACAAGACTACTTCGAAGGTCTTCGAGGTTAGGAACCTTTCCAGCGAGGAGCACACCGTCAAGGTGGCGCACAAGCGCGCACAGCCTGCTGAAAAGGAGATAAAGGTGAAGGTCAACAAAGGGCAGATCACCAGGCCAAAGCCCATCAACATGTGGATAGCCGACACCTATGTCAAGCTCAAGGAGAATGGCAGGGAGATGCGCGGAAAGATCCGCAGCCAGAACGAGGACGAGATCATCTTCGAGCCCGAACCTGGCATCGCACAGAAGTATACGAGAAAAGAAATTGAAACAATAAGAGAACTCAAGGAAAATGAATAAAATTCTCAGCAAGCGGCAGCTGTCTGAGAATGTATATATGATGCAGATCGAGGCCCCCCTGATCTCTTCGGAGAGGCGCCCTGGACAGTTCATTATACTTTCTCTCAGCGACGAGTATTCGGAACGCATCCCCCTCACTATTGCGGACGCGGATCCAGTCAAAGGTTCGATCACCATCATCTACCAGACGGTCGGGAAGACCACGAAAAACCTGGCAAGGCTCAATGTCGGCGATTCGATCGCCAACCTTGTCGGTCCTCTCGGAAGTCCCACACACATTGAAAAATTCGGCACTGTCGTCTGTGTCGGCGGTGGAATCGGCGTCGCGCCGATGCATCCGATCGCCCAAGGCATGAAGAAGGCCGGCAACAAACTCATCGTCATCATCGGCGCCAGAAGCAAGGATCTTGTGATCCTCGAGGATGAGATGCGCGCAATCGCCGATGAACTAATCATATGTACAGACGACGGTTCCTACGGCAGGAAGGCGCTTGTAACAGAACCTCTCAAGGAGCTCTGTGAACGCACTCAAAAACCCGATCTGGCCGTCGCTATAGGTCCGCCGATAATGATGAAGTTCTGCGCTGCCACGACCAAACCATACAATGTCCCGACGGTCGTCTCATTGAACACAATCATGGTCGACGGCACAGGAATGTGCGGCGGTTGCCGCGTCACCGTCGGCAAGGAGACCAAGTTCGTCTGCGTGGATGGCCCCGAGTTCGACGGACACCTCGTCGACTTTGACAACATGATCAAGAGGCTGAATTCCTACAAGAAGCAGGAGCAGCACCAGGACGAGGAATGCAAGCTTGAACCCGCGATCGCAAGTGCAAGGAGCCATAAATGAACCCTGAACATGTCCACCACTCGCTCGAGGAACTTGCGGATCTCGCAAAGAAGAAGCTCTCTGAAATAACTTCAAAACAGGAACCCCTTAAGCCAAAGGACCGCATTGCCATCCCTCCGCAGGAGATGCCGTCCCAGGATCCAAAGGTCAGGATAGGCAACATGTCCGAGGTCGCACTCGGTTATACGCCTGAACAGGCGAAACTCGAGGCATTGCGCTGCATCCAGTGCAAGAACGCACCATGCATTGAGGGCTGTCCGGTCATTATCGACATCCCTGGATTCGTCAAGGCGATAGCTGAAGACAACTACCAGCTTGCCATCGACATCATCAAGCACAACAGCCTCCTACCCGCTGTGTGCGGACGCGTCTGCCCGCAGGAGACGCAATGCCAGGAGAAATGCACCATAGGAAAATCCCTCAAGGATCCGGAAAAATCAGTCTCAATCGGCCGTCTTGAACGATACGTGGCCGACTGGGAACGTGAGACCGGCAAGATGAAGACTCCCGAGGTGAAACCCGAGACTGGCAGAAAAGTCGCAGTCATCGGCAGTGGACCTGCAAGCCTTGTCGTCGCAGCTGACGTTCGCAGGGAAGGACACACCGTCACCATCTTCGAGGCGTTCCACAAGCCCGGCGGCGTCATGATCTACGGGATACCCGAATTCCGTCTTCCGAAGAAGATCGTGCAGATGGAGATCGACACCCTGACCGCCATGGGAGTTGAAATTAAGACGAACTTTGTGATCGGCAGGACACGCAAGCTGATGGATCTCATGGACAAGGATGGCTATGAAGCAGTATTCGTCGGCACTGGCGCCGGACTCCCGAAGTTCATGAACATTGAAGGTGAAAATCTCGTCGGAGTCTTCTCCGCCAACGAATATCTGACAAGATCCAACCTGATGAAGGCTTATGCCAAAGGCAAGGCCGACACCCCGATATATGCATCAAGGAAAGTTGCTGTTCTCGGCGGAGGCAATGTTGCAATGGACGCTGCGAGGACCGCAGTCAGGCTTGGAGCCGAGGAAGTCCACATCATTTATCGCCGCACCGAGAAGGAGATGCAGGCACGAATCGAGGAGATCGCGCACGCGAAGGAGGAAGGAGTCATCTTCCATATCCTTGAAAATGCAAAGAGGTTCATCGGAGACGAATACGGCTGCGTCAAGCAGGTCGAATGCCTCCGCTACGAACTTGGTGAACCGGACAACTCCGGACGCCGCAGGCCCGTCGAGATCAAAGGCAGTGAATTCATAATGGATTTTGATACGGTGATAGTTGCCATCGGCAACGACTCAAATCCTCTTATCAAGCATACGACTGAAGGACTCAACACCACCAAGTGGGGCAATATCATAGTCGACGAGAACCAGAAGACCTCGATCGACCGCGTATTTGCCGGAGGTGACATCGTCCTCGGCGCAGCGACAGTAATCCTCGCCATGGGCGAAGGTCGTCGTGCCGCAAAATCCATCAACGAACTGCTTGCAAAGGGCAAGTAAAATCTATCCAATTATCCCCAGCTCGAAAAGTTTCTGGAGCTCGATCTTGAGGTTCGGGGTGAAGGAGTCACCTTCCATTCCTTCGCGAAGTTCGCAGACAGTCCAGAACTTCACATCGTCTATCTCATCACGCGGAAATTCGAACGGACCTTCATAGACAGTTGAGAATACTCGTGTGTTCTCGGATTCAATAGTGTTCCGTATCTTCGAATCGAAAAGGTATTTCAGGGGAAGTTTTTCTGAAATCCCGAGCTCCTCGCGCATTTCACGCACGGCTGCGGTCTCGAAATTCTCTCCGGGCATCAGATGGCCACCTACGGCCGTGTCCCATTTTCCCGGTTGGATATCCTTGCTCATTGATCTTTCCTGGAGAAGCATGCGTCCGTCGGGATGGAAGACGATCACGTGGACTGTCCGGTGGACAAGCGCGGGATTACCATGGCACTCGCTGCGTTTCGCCGTGCCGATCACATTGTTGTTTTCATCGACGATTTCGAAGATTTCTTCGGACATTTTGATAGCCTAATAGTCGTCAGTCGTCGGTCTTCTGTCGTCAGCAGAAATACTTAAGAACTTGCCTTATGGGCTGTTCTTATTTTCAACCGACGACTGGCGACTGACGACCGACGACCGATTTTATCGCCTTCAACACTTCCTTCGCTTCGGCGTCCTTCACAATGGACACTTTTCCGATACGTGCAGGCAGTACCAGGCGCAGCTTTCCTGCCTGAGTCTTCTTGTCCTTGAACATCGCCTTATAAATTTGCAGGGGCTTCACTTCCCTGGAAACTGCCGTGGGCAAAGCGAGAGCTTTTAAAAGCTTCAACTGCCGTTGCGTCATTCCAGCTGAAAATTTATTAATCCTTTCTGCGAGATTCGCAGCCATGCACATTCCAATAGACACAGCCTCGCCATGGGCGTATTTCCCGTAGCTGGTGACCGTCTCAATGGCATGCCCGAACGTGTGCCCGTAGTTAAGGATCGCGCGCAGGCCGGTGGTCTCGCGTTCATCCGCACAGACAACCTTCGCCTTCAGTTCGCAGCAACGGGCGATGATCTTCTCATATGTCCTGCTGTCAAGAGAGCCGATCCCTTTCAGACTTTTCTCCAGGAACGAGAAAAATCTGTCGTCCATGATGACGCCATACTTAACAACTTCCGCAAGACCGCAGCGTATTTCACGTTTCGGAAGCGTCTTTAGAACATTTGGATCAATCAACACAAGGCTTGGCTGCCAGAACGCACCGACAAGGTTCTTTCCCTCGGGCAGGTCGATGCCGGTCTTTCCACCGACGCTCGAGTCCACCATCGCAAGGAGTGTGGTCGGAATCTGGATGAAATCAATGCCTCGCATGTAGCTTGCCGCTACGAATCCTGCAACATCTCCAGGCACCCCGCCCCCGAGAGCGACGATAACGGATGAGCGGTCAAGCCCGGCACGAGAGCATTCCCTTAGAAGCTTACCATAAGTCTCAAGGTTCTTGGAGGCCTCACCGGCTTTGAAAGTGACCATGCTTGCCTGTGCCCCCGCTTTTTTCAGGGCATTGAGAACGGATGAACCATAAATCTTTCCGACGTTGCTGTCGGTTATGACCAGGCAACGGCGTCCGGAAAGCTTCTTTTTGAGCTCTGGTGGACCGGAAAGTATCCCCCTGCCTATCAGGATGTCATATCCGCGTTCTTTAAGATTTACCTTGATTTTATGCATGTATCCGCCCCATATTACTTGGATTTTCCTTAAATTAGGGAACAAAATCCTCTTTTCAAATGTCAAAGAGCATATAGTGGAATACAGAATTTAGAACTAAGAAGCCGGAATTCTGCCCCGAAAGGGGGAAGTGAGAATAGAATATGAACTTTTTAAAACCTGAATATCTCTGGAACCTGCTGTGGATGCTACCTGCCATTGTCTTCTTCTATATACTGGCATACAGGCGGAGGAAGGCACAATTATCAATGATTCTCGGACAACGGGCGGCAGATCCTTCATACACGACACTCTCACGCCAAAAACGCCTCCTCCGGAATCTTCTCATGTTCTCAGCCATAATCCTTCTTCTGCTTG
The DNA here is from genome assembly GCA_964600895.1 of uncultured Victivallis sp. Lineage (GTDB taxonomy): Bacteria > Verrucomicrobiota > Lentisphaeria > Victivallales > GWF2-50-93 > GWF2-50-93. The sequence continues at coordinate 67,084 of CAZRKP010000014.1, forward strand.
CCGCGGCACGTCCGAGCTGGGGCACGAAGATCCTGCCGTTCACGGGAAAGGGACGTGACCTCCTTATCGTCCTTGACGTTTCAAAAAGCATGCTCTCGCAGGATGTCCAGCCATCGCGCCTCGAACATGCCAAATGGTTCCTGAGGGAGCTTATCAAGCAGTGTCCCGGTGACAGGTTCGGAATAGTCGAATTCGCCGGAAGCTCATTTTTGGAATGTCCGATGACCGCCGACAAGACCACCCTGTTCCAGGCAATAAACGAACTGACAGTGGACAGCATTCCCCTCGGAGGGACCAATATCCAGCGTGCACTGGAAGTATCCCTCGAAGCTTTCAAGGCGGCGGAAGGAGGGCACCGGGCGATAGTGCTTGTCAGCGACGGAGACGAGCTCCAGGGATCCAGTTCTGCGGCGCTCGACGAGGTTAAGAAGACGAAAATACCGATATTTGTCGTAGGTATCGGCGATCCCTCGCAGCCGGGAATGATAGTGTTGCCCGGGGAAAAGTCCGGACAGCAGACTTTCCTGCGCGACAGGAACGGGGAACTGGTGAAGAGTCCGTTGAATGAAAAACAGCTCCGGACCATTTCCGATCAGACCGGTGGAATATATGTACGGTCAACCGCCACGAACACTGGTCTGTCAGACATCCTCAAGAGGGTCAAGGCCATGATACCGGAACAGTACGACCAGGGCGCACAGACCAGGCCGATCGAACGTTTCCATATTCCGCTCTTCGCCGCACTCATACTCATCTTTGCGTATTTCGCGATCAACGAACGCAAGAGCGCAGTCACAGCCATTCTTGCACTCATGTTAATTGCGAACTTCGCAGACGCGCAGACGGCTCCAACCGTCGTGAAATCCCCATCGTCACAGCAGAAGATCCCATTAAACTCCGCCGACCAACCGCTGGACACTGCGATTCCGATGCCGGATTCAAAGACACCGTCAAAGCTGAACGGTGCAAAGCTTCTTAATGAAAAAACCCCGTATGAGACATATAATCAGGCGCTTGAACTCCAGAAGAAGAAGGAGTTCGACAAGGCGACCGCCCTATATGAAAATGCAATAAGCTCGGATTCAGGCGACAGGGAACTTGTCTCAAAGGCGTGTCAGAATCTTGGTGTGATCAGGCATGAGACGGCAAGGACACTCATAAATACCAAACCGGAAGAAGCGTTGAAGGTGCTCGATGCCGCCGAGGAGATGTACCGCGAATCCATGCGGACGGCTGAAAAGCCGCTTGAAGTCGTGATGAACCAGCAGAAACTGATCAAGGACAGGGAGCTGGCAAAGAAAATACTCGAGCAACAGAAGAAGCTCGAACAGAAAAAGCAGGATGCCAAGCAGAAGACCAAGGATGCCCATGATTCACAGAAAGACAAGAATGAAGGCAAGTCTCAGAAACAGGACAACAAGGACCAAAAACAGGATCAGAAGCAAAAACAGGACCAGCAGCAGAACCAGAAACAAGATCAACAGAACCAGAAACAAGACCAGAAGCAGGATCAGAAGCAAGATCAGAAGGACCAACAATCCGGAAAGGACCAGCAGAAACAGCAGGACCAGAAGCAGGGACAGGATAAGGACCAACAGAAGGAACAAGGCGGTTCTGGAAAGAAAGATCAAAAGGATCAGCAGCAGGACAAGGGAGGTCAGCAGAACAAGCAGGATGACACACAGAAAAAGACTGAAGATGCAAAGAATGCCGTAAATGATTACAAGCAGGAGGCCCAGAAGCAGAATGACAAGCAGTCCGAGGAATCAGCATCCCGCGCCGAGAAGGAAATTGAAAAGGCGCAGGAGGAACAGAAGAAGGGCAACGGACAAAAGGCCGAGGAGGATCTCAAGAACGCCATGAAGGAACTGGGCATGCAGCAGGATGAGGGACAGAACAAGGACAAGGACAACCAGCAGCAGAAGGGGCAGAACGAGCAGGGACAGAAGAACCAGGAGAAACCGCAGCCGAAACCGCAGAAGGACCAGGGCAAGGAAGACAAGGAGATCGATCCGGAACAAGCTGAGGCACTCCTCGACCTGATGGCGAACGACGAAAAGCGGCTAAAGGACGAGATAAAGGACCAGAACAGGCGCGATCCGAGGCTGGCTCCGGTGGAGAAGGACTGGTGATAGATTTCCGCGTCCGCGGAAATTTATATTATGGGGAAATAATGCATATGTTATATTTAAGACGAAATGGCAATAGAAAACTGTTCAACATGATTCATCTCGGAATTATGCTTGCAGCAGCGTATCTTTGCCTCTTCTTCTTTTCCTCGTCCGCATTCGCTGCAGGCGATGTTGAGGTCTCCATAAGTCCACAGCCGCTGATGCTTGGAGAAACGGCCCAGCTCCAGGTGAAGTCATCTGAAGAATATCCTGCCATTCTGGAGTTCCCGAAGGTTGATGGCATCGTCTGGGGTTCAGGGGTCTCCAAGAGCATGCAGAGCAGCATCGTCAACATGAGAAGAATCTCTTCATACATCACCATCTACGAGTTTACACCGCAGAAGGAAGGCGATATCGAGATTCCCGGCATAAAAGTCCAGTCCGGCAAGAAAAAGACTGTGACAGATCCTATCAAGCTGAAGGTTGTATCCAGGAAATATACTGTGACATCCAATACCGAAAAGACCTCTGACAAGCAGCTCGGGCTTGATGACATCCTGTTCGTGAAATGCTCCTTATTCAGCGACAGGAAGAAGTTCTATGTCGGCGAGGAGATTCAATTTGAGATAAAGGTGTGCGGAGCCAAGGAACTGATGTTTGATTTGACAGCTTGGCCTGATGTAGGCGTCTCCAACGCGGCCTTCAGGGACTTCAGTTCCGTCAATCCGGAAAATCCACATTTCCTTCCTCCGCAGACCAGCAGCGAGAAGATCAACGGTCAGGCTTTCAAGGTGTTCTGCTTCCGTTCGGCCCTGCGTCCCCTCGGTCCGGGAAAGCTCTCAGGTAAGATAGAGGTCTCATGCGCAATTAAGATTCCGAATGACAGGAGGAATCGGCGTTCGACCGATCCTTTCGAAGATTTCATGAATCCCTTTGGCGATTATAAGCAGGTGAGGCATAAGCTGACATGCGAGTTCCCTCCGCTTGAGATCGTATCACTTCCGGATTCAGCTGGAACAGTAAATTATCTCGGACTGGTCGGTGACTGGAAGCTGAAGACCTCGCTCAGCCAGGAGAATCTGAAGACCGGAGAGCCGGTCACGCTGAAGGTCAGCGGTTCAGGTGAAGGAACGATGGACACTCTGAAGGCTCCTGAGATAAAGCTCGATGGATTCAGATCTTATCCGCCGGAGATAAAGAAGGATCTGACACCTGCAGGGAACGATTTCGAGATAAGATATGTGCTGCTGCCCTTGCAGGAAGGCACGGCGCAGATCAGTTTCCCGGTGACTTATTTCTCAACATCTGAAGGTAAATATGTGGATGTTCCATTCGAGAAGAAGCTCAAGGTTGCGAAATCGGACGGCATACCGCAGGGACAGGTCGTCGCCGACTCGGGGAGCTATGCCGTTCCACAGGCCTCTGCTGAAAAGAAGAACGGTAGCAAGAAGATCAACGACATCCTATATCTCAAGAAGTCTGCGTCCGGACAGGTGGCTCTGCCATTGTGGAAGAACCATGTCATTCTTATTCTTCTCCTGTTCATTCTCGGTCCTGCCATTTGGGGCTTCAGCGAATTACAGCACCGCAGGAGGCTGCGCCTTGAGAAGGATCCAGTGCTCAGGAGAAAACTTGATGCGCTTTCAAGGAAGGGCAACTTGCTCCGCGAAATCCGCAAGACAGATCCGGAGAAGTTACACGACATGATCCAGAACGAGGTTGTCCCTTATCTGAACGATCTGCTTGGACTTCCTCCAGGGACATCAGCAACCGAACTTGCTCTGAAAGTTGACGACAAGGAACTCGCTGAGCTCCTCAAGACTGGCGCCGACTCAGCATACATGCCCGGAGCTTCGGGAAAGAGCGGTTCAGACAAGCGCGATTCTCTTCTGCGTTCATTGAAAAATCTTTCTGCAGTACTCGTCCTGCTTGCGCTACCATTCACAGCATCATCCGTCAGCAATACCGATCCATCGTTCAACCCAATGTCAGCCTACAACAAGGGTGAGTTTGCGAAGGTCGCAGACTATTACAGGAAACAGATCGACATGAATTCCCCGGATCCAGCCCTCCTCTACAACCTTGGCAACTGCCTCTATCAGCTCGGGGAGCCGGCAAAAGCTCTAGTCATGTATTCCAGGGCGTTGCACCTATCACCGCGCGATTCCGATATCCGAGAGAATCTCAATCTCGTGAATAGGAAACTCGGAGTTCCCGAAGTCGGCGTTATCGAATCACCGAAGGATCTAATCGTTTTCATACGTGACCTGCTGCGTCCCGATGAATGGATGGTGCTTGCGGCTGCGGTATGGGCGGCAGCCGGGATCATCCTTGCCTTCAGGAGGAAATTCCCATCGGAAACAGGATTCTATGTTCTCCTGTCATGTCTCGGACTCGTCTTCATTCTTCTGCTTTCAGCGCCTATCAGCCAGTCATCAAGCTCATACAGTTCCAAGACCGCGTTCGCGGTGATAAAGAACATGCAGGTCTATCTGCTCCCCTCTGAAAACTCCAGGCAGAGCGACTTCCGCATAAGCTGCGGTGAAAAGCTGTTCATCGAGGAGGAAAGGGACAACTGGCTCCGTGTCCGGACATTGAACGGCACCGAAGGCTGGATCAAGGCGGATGCAGCGGAAAGGCTGTTTTGATAGTCGTCAGTCGCCGGTCGTCGGTCGCCAGTTATCAATTTCTCAATAACTGTGAACTCCAACCGAATTCAAATCCCAAGTTACGAGCCTGTCCGCAGTAGCTCCTAGCGAAGGAGGATTACCAGTTACAAGGATCAAGTAGCTTTCTTCACAGCCCGTTTTTTCCGTTCCGGCTTCTTTTCAGTTTCAGAAGAGGCTTCTTCCTTTTCGGAAGCTGCAAACGGATCAGTGCTGAAAATGACCTTGCCGTCGATGATGGAGACTTCGATATTGGCATGGTCGGATATGTTCCCCTTGAGGATCTCCTCGGCCAAGGCGTCCTCGAGATACTGTTCCACTGCCCTGCGGATCGGACGGGCTCCGTATTCAGGCTTGTATCCCTTGTCGATGATGAAGTCTATTAGCTCCTTCGATATTTTCATGTGGAGGCTCCTGTCCTTCATCCGATCGACAACCTTGTTGATCTCGGTGGTCACGATCTCCTTCAGGTCATCACGATTGAGCTTCCTGAATACGATCACTTCGTCGACGCGGTTCATGAACTCCGGCTTGAAATGCTTCTTTGCGATCTCATTCAGCCTGGAACTTATCTTCTCATAGGAGTCCTGGTCCAGCGCGTCGGTGTCGGCGGAAAAGCCGATACCGCCACCCTTCATGATCTGTTCGGCGCCTATGTTGCTGGTCATTATGACTATGGTGTTCCTGAAATTGATGCGCCTGCCGAGACTGTCGGTGACCTTTCCCTCCTCGAGGATCTGCAGGAGTAGATGCATCACGTCCTGGTGTGCCTTCTCGATCTCGTCGAAGAGCACCACCGAATATGGACGGCGCCTGACCTTCTCGGTAAGCTGTCCGCCTTCATCATGGCCGACATATCCCGGGGGAGATCCGATAAGGCGGCTGACATTGAACTTCTCCATGTATTCCGACATGTCAATTTGAATGAGAGCATCCGGATCACCGAACATGAATTCTGCGAGAGCCTTGGCGAGAAGCGTCTTGCCCACGCCTGTCGGTCCGAGGAAGATGAACGAGCCGATCGGGCGTTTCGGATCCTTGAGGTCCGCCCTTGAACGGCGCAGCGCCCTGGAGATTGTGCGTATGGCCTCGTGCTGGCCGATGACGGTCTTGGAAAGTTCGCTTTCCATCTTGAGCAGGCGTTCGCTCTCTCCCTCTTCCATCTGCTGGACTGGAATTCCCGTAAACTTCGCGACGACATGTGCTATATCGTCGACCTCGATGACCGGCACCTTGTCCGACTGTCCTTTCTCCCATGCATCCTTCTTCCTGTCGAGATCGGCCTTGATCTCCTTTTCCTTGTCCCTGAGTACTGCCGCCTCCTCGTATTTCTGCGAATTGATGGCCTCCTTCTTTCCGTCCTGGGCCTTCTTGAGCAGTTCCTCGAGTTCAGTGAAATCTGGATTCTCGTCCATGACGCTTATATGGGCCCTGGCGCCGGCCTCGTCCATGATGTCTATCGCCTTGTCAGGCAGGAAACGTCCGCTGATATACCGGTCGGACAACCTTGCCGCAGCCTTTATGGCGGCATCTGAGAATTTCACACCGTGATGTTTCTCGTAGCGTGGGCGAAGCCCCTTGAGTATTTCAATCGTGTCCTCGACGCTTGGCGGGTTCACAGTGATCGGCTGGAACCTGCGTTCAAGAGCGGCATCCTTCTCGATATGCTTACGGTACTCGTCCATAGTCGTCGCACCGACGCACTGGAGTTCACCCCTTGAAAGCGCAGGTTTGATAATGTTGGCGGCGTCCATCGCACCCTCGGCCCCGCCTGCCCCGACAAGAGTATGAAGTTCGTCGATGAACAGCACCACCTTGCCGGAATTCCTTATTTCGTCAATGACGGCCTTGATCCTCTCTTCAAACTGCCCGCGGTACTTTGTCCCTGCGACCATCAGCGGCAGATCGAGGACAAAGACTTTCTTGTCACGGAGGATCCTCGGAACTTTCTTGTCGTTTATCGCCTGGGCGAGTCCTTCGACGATGGCTGTCTTGCCGACACCTGCTTCGCCTATGAGCACCGGGTTGTTCTTCGTCCTTCGGCAGAGCACCTGGACTACTCGTTCTATCTCATCCTTCCTGCCGATGACAGGATCAAGTACACCCTTCGCCGCAAGGTCTGTAAGGTTCCTTCCAAATGCGTTGAGAGCGTTGAAGGTTTCAGCACCGGGCTCGGGTTTTGCGGCTCCTGGAACAGCTCCGCCTTCGAAACCGGGCAGGTAGTTCGGATCGAGCGCCTTGATGACCTCCTGGCGGACCTTGTCAAGATCTATGTTCATGTTCCTGAGGATTCTTGCGGCGACGCTCTCACCTTCGCGCAACAGTCCGAGCAGAAGATGTTCAGTACCTATGAAGTTGTAGTTCATCCCTTTCGCCTCCTGTGCGGCGAGAATGAGGATCTTCTTGAGTTGCGGGGTGAATGGCGGGGCACCCTGCTGCTGTGTCGAACCGCCTATCCCTGAATTCTTTTCGACCTCAATCCTGAGATTGTCGAGGTTGAGCCCCATTGATCTCAGGACCGATACGGCGACTCCCTGCCCGAGTCTGAGTATGCCGAGGAGCAGATGTTCCGTCCCCACATAGTCGTGGTTGAATCGGATGGCCTCCTTCTGCGAGAGGACGAGGACCTGCTTCGCGCGGGCCGTCAGTTTCTGCATCTCGTTTTCAAACGTTGAATCTTCGTTATTCTTATTGTCGGCCATATGTGAAACCTATAAGTTAGTGTTTTCGTTGAGGTACTATGAGGGGCAATTGGTGTTTTTCAAATAATCTTTTTTTCGCACGCGAAAAAAAAGATAATCAGATTATGAATACGGAATCACAGAGACTATATTTGCGAGATGGACAGAAAACTGAACATATGCCATGTGATAACCCGGATGATCGTCGGTGGGGCGCAGGAGAACACACTGCTCACCTGCCTTGGCCATATACAGAAGGGGCATGATGTCACACTCGTCACCGGTCCTTCACCCGGTCCCGAGGGCGAACTTCTGAAGACCCGGGACATCAACGGGCTCAAAATAATAGTCAACCCTCACCTTGTCAGGGAGATAAGCCCATATCATGACCTGGCCGCATACTTTTCGCTAAAGAAATTCTTCCGGAAAAATCGGTTCGATGTGGTGCACACCCACAGTTCAAAGGCCGGGGTGATCGGACGTCTTGCCGCGGACGCTGCAAAGGTTCCATTCATCGTCCATACGGTACACGGACAGGCGTTCCACCCATATGAGAAGGCATGGCGGAACTTCATATTCAAGACATCCGAACTTCTCGCCGCAAAGCACTGCCATAAAATATTCGCTGTCGCACAGGCTATGGTGGACCAATGCGTCAGGGCTGGCATTGCAAAGCCTGAAAAATACAAGGTGGTCTACAGCGGCATCGAACTTGAGCCGTTTCTGAAGTCGGAACCCGACTGCGAACTCCGCAAAAAGCTCGGGATACCTGAGAATGCGCCGGTGATCGGGACGGTCGCCCGACTTTTCCCGCTCAAGGGATATGAGGATTTCCTGCCAGCCGCCGAGATCATCGCAAAAAAGCATCCGGAGACATGTTTTCTCCTCGTTGGTGACGGAATCATGAAGGAGCAGATCCAAAAGTTTGCGGAATTCGCAAAGATGAAATTCTTCTTTGCCGGGCTTGTCCCGCCCTCCGAAGTCCATAAGTACACTGCGTTGATGGATGTGCTCGTGCATCTGTCGCTCAGGGAAGGCCTGCCGAGGGCGGTGGTTCAGGGTCTGGCATCGGGAAAACCTGCGGTGGGATTCGCACTCGACGGAACGCCGGAGGTAATAATCGAGGTCAAGACCGGATTCATACTGAAGCCTGGCGATGTGACAGGCGTAGCCGAGAAGATCAACTTCCTGCTTGAGAATCCCGACAAGGCAAGGGAGATGGGTTCGGCAGGACGGACAATGGTTTCCGAAAAGTTTGACTGGAAAAGGATGGCGGATATTCTCGAAGAGGAATATATTAAAGGTTTGAAATGAAATTGAAAATTAGTTTTAGGTTTCAAGTGTTAGGTTTTAGGTTTAGGAAATTACTTAAAACTTAACTCCTAAAACTTAAAACTTGGATGTTTGACACATGAGATTCTACAATACTTTCACCCGGTCGGAGGAGGAATTCAATCCGATAAACGGCAACGAAGTCAGGATGTACACCTGCGGGCCGACCGTATACAACTACGCCCATATCGGAAATTTCAGGGCCTACATGTTCGAGGATTTCCTGCGCCGAACGCTCAAATACTGCGGGTTCAAGGTGGTGCAGGTGATGAATCTCACCGATATCGACGACAAGACGATCCGCGATTCCCGGGCCGCTGGCATCGCCCTCGACACCTACACCAGGAAGTTCAAGGACGCATTCTTCCAGGATCTCGAGGTACTCCGCATCGAGAAGGCCGAACATTATCCCGAGGCCACCAGGCACATACCTGAAATGATCGAGATCATCAAGGTCCTGATCGACAAGGGATACGCGTACATCGGAGATGACAAGTCGGTCTATTATTCTGTTGCGAAGTTCGCAGACTACGGTAAACTTGCCCGAATCGACATGGAGAACCAGCGTGCAGGTGTAAGGGTGAAGACCGATGAATACGGAAAGGATTCCGTTGCGGATTTCGCACTCTGGAAGATCTGGGATGAAAACGACGGCGATGTCGCGTGGGAAAGCCCGTGGGGCAAGGGACGTCCCGGCTGGCACATCGAATGCAGCGCAATGAGCATGAAATATCTTGGCAAGACCTTCGACATACATACAGGCGGGATAGACAACATGTTCCCGCACCACGAGGACGAGATCGCTCAGAGCGAAGCTGCTAACGGCTGCAGGTTTGTCAACTACTGGCTGCACTGCGAGCATCTCCTGGTGAACGGGCAGAAGATGTCGAAGTCACTCGGAAATTTCTTTACGTTGCGGGATCTTCTGGCGAAAGGCTATACCGGCAGGGAACTTCGCTGGGTCCTGATGGGTACACATTACCGCAACAAGCTCAACTTTACGCTTGAAGCCTGCTCGCAGGCAAAGGCTACTCTTCAGAAGTTCAGTGATTTCTTTGTACGCCTGCATTCCGTAAAAAATTCCGGGTGCCAGGGAGAAACCGTCGAGGAGCTTGTCGGAAAAATCAAGGAATCATTCAGGAAGGCTGTTTCAGACGACCTCAACATATCCGAGGCGCTTGCGTCGATCTTCGAACTGGAACATGAGGCCAACAGGCTGATGGAATCAGGAAAACTATCTGCAAAGGGAGCCGCGAACATACTTGACCAGTTCAAGGACTTTGACAGCATATTCGCGGTGTTCGATGTTGATTCAGCCGCGGCAGGAGATGTTCCAGCCGAGATAACGAGGCTTCTCGAGGAGCGCACGGCCGCCAAGAAGGCGAAGAACTATGCCAGGGCCGATGAGATCAGGAAGGAACTGATGTCAGCCGGCTGGATCGTCGAGGACACCCCCGCAGGCCCGAGGGCCAAGAAAGCCAAGTAAGGAATTCACTGGGAAATAGGGAACAGTCTGTCCTTCAGCTTCTCTAAGAAAGATTTCTTCTTAGGGACCGGTAACTTCTTAACCATGAAGATCTGCGTTGCTATTGCTTCCCTGACCTTGGACATGTCAGTTTCTATCTTCTCCTCCTTATCTTCCGAAATTTCCTTTTTGATTAGGAGCAAACTCTTCTCCACCTCCACCGCATAAGGCCTCTTTTCAGACTTTTTATGCATCATCTTCTGTATAAGATCGGAAAATCCCTTGGAAAAGCCGGCATGATGCTCGATAATCGGGGGCGGATTGAAACTGACCTGGCGGGACATTGTTATTCCGAACATCTCTGACTCGAAAGGATTTCCACCGGTCAAAGCCTCATATAGAACGACTCCCAGGCTATAGATATCGCTTTTCCCAGAAATTTCCTTCGCCCTGTCGATTACTTCCGGTGGTGAATATAAGAGGCTTCCCCAGATATTCTGTTCTACCGGAACGTAGCCCACCTTCCTGGCAATTGAACTCACCCCAAAATCACCGAGTTTCTGCCTGTCCTTGAAGATCATTATGTTCTCAGGCTTCACATCTAGGTGGAGGATATTTGCCGCGTGGAGATATTTCAGGGCACGCGAAATTTCAATTGCGAGTCTTATCGCCTCAGCCTGATTCAGGGGGCGCCTCTTCAATATTCCCGCCAGATCCCCGTCCGGGGCAAATTCCTGTACAAGAAACGGTCGACCGGAGAAATCTCCGTAATCATAAATCTTTAATATATCTCCGGATTCGAGCTTGGTGAACTGTCTTGCAGTATCAATGAAAGTCTTTGATATTTCTTTGACTATCTCGTTTTCGTGAAGGAGTTTGACTGCGACCAGCCTGTTCTCCATGGCCTGGTCTTCTGCCAGAAACACCACGGAATGAGGACCATAGCCGAGGAATCTTTTAATCTGATAACGTTTCAAGATTAGTCCCTGCCGCCTCACAATGTCGAAATCATTTCCACATAGGGAATGTGTTCTTAGATATGTCTTGATCTTTGCAACAAGGTGGGTTTCTGCGATAGGCTTGGCCAGGTAATCGGAGGCACCGGCATTAAGCCCCTCCATGATGTTTTCTTCTGAGATATACCCGGATACGATAATGATAGGAATATGCACGCCATCAGGCATTTTCCTGATCGAGCGGCAGACGTCAAGTCCGCTCATGGAAGGCATCATGTTGTCGAGGATCAGAAGGTCGGCCCTTTGCTCAATAAAACTTACCACGGCTTCCTTACCATTTGAACACTGGATAGGCTCATGCCCGAGCTTCTTGACGATCTCGGAAAGATACAAAACCACTCCCTTGGAGTCATCCGCTATGATGATCCTTGCCATCCCCGTCCCTCTCCACAAACATCCTGCTTTTCAACAGAACAAACCTTATGGGCATACTAAAATTTTCACTACATAACTATATCTAATGATAACCTTATTGCAACTCAATTTTCATAGGGTAACTTAAGGAAGATAATCATTAACAGATAAAAGTTTTATGTCAAATTTCTATTATTTCCTGCTGCTGATCCTGTCCTTTGTGCTGCTCCTGCTGGTCTATATACCTTTCAGGAAATCAAATTCCATCTTTTTCAGGGGATTCATCGGACTGCTCTGCTTCTTCATACTCTCTCTTGTAGTCTATGATCTGGCAAGATCAATTTTCACCTCAAAGGAGGAAAGCAGGCTTAAAAAGCACAAGGAATATATGGCTCTTGCCGGCGAGATCCTTGGCAAGCAGCTGAAATACACGGAGCGCGAGGATCCGCGCTTGAAAGTCCTCATAATAGATTTTCCAGAAAAGAGCAGGATCCCCAGAGCAGGAGTCTCAAAGTATGTAATAGGCGGTCTTGAGAAAGGCCTGAAGTCGGCAGGATTCGTGCTCAAGACCGTCGAAAGGATCGAACCGCTGAAGGCAAATGATTACTGGCTGAGTGCGAAGGAGTTTGACAAGGTCATAAGGAAGCATCCGGACGTGGGCATAGTGATATCGCTTGTAGGACTTCCCAAGGATTTGGGAGCTATCGAATTCTGGACGGATGAGAATGCACCTCGCCTTGTGTTGTTCGGTGGCAATTTGAAGATGATCGACCAGGCATTGAAATACAAGGTCGTCGTAGCCGCCATAACTTTCCTGCCGGGAGCCAATTTCTGGGAAAAGGCTGATTCCGAGGCAAAAAGCCAGGCTCAGATATTCAACGAACACTTCCTATATATTACGGCAAAGAATGTCGATGAGATAAGTGAGGAGTTCCCTACGCTTTTTAAATGATATTCCCTTTCCCTTTACTTTAAACTCCGATTATGATATTATATTATCAGGACGCCTGAGCGGAATGATCCTGTACGCCATTTACATTTTATTGATCATCAGGATGTTAAGCGGAGCCTGGCATTAAAATATTTATACTTGAGTGGGAGTTGGCATGGCTAATGCTCATTATATGACCGAAAGAGGTAATAATTTAAAAATAAGCCAAGCAAGGGGGCCAAGAATGAAGACTAAAAAATACTTTACAGTCATAGAACTGCTGGTAGTGCTTGCAGTAGTTCTTGTGATATTCTCCATAATGTGCCATGGCTTCGTAAGGGCTAAGGAGATTGCCCGTCGAGCCTACTGCCTCAACAACCTCCGCCAGGTCTCGACCCTTGCCAATCTTTATAATGTGGACAGAGGTGCTACGCCATATTCACAGAATTGGCTGGTTGATTTCTCATTCTGTTCCGATTATCTCGAAACCTATGGGGTCCTTGAATGCCCCTCAATGGACGATCACGTAAGGAACCAGTCGGACCTGAACGGCAACACCAGCTACCATTACATGGGGGACAGGCAGGACTGGCTGAAGAACAACATAGCCTGCGGCGACGGCACTGAATACGGCTTTGACGCCACCAATCCCGCCATCAAGAACCTTCTGAACAACCGTATAGAAAAGATCGTATATGACAAGACCAACGATGTGCATGAAGGCATTTTCAACATCGTCTATATCGAATCGTCCAACGCCGAAATTGGCTATGGATTGGATGACAACAAGTTCTGGTTCATGGCGGAATCCGGCTCACTTAACTTCCCTGAAGGTCTCGCTGTAACGAGCACGGCTTCCTCGACAGCAGTTACCGTGGCCGATACGAGCACCGGCCACAACGGCGCAGGCAATCTTGAACAGAACGAAGAACAGAACATGGGCTCCACTCAACAGAACCAGGATAAGAACCAGGATGTCTACCAGGGACAGGAGCTTACTGATGATGGAAATGACAACCTTGGAACAACGGCTAATCAGGAAGGATCTTCTACTGTGGCGTCCACTACAACTACAGATACCAAGGTCAAGGATAATAATGGGCACGGAAACAATGTTGATGGCGTAGACTCAAGCAATCCCGGCAAGTCCAAGGAAGGCGAGGACACTGATCCGACGGTTGACGACGAGAAGAATGGTACCACAACTACAACAAGCGGAACGACGACAACGACAACAACCGAAGATTCAAAGAAAGACAAGAAGAAATAGCTCTCACTCCCCCCTTGAAAAAGGCAGGATCTCCGTTTTGAGGTCTTGCCTTTTCTTTTTTTACAATGTATAATTGACTGGATAAAACATAGGGGGATATTACAATGAACATTGCCATGACCTCCTCATGTCGATTTCAGAAATGGAGATTCGCCTTTATTGAAGTGACAATGGCGATTCTAGTCCTCGGAATATTACTTGCGATTCTGTTACCATCCTTGAGCCGGGCTAGGGACAGAACTAAGTTTGTAAGGTGGTTTGCCTTCAACAGGCAGTGCGCGGACGATCCCACCTGCGTTGTCAACTTCAACATGCAGGAAGGGGAAGGAACGACATTGAACAATACATGCGTAGGCGCAGACGTCGACAACTACCAGTCCAACGCCTATAATGGCACGTTCATGAAGCTGAACGGCGGTACCAGCAACATAAAATGGATCAAGTCCGGAGGGCGTTGGAGCAAATACGGCTTTAAAAGTGCCATCCAGTTCAATGGAGTCGATACATACGTGCTCATACCGGGTACCCAGGGTCTCGATTTCACACCATACGATGAGTTTACCATCCTGACCTGGTGCAAGTTCGATAAACTCGCACTTGGAGACTGCCCTTTCTCCAAGTCACTGTGGGGTACCGAAACCGATGCTGCATGCCAGTATGACCTATATTCCAATCCCTATGCTGGTACCTTCGGTCAAGGGTCATTCGACGTTGATGTGTTCACGACCTGCGGCACCTGGCTTGACACCGATGTCAACTTCGACAAGAAGGGATGGGTACATCTCGCCCTCCGTTACTGTCATACCGGCGTGGATGCCAGCGGTGATCCTACCGGACAGATAACGGTATTCATAAACGGACAGCCCCTAGGCGACTTCCTCAATACGACTAGTGAGAATCCAAGCACAGCATCAGCTACCGGATGGAAGGCATGCACAGGAGGCGCTCTCAATGTCCCACTCGTCCTCGGAGCTGCCGGATGCTATAGGAAATATTGGAGTCCAAGCACCTACGACAAAACCAAGGCAGGTGTTCTCAGCAACGAAATGCTTCTTAAATTTTTCTTCAAAGGCAGGATGGACGAGTTCCTGCTCTACAAGAGAGCGCTTTCCGACAAGGAGATAATCGGCCATTACGAGATGGGAGCTGAATAGGATGCTAAGGAAGATCTTTGAATTCATCTCAAACCGCAATCTCCGGAACAGGATAATACTTTCCTTGCTTGTCGTCATTTTCTGCGTTGTCTGCTACATCCAGTTCTTTTCAGGAAAGGCTCCGGAGGAAGGGGAACTGCGCGCAGTCAAGTGCTCGGAATGCGGTCATCAGGCGGTCAAGAAGATAAAGGATATCAACGACACACATGATCCTCTTACGCACTGCGAAAAATGTGGAAAGAGCGTCGGTTATGCATACAAATGCGAGAATTGTGACTTTGAATTTTCATTAATCCCTGCGCCTATCCCCCCGCCAAAGGATATAAAGAAGATGAAGACCATGGCAAAGTTCGAATATGCCCTTGAAGGTATGAAGTGCCCCAACTGCGGTTCAACTCAGACCCACCCTATTCTTGTGGAATCCAAATAGATAATGGTTTTTCCATGATTTCCCCTTGTTTTTCAGTTTCAGTCATATATTATGAATTTCAAAATTAATAAGGATGTTTGATTCAATGAAATTAATTTTTTCATTCTTGCTGTTCTTCCTCCTAGTCTCGAACCTCTTCGCGAAGGATCCTGACAACGGTCCACAGCCGTTCGAATATTTCCAGCCTAACATCTATGCCAATATGTTCGGTGACAAGTCGGCTTTTGTGGAAGCGCCGGCTGAGACTGGAGCCGTCATAGGCGACATAGTAGGCCTTGCTGGCGGTTATCCGATAGGCATAGTCCTGGGAATGCCGGTCGCATATGTAGCCGATTCTGACGATCCGATGGCAACAGGCATGTACTGGGGCTGGATGTGCATAGGCGTACCAGTAAGGACGATCTGCGCCCAAGGTGTCAGCGCCCCCTTCTTCATGCTCAAATCAATATTCTGGGATCTTCCGATATACTGCTTTGGCAATTAGTTTTAAGTTTCAGGTTTTAGGCTTCAGGCCAATTGCAAACTTCCCTCACCTAAAACTTAAAACTTTAAACCTAAAACACTTTTAATTAATACTTTGACACTCTGACACTCTGATACTATCTTTACTTTCATAGGTAATATTAAAACTGGGAATTCAGGACTCATCCGCCGCGGCGGACAGGAGACAGAATTAAATTTTGAGATCATATTTTGTTTTATTCTGAATCCTGACTGCTGAATTCTGACTACTTTTGATTTGCCTCCCTAATAAAAGGAGTTCATCATGTGTGGAATTGTCGGATATATCGGAAACAGGAACATAGTTGACACCCTCATAGACGGACTGAAACGTTTGGAATACAGAGGGTATGACTCTGCAGGCATTGCCGTCCTTGGCAAGAAGAAGATCATATCTGTAAGGGCCGTCGGCAAGGTCAGTGCACTATCCTCGAAGATCACACCGGACCTCAAGAAGGAGCTTTCCAGTTCCAAGATAGGGATAGCGCATACCCGTTGGGCGACACATGGTGCACCTTCCGAGAAAAATGCACATCCCCATCTCGATGAAAAAGGCCGTTTCGCCGTAGTCCACAACGGCATAATCGAGAACTATGCATCCCTGAAGGAACATCTTATAGGCCAGCACCACAAGTTCCTGTCAGAAACGGACACCGAAGTCCTCGCCCACCTCATCGACGACTGCTACGAAGGCGATCTGCTCCAGGCTGTCGCTGCCGCCCTGAAGAAGGTCGAAGGCACTTTCGGAATCGCCGTCATATCGCTTGAGAATCCCGGACAGATGATAACAGCGAGGAGAGGCAGTCCCATTGTCATCGGAATCGGCAACGGCGAAACCATCGTGGCAAGCGACATTTCAGCGATAATCTCCTTCACGGACAAGGTGATATTCCTGAACGACAACGATATCGCCCTCGTCCAGAAGGACAAGGTCGACCTCAGGAACATCGACAATGTACCGGTCAGCCGTGAGATCGCACATATCGACTGGGATCCGGGCGCAGCGGAAAAAGGCGGCTATGAACACTTCATGCTAAAGGAAATATTCGAACAGCCGGATGCCATCGCCAATACGATCAGGGGCAGGCTGGACGAGAACTACGGGACAGGCACCCTCAGCGGTCTCAACCTTACACCCTATGACATCGCCACCATCAACAGGATGATAATCGCCGCATGCGGGACAAGTCTGCACGCCGGAATGGTTGGAGAATACTATTTTGAGGATCTCGCGGACATACCTGCCGAGGTCGAACAGGCCGCCGAGTTCCGCTACAGGAATCCCATCATACATCTAGGAACGATGATAGTGGCGATAAGCCAGTCCGGAGAGACGGCCGATACCCTGGCCGCAGTGCGCGAAGCCAAGCAGAAAGGTGCGATTGTCGCAGGGATCTGCAATGTCGTCGGTTCGACCATTGCCCGGGAGACCGGGAGAGGAGTCTATCTGCATGCAGGACCTGAGATAGGCGTCGCCTCGACAAAGGCTTTCTCGTGCCAGGTCACAACGCTCCTGATGATGGCGTTGAAGTTCGGCCGTGCACGCAGGCTTTCAAGGCAGGAGGGAATTGAGCTTGTCGAAGACATCCGCCGCATCCCCGACCTTGTCAGGAAGGTTCTTGAAAGGTCAAAGGACATTGCGAAGATCGCAAAAAAATATGCATCAGCCCGGGATTTCTTCTTCATAGGAAGGGGCTACCTCTATCCGGTCGCAATTGAGGGAGCCTTGAAGCTCAAGGAGATCAGCTACATCCATGCTGAAGGCTATCATGCCGCCGAACTGAAGCACGGGCCAATCGCCCTTCTGGACAAGGATGTGCCAGTGCTCGCACTCGCCAACAATATTCCCGGCAAGGACAAGATCATCGGCAACATGCAGGAATGCAAGGCGAGGAAGGCCCCGGTGATCGCCCTTGCAACTGAAGGCGATTCGGAGATCAGAGGACATGCCGATGACATAATATGGGTCCCGGCATGCTCAAAATTCACGACCCCTATCCCTTCAGTCGTCGCACTGCAGCTCCTCTCATATTACATCGCAAAGGAACGTGGCTGCCCTATCGACCAGCCGAGGAACCTGGCGAAGAGCGTGACGGTGGAATGAATATCCGAAAGGATGCATGGCTGATCTTCTCAAGAACAGGAGATTCATGAACGGCATCCTCTGCGCAATCGCGGGGGCGGTCGCTCTGAACGTCATCCTTACAGCATTCTTCAGGCAGCTATGGTTCGACGAGGTCATCTCGCTGATGGACTTCGCACTCCTGCCCAACATGACCGACATTTACAGGTTCTACAATATCCCCAACAATCACATTGTCTACAACATCTTACTGCGCTGGTGGATAGACGCCTGCGACGGTATTCCATTCCTGGCGAGACTCCTGCCTCGTTCATTCACTGCCATAACCGCGTTGGCATCGCTTGCACTCCTACTTTATTTCTGGTTGAAGCGGTTCCATGCGGAAACTGTTTTCACCGCCGCATTCTGTCTGATCCTTTCGCTTCCGTTCGCCATCTATTCGACCGCAGTACGCGGATATATGCTCAGTTTTCTTGTCATACTGCTGTCAATCGAGATCGCACTCCTGTATAAGGAAAAAAAGAAGCCACTCCTGCTTGCGGCCTACTTCCTTTTATCCCTCATTGGCTCAGGAACAACCCCGACAAACATCGTAGCCTTCGCGGCCATATACCTGTTTCTGGTTCCTCCTGCCGGCCTGAAGAAGATAATCTCCGATAAAACCCTTCTCCTGGCTTTGATCCCGGTAGCCACCTTCCTCCTATTCTATGTCCCGATATTTCCCAAGCTCCTCAAGGTACTGTCTCTCAAGGAAGGCTGGAGCAGCGGATTCGATGCATCAATTCACTTCTATGCTGCATTCATTATTTCATTTTTCCCGCTGCTGATACTGGCTGTCGCAGGCAAACTGTATTCAAAGGAGAAATCCCCTTCAACAACAAACCTGCTCCACTGCCTGATATTCCTGATTCCCCTGATTGTCTTCATGATCAAGGCACCTGCTCCATTCCCCAGGGCATTCTTCTGTCTCTGGCCTTTATGGATATTCATGCTCTGCACCTTTGCAGACCCGCTCATACCGCTTCTGAAGGAGAAATACAGGGGGCCCCTGCTCTCGAGCCTCATCTGCATCTGCGTGATCTGGGCTGCGATTCCACTGAACTTCCCGATACAGCTTTCCAACGCCCTTTCCAAAGGCGGACAGGATGACTTCTTCAAGCCTTACTTCATGCGCCCGGACTTCCGTCCCATGGACACCGTCGGCAAATGCGTCGAAATTTCCAAAGAGGCTGGCGGACTCCGCGTATTCCTCGATTTTGCAGCTGACTATCCTTCTCTCTTCTTCTACGCCCGAACAACGAAGATGCCCGAAGGTTTCTGGATCTTCGACAGGCCCAACAAGAAGGTGGAATCCCTCGGAAACGACGCAGCCATACTCGTGGTCGCCCGTAGCAGTTCCGATATGGAAACGATCGCCAGACGTTTCAGCATGGGATCATTCGAACAGGTCGCCGACTGCGGCTACCAGAAGATATTTCTTGCCAGGCTCAGGTAGGTAGTAGATATTCTTCCAGTCCAGTTGAAATCTTCAGACCATCCACCAATATTCAGGGCTGATTCCCTTTAGACTGAAACCTCTGTTTGCCTCTGGCAGTGAATCAAGAAGCTCACGAGCCTTCCGTCCGATCGCATCGGAGGCCAGTTCCACATTGCGCCTGCCCACTTCTGCAGAAGCATGCTCGCGGGGATCCAACCCACCGATCCCATCCGGGGGTTTCATCTTCGGAGCCAGCGGTCCGGAACCAAGTTGAGACATGTCCACCAGATCCGGATAGAAGAACATCATGTTCGAGGTCTCCCATTTTGCCGCATGGTCCGAGTCCGATTCTTTACCGTAGCTGAGCGTCATCTCCCAGAGGCCGATGCCGGCAACAGTTCGATCGGCAACAACAGGCTTGAGCGCTTCGTTTATCATTTCGATCTGTGACTCTATGTTGTGGCCGGAAACACCGATGATCACACGGAAGCCGGTCTGCTTGAGCCGTTCAAAGAGAGAGGTCACCATGGGGATCTTCCATTCCCTGTCGGATTCGACAAGCTTGCCAGGTCCGTTGCAGTAGACCGCATGAGGGAAATAAACCGGAGGATAGACCACTCCGCCGTATTTTTCAGCGCATTTTACCAGGATAGCATGGGATTTTAGGGCATCATTCCCGAGAGGGAGATGTCTCCCATGCCACTCGATCAGGCCGAAAGGCACATAGACCACCGGAAAGGCACGGACAGCGGCCTCGAGTTGTGCAGGCCTCATGAACTGCATCTGAACATTCTGTGTCAACCCGTTTGTCATATCACCTCCAGCTTCCAGTTTCATTTTACTCTTATTGCAAACTCTAAAAATAACACAATTGAGGATGACGGAGGAGGAATAATCTCTCTTGAGCAAAAAGAAAGCAGTCTCTCAGGAATCTTCACGGGAACTGTTCATGATTGGACAGGCTCATGTGAACCAGTTACAGACTTCTGAAGGTTTGCACCCTTGAAGACGTTCCTGTTTATTGACCGGGTGGATGTGCTGGCATCGTTGTGGCTGACAGGTATAGTGAAGGTCATCGTGCAGCCCTTTCCCTCCTCGCCGGTCGCAAAAATAGTTCCGCCGTGCCCTTCGACGATCCTCTTGGTGACCGTCAGTCCCAGTCCCGTGCCACCTGCGCCCTTGGAGGTCACGAACATCTCGAAGAGCTTGTCGGCAGTTTCAGGCTTGATGCCCATACCATCGTCGGAGACCGTAAAGACGATCGACTCCTTGTCCTGGGTAAAGGTGGCATTGACGGTTATGTTTCCCATATCCTTCTGATCGAGCGTCTCCCTCTTTTCCTGTATGGCATGTTCCGCATTGAGGATGAGGTTGAGGAGCACCCTGTGCATACCCTTGGCATCAACTTCTGCCATAAGCGGAAGATCCATCATCTCCTTGGTGAAATTGAGGGTTATGCCGTCCTGTTTGAGCTGGGGACAGAGAAGTTCGAATGCATCCTGGAGTATCGGCTTGAGATCCTGCACCTTCATGTTGAGCTTCTGTTCGCTTGTCAGGTTTAGCAGGTCGAGGACAAGGTTGCCAAGTCGACGGTGGTTCTTGGCCAGGATATGCAGCGATTCGTTGGCAAGATTGAGATCCTTTTCGTCGATGCCCATCTTCAAGAGGTTCAGACTGCCATCAAGGCCGGCGAGGATGTTTTTGATATAATGTGAAAGGTGCGCAGCCGTCGTTCCGGTGGCAACAAGCCTCTCATTCCTCAGGTTGAACTCGATCAGTCTGCTGTTCTCTAGAGCCATTCCTGCAGTATGCCCTATGACGGTCAGAAGCTTGAGGTCGTCTTCAGTATATTGCTCCTTTTCATGGGCCATTGTCAGGTAGATCATTCCGTTGAGCTGCTGCTTGCCCAGCATGGGTACGCACATCGTGGTCTCTATCAGGCTCGGGACTCCGGCTATCTTGACCCTTGCAACCTTGTCGGCATCCGTGGAAAGCACGGCTTCCCTGTTCTCCTTCACAAACTCTACGATCACCTTCTTGACGGAGGCGGCATCAAGGGGATCCATCGGATTGTCACCGATCCTGCCGGCGACAGCCTCGAAGTTGCCGCTGTTCAGGTTGTAGACGAGAAGGAACGACTTGTCTGAATGTATTATCGTATTTATTGCGCTCAGGATCTTCGGGCACAGTTCCGACTCGTTGAATATGGATGCGATGAGGTTCTGGAACTTGTATATCGCCGAAAGTCGCTTGTTCTCCTCACGGGCAATGCGCATCGGATCGATCTGGACAGGTGGAGGAGCCTTCTCCCCTGTGGCACCGGACGTGGAAGTCAGGGTCTCAGGCTGGATCCTGTATGAAACGAAAGGAATCGAGAATGACTGCGTCTCATCCCTGGCGGCATATACATTATAGAGTTCAAATATGGTGTTGCCAATCCTGACGGACGTCTTCATCGGAAGCAGGGCCTTCTTGCTGACCTTCTGGCCAACCATCCATGTTCCGTTGGTACTGTTCAGGTCTTCAATATACCAGTTGCCGTTCTCGAACGAAAGCCTCGTATGGGTCCTGGATATCAGGGTATCATGAACCTGGAAATCTGCTTCGGAAGATCTGCCCAGGGTCACGATCGGTTTCTTGACGGGAAACTCGGTCCCCTTCATGGCGCCACTGACGACCTTGATGACGACTTCACCAACCGAATTCGAACTTCTCTGTGCAACTGGAGGTGGCATTTCAAAATCCCAATATTGAAATTACGGTATAAAGAAACATATGCCAAGCAAAAATACAATTACAGATAAATATATTGCCAATTTGCAGTTAATCAAAAAAAAATCGAATTTTTCATGATTTATTGAGGGAGGGAAGATCCCTGACGGTAATGTCGGGTTCCAGCATCCCGGCGAGCATCATGGACATCTCCTTGACACACCCGTGGGATTCCGGCCATTTGACACATAGGTACTTCTCTGAAAATGCCGATATTCCTCCGATCCTGAGGAAGACAGGCAGTTTTGCGGATCCGGCATCGTATCCGTTGCCCTCAAGATAGTTTCGATAAAGCCCTCTTGCCACAGCAGCCAGCTCGTTGATCCCGCAGGCGCACGCCTGGAAACATGGCAGTACTGCAAGCTCCGTAACCGGCTTCTCCAACGAATGATATCCTGCGGCAGCGGCAAGGTCAATGTCTATCTTCAGCGAAGGGAAAAGCCTGCTGACATGGCTCGAGGAAAGCACACCCGCAGAGATGAGCTTCCTGGTTTCAAGCGATGCCGATGAGAGCATCTCCTCGTTCCTAAGGCACCAGGGGCTCTGCGATTTCAGGTTGCGTGGACCGAGTGAAAGAGCACCAAGGTCGATGGCGTTCTCGCGGTAATGGCGAGCAAGTTCAAGCACCAGCGACGGCGACGCCTTGTCCATACCGAGCAGTTCGCATGATGAGATCACCTTCCTGCACAAGGAATCAAGAGCCTCGCCCTCAATCCCAAGATGCCTGGATATGATACTGGAGACCATGCCGAAGTCCGGCTTTACATGTACCTTGCAGACCTTGTTCTTCAGGGTGAAGCTTTCGGCTATTTCAGGATATCCCGCCTCCTCAAGCATCTTCACGACAAAGCTGTTTATCTCCGAAACGGTGAATATCCTGCCGTCGGCGGATATCTTCTTGAGCACGTATTCGACGGAAAGAGTGATGTCCTCGGCAAGCATGCTGTCGTTTATACCGCATGATAGGCAGCTCTGGTAGAGGCGCGACTGGAGCTCGTCGAATTCGAAGCTCCTCCTCGTGCCATCCTCATATACCGCTATCACAGCGGAACTGGAAAGATTTATCATTTCTGTTCAAGCTTTCTTATTTCTGTGATGAACTGCTCGACGTCGCTGAACTTCCTGTATACCGACGCGAACCTCACGTATGCGACCTCGTCGAGATCCTTAAGGGAGTTCATCACGCGCCTGCCTATTTCGCCTGTCGGTACTTCACGGTCGAAGTCCTTCTCTATTCCCGCGACTATTCCATCAACCACCTTGTCCACATCCTCCGGGCTCACAGGACGCTTTTCACATGCCTTTGATATGCCGGCCCTCAGTTTGTCCCGGTCGAAATCCTCGCGTATGTTGCCCTTCTTCTTGATCACCTTGAGCTCGGCATGGATGATGGTCTCGTAGGTCGTATACCGGTGCCCGCATTTCAGGCATTCACGGCGCCTGCGGACACCCGCGCCCTCCCGGGTGATCCGGGAGTCCACGACCTTGTCGTCAAGACAGCTGCAGTGCGGACAACGCATTTTTCAACCCCAGGATGATTGGATTGCTGGATGATTGGATGCAAGTAAAAATAAATCTCTTTCAGGCAAATGCAAGACGACATGCAGGGATACTGGATGCTGGATATTGAAGAATGTGGTACAGGCGTCTCGCCTGTAACTTTCTTCCTTATCTCCCAAATTTCTAATCACAGGCGGGACGCCTATGTCACATTCTATAATCCAAATCCCAGTTACACGTCACTTCCCTTTCAGTATATTCTTAACCTCCAGCCTTATCTCCGGATCCGGATCGTTGGCAAACTCCTCAAGTATCGGAAAGGCGTCGACACCTATCGATAGAAGCTTCTTCTTCGAACTGGCCCTCACGTTGCTGTCGCTGTCACCGAGTTTCTTCACAAGGGCCCGTATCTCGTCCTGTTTTATCTCAGGTATGTCCTCCTTCTTCACCAGCCCCTTGAACTTCCAACCCTGCTTTGCGGCCGCTTCCTTGAACTTGTCCTCGTCCATCTTCTCGGCATGCCCGTCGATGAACAGCACCTCCCGCCATCCCTCCACCGCCGCCGGTGCCGCAACAACTATCTTGTCAGCGTCGTCCGTCTCCTTCAGTCCTGGACAATACTCAAACGGGAACTGCTTGCCTTCGTCGGGACTCGTCCACAGATACATCTCACCGTTCTCAAGGTAGCCGTCATCCTTCAGCGTCTTGAGACTCGACGGAAAAAGCTCATTATTCTCCTGCGAATACATCCTGAGGGCAAGTCCGATCTGCTTCAGTTTGGACAGGTTGCTCTGTGGCAGGTTTTCAATGTTATCCTCGATATTTCCATCCATCAATCTGTCATCAACCGAACTTATGAGCCAGATATTCTTTTTGGGCTCGAGCACAAATCCCATGTTGAAATTGACATCCCTGTCCTGGAGCTGGAATGTCAGGAACGCCTTCTCGGCGTTCTCGTTCTCCCCGATAGTCTCCTCCACCGGCCTGAAAAGCCTGAAATATTCGTGCATGGACTTCAGCGTATCCTCATCATCATCTATTTCATCGCTGAGAAGCTCCTTCCATTTACCGGTTGAAAGCTCCTTCACAGTGTTGATGTCACCTTTCTTCGCTGCTTCAAGGAATTTCGCCCAGACAGCCTTCGGTGAAAGCTCCGGTCGGAGCTTCTCGGGTGCACCTCCCCATTTCAGATAAAGCTCCTTGCCCTGCGCCGCAAGCTCCTTTCCGGGATCCATCTTGAGCAGTGCGATCATGTCGGCATAGGCCTTGTCCTTGTCACCCTTCTCGAAGTAAGCCTGCGCCCTGAAGAACAGCGCCAGCTCCCTGAACTTGTTCCCGGGAACATCCTTCTCGTATACCTTGGTGAATTCAGCTATCGCCTCGTCATATTTCTTGGCCTCAAGGTTCTTCAGCCCATCATTGAACCAGCCGCTTATCATCAATATCACTGACAAGGTGATTGCTTTTACCGCTTCCATCTTCTTTTCTCCTGTTTAATTTTTTTGCCTAGCAAAAAAATTATAATATTTGGAACTCATCCATCGCCGGATCATGCTTCTCCTCGACGAAGCTGAACTCCTCGACCTTCGCAAGCCTCGGCCCGACCTTCAGCCATTCAAGCATCTTGTCAACCTCGGCCTTGTCACCCTGCACCCATGCCTCGACCTCCCCATAGGACGCATTGCGTATGTACCCTTTGATCGTTTTGAATTCCGAGGCCTTGTCCATCGCCGAATACCGGAATCCGATCCCGGTGACCCGCCCCTTTATGATAACCTTGTATGCAACTTCCATAATCCCCCCTCATGAGTATCATAGTCTCGAGGTATTTCCTTTTCAACGGAGCGCGGGTTTTTCAACCCGCAGCACCCTTTCCTTGGCGGGTAAGAAAACCCGCCCTCCGTTATTTTAAACTTTATTCTATTTCGAGACTATTAGCAATAAATTGTTTTGCGAAAACAGACTTTCACAGGTAATATACAATAATTTCAGGTTAAGTAAACCATTGTATCGGCAACCCCGCAAAAACAATATCATGGAAGCAGTTCTTGAACATTTTTCAGGATTCCTTTCGGTGGAAAAGGGCCTGTCCCAGAATTCAGTCTCCGCCTACAGGACCGACCTACGCGACTTCATCCGATTCATAAAGGAAAAGGGCAGGAACGACTTCAACGACGTCACTCGCGCCGATATCCAGGACTTTCTCGCCGAATGCAAGACGCGCGGACTCGAATCCTCCTCCATGGCAAGACGCCTCGTCTCCATAAAAATGCTCTTCAGGTATATGTTCCAGGAAAAGCTGATCCGGGCCGATATCACCGATGTGATGGATTCCCCGAAGCTCTGGCGCCTCCTGCCAGACATGCTTTCGCCCGCAGAGGTAGATTCGATACTGAAAGCGTTCCCGGCGACCGGAAAGGATCCTCTCACGTTCCGCAACCGAACGATCCTCGAGCTCATGTATTCCTGCGGGCTCCGCGTATCTGAGACCGCCGAACTCAAGCTCGCAAGCCTCCACCTCGGCGAGGAGATCATCCGCGTTATCGGCAAAGGCAACAAGGAACGAATCGTGCCGATAGGAAAACCGGCAATGGCACTGCTCTCGCGATATGTAACCGAAATGCGCCCGAAACTGCTGGCAAAAGGCGATCCGAACGAACCGAATGTCTTCGTGTCATACCGTGGACAGCCCCTAGATCGCGAACGCATCTGGGCCGTCGTTAAGGAATCTGCGAAGATCGCAGGCGTGAACAAGGACATACATCCCCATACTCTACGCCACTCGTTCGCGAGCCACCTTCTTGAAAACGGCGCGGATCTAAGGATAATCCAGGAAATGCTGGGCCATGCCGACATCAGCACGACCCAGATATATACGCATGTCGACCAGAAGAAGCTAATAAGGGTGCACAAACAGTTCCATCCGAGAGCGTGAGGAACCAGTGATCAGTAACCAGTAAAGAGTAATAAGTAATCAGTGAGCAGTGAAAGTTGAAATTGGAAATTTTAAAGGAGCGCTGGACCTGGTCGCCTTTGACGCTACCTGAGGTTTACTCGCCTGGGTGTACAGGTAAACCTCTGCCCGGCAATTGATTCTTGAATTTTGAATGTGATACAGGCGTCCCGCCTGTAATTACTTCTTGATTTTATAATGTAACACAGGCAAGATGCCTGTGTTACATTGATGGAAATGGACAAATGAAGATAATTTTAAAAACCATTTTGATATTGCTGTTTGCATCAGCGATTTTCCTTTCCGCCGAGGAGCCGAAGCCTGCGCTTTCCGACAATGACCTCTCAGCTCTGATAAGTTCGCTGGGTGACGAGAAATTTGAGACACGCGAGGCATCACAGTCGAAGCTCATCGAACTCGGAAAGAAGCAGTATGATCTTATAATCAGGAAATGCCTGGACGCCTTCTCCGAATCCAAGGATCCGGAAATCCGCGCCCGGCTCAAGAACATCCTCCGCACCCTTGTCCTGGAACGCAATTTCCAGAGAAAGGGATTCATCGGCATATCCATGAGCAACTCCGGGGAGCAGATTGAGATTGACGGTGTGAAGAATGAAAAGTATTTTCCGGTGAACGTGGTGAACGTAGTACCCGATTTTCCCGCCGACAAGAATGGGTTCAAGGTTGGTGACCAGCTCCTGAAGATAGACGACAAGGTCTGCAGTCCTGAATTCCAATGCACCAACATCGTAGATTACATATCCGCAAAAAAACCCGGCACCAAGATGAGATTCCTGGTGCTCTCGGAGAAGAAGGCGGTCGTCAGGGAGTTCGAGATCACCGAGCGCCCGGAAATGCCCGGCGAACCCAAGGTCGAGGAACAACAGGACGACTTCTTCAACAAATGGTTCAAGCAGAACCAGAAGCCCCCTGCTCCCAAACAGCAGGAAAAACTCCTTAAGTAGGCTCCAGATTTGCGTAATTCACATTCAATTGAATGGAAATTATCTCTCAAGCTAAAGCTTGTACTCCAACATTTTCTTTCCAGTCAAACCGTTGTCTGCAGAGCAAAAGTTGGAGTATAGGCTTCAGTCTGAATCTTTCAAGTTGCCTCAATCCTTCGTCAATCATCCTGCAGAAAAACTGGTGTAAAGGCCGTGGTTTGGTATATATTATGCTTCAATAAATGAGGTTTTGACAAGCAAGGCCTTCCTTTTGTTCAAAGGCTGCTCGCTTCTGCAATTGGAGGGATGCTTGTCTGAACCGCCAAATATCAGTGAGGATTTTATGAAAACTGTCTTATTGGGAATTCTCTTCTGCTGCATCTGCAGTTTTGCATCTGCTGCTGAAACTCTCGAGAACAAGCTGAACAAGATCGTCATCAAGGAGTTCGCCTGCGAAGAAGCGCAGGCAAAGGATGTCTTCGAACTCGTACGCCAGAAGAGCAAG
Source organism: uncultured Victivallis sp. (assembly GCA_964600895.1). Classification (GTDB taxonomy): domain Bacteria; phylum Verrucomicrobiota; class Lentisphaeria; order Victivallales; family GWF2-50-93; genus GWF2-50-93. The sequence continues at coordinate 95,229 of CAZRKP010000014.1, forward strand.
GAGGCCGATCCTGAAGGGAAAGGCATAAATTTCGTATTCCAGGATTATCCCGAGGGCGGTGCAATAGTCACTATCAGCCTCAACGACATCCCGCTTGGCAAGCTCATCGAATACATATGCATATCTTCAAAACTGAAGTATAAGGTCGACACCCACGCCGTCATCATATACAAGGACAAGAAGGAAGAGAAGAAACCGGCGAAATGATTGCATTTTCTCCAATAGAATTGACCGGGGGGGGGCCATGAAATATATATTCAAAAATGTTGTACTGTTGTTTTCAATTATCTGCCTGTTCCCATTCATTTTTGCAGCTGATGAAAAACCTGAACCTTCTCCCTTCACAACTAAAAAGACTACAGGTGTCAAAGGTGTAAGGATTGATCAGATCGCTGAAGTCCTATCAAAGGCTTATGAGATGCCAGTATGCGTCGAGGAGGCCAGATGGTTTACCCGTGACAATGATCCGCCTGCAACCAAAACGAAACTGGCGGAGAGAAGAAGAGGTTACACCGTAGCAGCTTCCAATGAGACTTTGTCTGTCGTTTTGGATAGGTTCGTCAAGGAATATCCCGAATACAAATGGGCCCACGACAAGGAAACAAACACTGTAAACATATATCCAGCAGAGAATCCATACGCTGAAAATTTAATAAGAAAACTGGATTTAAAAAATGAAAGTATTTCTTCTATACTACTGGGAAATGACTTGTTGAACCTGGCCGGACATGAAATAGACAGTTCCCTTCAAGGCGGGGGAAGCTTTAAGATTGATGATTCTAAGATAATAAGCTTACAGGCTGATAGCATCAGCATCCGTTCCGCCTTGAACAAGATATTCAAAAGCTCCGATTTACCACGTTACTGGATAATCCTTGAAATCAGGCCGGATCTCTGGGCGCCCCGGGACTCATGGGATCCTCCAGAAAAACGAAATAATACAATCTGCAAATGGCGCCTGTTCTTCCACGACAAGAAATATAAAAAGATGGAATTATCTCCGGAAATGATTGAATACTACAAGTCGAGGGGCATAAAACCTGAAAACCTGCGTCCCATTTATCTTTGATCACATATTTCAGGCAATGATACTTGCAGAACCGAAGGAAGAAATCAGGGGACAGCCCTTACGGGCTTTATCCGCCTGAGGCGGATAGCAAGGGGGATTTTAAGGATATTAAGAAAATTATTGCGGAATGATATTCTTTATGAGGGAAAATATAAAAATACTTTCTGTAGTCACAATAATTATAGTGTATAAATTCTTAGGATTTTTGTACCCCAATGTGTTTTTTACCTCCAATGGTGAATATGATGTTCTACTGTCACCTATTATAATTTCTCTTATTGTCTTTTCCTTTTTTCATCAAGAAGGCATAAGACGATATTTTTCAATGGTTTTAATAGTGATTGTATTTGCCTTTGAGTCTGGAGATGTGATTTCAAGAGTCATAATGCTTAATAGGAAAGGCATGTATTTTCATGATATAAGTACCGAAGGAGAGCTGATTCTGTGGTATGTCCGTTATCTTCTAAAAGAATTGTTTTTAGGCACCTTGGCAGCACTTGTTTTATATGGTTCTAAAGTACTTGTATCCAAGCTAATTCAAGGCAAGGGAAATACTACTATGGTGACCCAATCAGCTCTTTCTCAAAGCAATCTGTATCATATTAAGCTGCAATTGATTTTGACATTCCTAATTTCCTCTGTTATTGTGATCTGGGGTACAGTTGTCTATAATCTTATTTATGGAACTAGTCATAAGGCAACTGTTTTTTGGTGCTGGGCTCCAATCAAGGGAGACATCCTCTTGTTTATATGTGGATTATTTTCCTTGTGCTATAACACATCCTTGCCCCGACATCTATCTATTACACTTATTTTCGTGCCCCTTGTGCATGTTTTAGCCTCTCGGGCTGACATGATTTATTTCTGTATCCTTATATCCATACCACTTCTGATACTTTCAATTCAACTGATTCTATATTGGAAGCAGTATTTGTCAAGAAAAATTAAATCTGCATGATAAAGCAATTCTTAAAACCATTAAGGTGAATATGATAAATAGAATATTAATATTTTATATTTGTGTGTTCGGAGTGTCACCTGCTTTTGCCCAACTGTCATCAGACACTATGATGAAGATAGTGATAAGAGAAGTATTGCCAAAGATTGAAACATCATCTTTCAGTGTCAAGCCGAAAACGATCTACAGAATGGGTGATAAGTACGGCAGGGTCGAGGAGCAGCCCGATTCGGCAATGAAATTACACGGACTTGTCATTGTCAGCGAGCCGAAACTATGGATGATCAACCTTATGGACAAGACGGGCAAGCTGATTATCGATCCCGGCCCGGAACTCGTCTTCCGTTCTCCTATATTGCCGCCTGTGGAGAGGAATAAGCCAGCCCCCATGCCAACCTTCGAGTTCGGCAGAGAGTACGATTTCCTCAAGTCCAACAAGGCCGTGAAGACGACCGTGGCGATAGAAGGAAAACAGTATGACAGCCTATCCCTGTCCAAGGATGGATATGACATCGTTCTCCTGAGCAGACCGGGGACCGAAACGCCGTGCAGCGTGAAGATAAGGAAGGACAACACCGTCGTATGCGAATTCGTCTATGACGAGTACCAGAAGGATCTTCCGCCGAAGATGGAACTGTTCGAGCCTCCTGCGGGCATCAGGATATCCGAAGCCGCTAATGCACAGAGCAAGTATCCAGCGAAGATAGGCAGATTCAAGTTCTCTGGAGAGAATAGCATACCCAGCGGCAGATCGTTGAAATATCTGTCGGAGGACATGAAGATAGACGTATTCTTCTACGGCACGGGAAAACCTCAGGCGAAGCCGGGAGCCGGAGAGGAGACCAAGGCTGAGATGGAGGCTGTGAAGAGGGCTCTCCGTGATGTCGAGAAGCTCGGGAAGTACAAGGACGTTGCCTTCGAGGAGGACAGGGAGGTCGATATATCAGGTATAAAGTTTCTCAGGAACAAGTGCTCATATGTGCAGGTTGAAAACGTACCTAAGGGGAATTCCGGTAGGCTGACATCCTTTGCATATTTGACGGTCAGGGACAATAACTTCCTCAAGGTCAGGGCAACATGTGTAGGAGAAGCCAAGGAAGGAACCGAGAAGGAACTGGTCTCATTCATAACCGATGCGCTGAAAATTGACTGGAGCAACGGCCTTGATCTTCCCGAATCCCCCGAGAACGACAGGAAGATACTGCAGATGGCAAAGGGGCTTTACGACAACCCCCTCGGCAGCAAGACGGTCGATAGCCTTGCCACCATTGTGAGATACGCCGACAAATCCAAGAGGATAAACGTGACTGTGAAGGAGGGCATGCTCGATACTAAGGATAAGTTCTTACAGCTGTATGCGGGATTCTATGTTGCAGGCTCAGTAAGGTACTACTTGGAGCATTCCGGCGACATGGCCGACAAGGACAAGGCTGACAACGAAATCAAGAAATACTTGGTGAAGCTGTACCAGGAGATCCGGAAGAAGGATTCCTCGTACAGCAACCAGACATACGAGGAAATGGCCAAGGCTGCGGGGAATTAGTTCCGACACAGAGGCGGACTTGTCACAAGCCCCGGAGAAACATGAAAGCCAGGCATACCGGTCTGACAAATTCAAAATCAATTATGGGGGTATTATGAAAAAGCTTCTCGCCTTCGTATCGGTTTTCCTTATTGTTCTGTCAGCATCTGCAATTGAAAATCTTTCCTGGGAGAACAGGTCTCTTTCAGCGGGAAAGGTCGATGTCGTAACAGGCGGATACTCAATAACTAAAACGTTGGCCGTTGCAAATCTCTCTCCGGAATTCAGGATGCCTGTCCAGATTGTCTATGATTCGCTCAACATGAAGCCGGGCGTGTTCGGCGACGGATGGCGCTGTCCCCAGCTCGAAAGCAGAGTCTTTCCGAGGGAGAATGGAATGGAGTGGACATCCCCCTGGGGCGAAAAGATAGCTTTCTTCGAGAAGGAGAAGGGCAAGGGCCTCTATTCGCCATATTCGGAGTGGGAAGCTACAGGATCACAGGGAAACTGGACAATAAAGCACAAGGAAGGATGGAAGTTTGATTATAAATCTTCCTATCTCAGGGAAATCTCCTCCCCAGCGAACAGGAAGCTGACTTTCGAATATGTTGAAAAAGACCTTTCGAAGGTTGTCCAGAACAATCAGGTCTTCGTTGAAATCAAATATTCCAAGGATGGGACTGCCTCGGAAATTTTCATAAACGGTGAAAAGTTCTCATTTGACTATGTGAAAAGCCAGGTTCCAGTTCTCCCGGATAAATTAGGTCTGCAGGAGCAGGTTGCTGAAAAAATATTCCTCTCGTCAATCAGGAACGGGAAGCTCAATCCTCTCCAGTGTAAATACAATGAAGATGGATACCTCGCAGAAATCAGCAACGGGCAGACGGTTGAAAAGCTTGTCACCCAGAAAGAAACCTTCGACCAGAGAAGGGAATTCCTGAAGAAGGCCGAAGAGGCAAACAAGAAGGCCAACAGGTCGAATTTCCAGGAAGTCAGGATGGGGCGACTGCTGAAAGACAGGGATTATGACTACTCCTATACACCGGACGGGACTGTAACAATCAAGAATTCCGACGGGCAGACCTCTTCAGTTTCCTATAACATGATGAGGGGAGTCCTCAAGGTCAGGGATTTTTCAGGTCTTGCCAGCGAAATCTACTACTTCCGCCGTTACGATGTGGCTTACAACGGAAAGCTCCGCCAGATCAGGGATTCCAGGGATCGCACAGTCCTTAACTGCCGCTATGACAAGGACACAGGAAAGCCTCTCATTGTAAGGGACATGACGGACAACGAGATATATTATTCCTATGACAAAAATGAGAACGTGACGATGATTTCACGTTCCGAATCCGACAATCCACGCCGTCCGCTTCTCTCCTTCAAATATGACGGGAATAAGAATCCTATCGCCATAGAAATGCTCGACAAGGCCGGCAAATCCGTATATGCCACCAGATTTCAATATGACCAGCACTCTCAGGTAGTTTCCGTTGAAACAGAGGAGGCGAACTACAAGTTCCAGTACAATGCATTCGGGTTTATTGTAAAGAGCTCCGATATTTTCGGCAGGGGTGTTAGCCGTGAGTACGACCAGTTTAACAGGCTTTCATCGATGGTTGACGCCAACGGCATTTGCATTGCCTATTCATATTCCGGTTCAAGGCTTGCTGGAATCGAAAAATATTCCTCCGCCGACAAAAAGGAACTGCTTTCATCGATAAACTTCACCTATGACAATGCCACCGGGAACCTTATCGGCTTTTTTGACAACAAAGGCAGGAACTGCAAGTTTGACCGGAATGCCGAAGGAAGGATAATCGCAGAATATTATCCTGACAATACGGTTGTAAGATATTCGCTGGATGCGAAGGGCAGGCTTGAGGAAGTCCGCGACCAGAACAACAATCCGATCCGGTTTGCCTATAATAAGTTTGGGAATATCGCCAGCCGGACGACCGCCGTCGGGCAAATGGCAAGCTACCAGTACAGCCAGTTTGGACTGCTTGAATCTCTAAAAAAAGGCCAAGGTGGCATCGCCACCCAGGAAATCTCCTATTCATATGATGAGTTCGACAGGTGCATCCGCATCGCCTATGGCAACGGTCAGGAAAAGAACATAAAATACGACAGCAGAGGGAAGGTTCTCCGCATCGAGGATGCAACCAAGGCAAGCGCAGACGATATCTATTCCCATATAGCCAAAACCATACAGAGCGTGGATTTCGTATATGACCAGTTCGACCGTGTAATCAGCAAGACCTACACGAAGGCCACGATCCCTTTCAAACAGTTTGCTTCCGAGAAGAAGGAGGAGAAGACCACGCATGAATATACTTACACCCCCTCCGGTAAGCGCAGGTCTCTGGTCGTGACATTTGCTGACGGCTCGAAGAAGATCACCGAATGGATTTATGACAAGTTCGGAAGGCTTGAGAAGATCAGGGATAATGGACAGGAAATAGTCTACAAGTATGACGCAAAGTCACGTCTTTCAGAGAAGATAATTGCCGGAATTTCCGAGTTCTACCAATATGATAATCAGGGGCGACTTGTCCGGAAGGCGCTTGGCAGTTTCGAGAAGCCGATTGCAGACCTGAAGTATGCATATTCCAAGGACGGCTCTGTCGCATCTCGTGAAGTCAACGGGAAATTGCAGAACTACGAATATGACGTAAAAGGACAGCTGCTTGCCGTAAGGGATGCCAAGGGGAACGCTGTTGAGCAGTATATTTATGACCCGGCAGGCAACATCCTAAAGAAGACTGTGGACGGAAAGACGACCATTTTCAGCTATGATGAAGCAAACCAGCTTGTGACTGCGACAATGCCCGATGGCTCGAAGAAGACCTTCGAATACGACGGTGCCGGAAGGCTGGCGAAGGAAGGGAATAAAACCTATTCATATGGATGGCTGGACAAAGTTCTGAAAGTTGAAGAAAACGGCAACAGTTCAAACTTTGATTATTTTGCTGATGGACAGCTTGCAGAAAGAACCAGCAAGGGGATTGAGGAAGACTTCGCATGGGATGGCCTTGCCCTTATAAGAAGAGACAAGGTAGACTATACCATAGAACCTCATCCCAATGGCGGGAATGCCATTCTTGCCAATGGGAAGATGATATTCAACGACATGCTGGGTTCGAGTCTTGGAACTGTCGAGAACGGGGCTTTCAGCGAGATAGACAGGACTTCCTTCGGCTCGGCACATGCAGTGCCAGCCACGGATTTCTTCACTGGCAAGCCTAATGTTGAAGGACTGGGATATGCCTTCCTGTTCAGGAACTACCGCTCAGAGATAGGCAAGTGGCAGACCGCCGATCCGTTCGGGTATCCGGACGGCTGGAACAATCTGGCGTATGTAAACAACAGAACGATGAAATACTATGATTTTCTTGGTGCCTGGAGTGAAGCCGCGCATAATGCTTTTATAAATCATGTTTACAATGGTGTCATAAGCCCAACCTACATATCTCGGCTTCAGGCCGGAGCTGCATGGGTGGACAGTGGAGAGGGAAATCAGTCAAACGAGAGATCGTATATGCATGGCATGAGGGGGCCGAACCAGTCAATCGAAGATGCAACCCTTCAAACCCAGCAGTTTATTGAAGGACATGTTGCAGCTGCACGATATATAGTTGAACATGCCAATGAAAGCAACAGGGACGAGGCTTTGAATGATGCTCTTTTTGAACTCGGTAAGGCTTATCATGCCATGCAAGACTCTCTCAGTCCAGTTCATCGTGACTCCAACGGAAATCCATTAATTTGGGACGAGAATAATCCTTTGACTTGGCCTGGGCATTCTCCTAACGATTTTCTTGGAAATGAGAAAACTTCAAATATCACTCAGAACAATTATTTGAATTCAGATGTGCTTATGCAACAATATATGCTTAGCGCCTTCCACGGGACCTGGGCATGGAACAAGCTATATCCGGAATGAAAAACATGAATAATAAATCAGATGGATTTTCGTGGCTGATAATGTCTGTATTGATGGTTTTCCAATTCGCCAATCATGCAATGTGTGAAAATGGAGACGAACTTATGAAGACCAATGATACAGTCTATGGATATGACAGTTCGGGCAACCCGATAAAATATGAATGGAAAATGGTCAAGGAAGTCAAGATATACAATTATCAGGGAATTCTTGAGATTCATTATTTTGCATATGAGGAGAAGGGAAAGGAAGTCTTCCATGGCAAGTATGTCCAATTTAGCAAGGATGGGGTGCCGGTACTTGAAATGACATTTGTTGACGGTAAGGCAGACGGTTATCATATAACAAGGGATCTAGACGGTAAAATCTTAACCAAAGGCCTTTGGAAGAACAACATTCAATGGGAAGGCCGTTTCATGTTTCCCCATTCTGACAACCTGATATTTACCTATTGCAAGGGTAAGAGGATACGTTCGGAAACCAAAGACGGCACCGTACTTACCCAGGGGGAACTCAAGGATGACAAGGAGTGGAACGGAACCTTCATAAACAAGGATTTTAAAATTGAGCATTATAAGGATGGCAAGCTGGAGAAGACCACCCCCTTTAATTTCAATTTAAAGACCGGCAAGGAAGGCGACCCGAATCAGGATAAGAATGTTAAGCCTTTATTATGATCCTATGATCCGATAAAAGGATCCTGCCTACAGGAACCAGTTGTATGAGGGAATGGTCAAAGTGGGTAATTAGCTTACCACAGGAGCACCCTTATGAGAGTCACAGTAATCTGTTCAGGTTTTCTTTCCCTTCTATTAAAAGGTTTCGCTCCAGTAGCATTCTTCATGTTTTTAATAACTTCAAACGCGCAGAACACTGCTCCTCCACCGTTTAAAATCACTCCTGGCAAGCCTATAAAATTGCCGGAACAGGCCATTTCCATAGATTACGAGGCGAGGAAGGCTGAAAATGTCCGGACGATGGAAGAGATCGCAAAGCAGGCTGGAGCGGAAAAGGCAGAAGAACAATCCGAAACACATGCAGTCGATGACAAGACGGCACAATCAGAAGACGAGGGATTCAAGGAGACCCTCAGGATCATTGAGAATCAATTCGCCTATGCAAAATCAAGCTATTATGTGCTGGGAAAATACATCGCAATAAAGCATCCCGGGGCAAAGTTGCTCCTTGTTGTGGACAAGCCAAGGAATGGGGATGTCCGTACGCCGAAGATGCTTGAGGCGTTCAAGAAAGGGCTATCGGGCAAGGCGAAGATTGAAGCTGCGGAGACTCCGGAGATATCACAGGTGAATGGACGGATTCTGAAACCTGAAGAGATTGAGCTCATGCCCTTGCAGGAGATGCTGACAGCGGATAGCTTTGACAGGTTGGTGGAGAAGCACCCCGACTGTACACTGATTGTTTCCTTCCTTGGTCTTCCAAATGATGCCGACAAGATGAAAATATGGTCTATGGAACCGGCAAAACGGCCAAAGATCGCCTTAGTGAACGGAGCTTATTATAATTTGAAAAATGTGATCCAGTCCGGAGCGGTGACAGCAGTAGTTGCGGTCAGTCCAAAGGCCATGTTTTCCGATGAACCGGCTCCCCCGAATATGAAATCCGCATTTGACAAGAGATACCTTCTGATCACCCCTGACAACGTGGATGAATATGCCCGTGAGTACGGAGGGATGTTTTCAAAATAAGGAATATATCAAAGGCGGATAAGGTTAGGGATTTGAGCCTTGGCCCAGTGAGCTCTTGAAACTTGGTAAGGCTTGTCATACCTACAGAATTCGCTTAGCCTTGCTCATCGTGATTCTGACGGCAATCCCTTGGTTTGGATAAAAATAATTCTGCCAAATTTCTCTAAATGAGATGCAGCAGTACGCTGGATGTATGCTTATTGTATGTGTATATTGTAAAAAACAGGGATGGTCAGATGCCCCTTGGAATGGTCATTTAGCCTCATTATATTAATAGGTGAACTTGATTGGTATCCGCCTGAGGCGGATTAACTACGAACATATTCCCTCAGTATTGTATCCGTTTGTAGCCTGTCACGCCGTAGTTCCTTTAACGAAGGCGGATTAACGTCGTAAGACGTGTTCTTTATCCCCAATATTTGAATCCCAAAGCATCCATCCAACCATCCAGTCATCCATTTCCCCTATTCCTCCTCGCTTCCGATCCTCACAAAAATTTCCTTCGCCATTGACTCGTCCACTGCGAACTGGCTGTTCCCGAGCTTGAACAGGAACGACGGAAAATTCTGGAGCATCCTGATCTTCATTCCCGGCACTACACCGATTGCCATCATCTTCTGCATCTTCGAACCGTCTCGCGTATGAATGTATGCGATCTTCCCGCCCTGCCCAGGTGACAACGCCGACAAAGGCGAGATTAATTTCAATTCCTTGTTCTCCCTGGCACAGCATTTCCCTGGCGGAATCTCGTGTCCGTGCGGACAGAGCTTCGGATGCCCGAGAAGAGTGCAGATCCTGTCGTCGATCCCTGTGTGCAGGAGATGTTCGAACTCGCAGGCCTTCTCGTTTGCAAGTTTCCCCTTGAGATCGAGAACATCGGCAAGCAGTCGCTCCGCAAGCCGATGCCTTCGCACGACATCCCTTCCGTGCTTCCTTCCCTTGTCGGTGAAGACAAGCGCAGAATTGCGAAGCTCACAATGACCAGAGGATACAAGCTCCTTCAGCGACACGTCATCCTTCTTCAATCCCATGATCTCGAATGTCGCGGAAGGAATCTTCTTCTCCTCCAGCTTCACCCAGAGCGATTCAAGTATCTCCTCAGCTTTGTTGCTCAGCATATGTAATCCTTTCTTTATGTATTTAAGACTCAACCACAGAGGACACAGAGAATAAATAGATTAACTTGAGATACAATATAAATCACCATTTGCCGTATAATTGTAAAGACTAGATCTCTGAGCCCTCAAAACCAATATACATTCTTTCTTTTATTGTCTTGTTTTTGAGCACACAGAGAAAACTCTTCCTCTGTGAACTCCGTGGTTATTCTTTTCCTTTCTTCAGCAACTGACGACCGACGGCTGACAACCGACGACTCATCTTCCCTATCCATTCCGGGGTCTTCGGCATCTCATATCCGCAGTTCGGACATTTCACCAGCCTGCAGTTCTTCGTCAGGATACAGCCTTCGCAGGCTGCTTTTGCCGCGTTTTCACCAAACTCATATCCGCATAATGAGCATTTCATAGTTGTATCCCCGTGATTTTTAAAATTCCGCTAAGCACAAGCCCGGTGATGAACGAAAAGAAAAGCACGAACGTTGAAATCCCGAATCCGACCTTCCACCCGCGCTCCTTGATGTTCATGATCAGCTGCGCGATACACGGCAGGAAAACTGTCATCACCACGCTCGCGACGAGGAGCTGGTTCCCGTTGAGCAATCCATCCGAGTTGAGCTCGTAAAGACCTGCCGCACCGTAGTCACGCCTGAAGAACCCGAAGAAAAACGCGACCGCCGACTTGTCCGGCAGATCAAGGAGCCTGACCGGATGTACGAGCAGCCCGACAAGAAAATCGAAGAGCCCCGTCATCTGTCCGATCCATATCAGCACGCTTGCGAGAATGAACAATGGCAGGACCTCGAGGAAGTACCAGGTCATCCTCGTGTATGTCTTCACCAATATGTTCGAGATCTTCGGCAGGCGCAGCGGCGGAACCTCCATGAAGAAGACGGGATTCTCTCCGGGCATGACCTTCGCACCGAGAAATCCCACCGCCAAAAAGATCATTGCGATTATCGCAGCCCAGATAAGGAATCCCGGCAGGTTGTCCTTGAACAGCGTGAGAATGACACCAAGCTGGGCTGCACACGGGATGGCAAGCGCGAGAAGCAGTGTCGCCATTATCCGTTCGCGGTTGGTGGGAAGAGTCCTTGTAACCATTGTCGCCATGGTCTTGCATCCGAGACCGAGTACCATCGGGATCACCGCCCTGCCGGAAAGTCCGATCTGCTTGAACACCCGGTCAATCAGCATCGCCAGCCTCGGTAGATATCCCGTGTCCTCGATTATCGCGAACACGATGAAGAATGTCCCGACGATCGGGAGTATTATCGCCACAGCATATCTTATTCCCAAGGTTATTATCCCGTATTCACCGACAAAAAGCTGCTGGATCGGATGCCAGGGGATCAATCCGTTAACGAAGTCGGTCATGTAAGGATTGAAATACTTGTCAAAGACCTTCTTCTCCAGGAAATCGACCAGCACTCCGGCACCAAATCCGCCGATGAACTTGTAGAATCCGAAATAGAGTACCGTCATCAGGATTATGATCCCGCTGACCGGATGCATGGTAAGCCTGCTGAGCTTTTCAGCGAATCCGGGTTTCTTCTCCGAATCATGAGAGATCACCTTTTCCGCGAGATCCGCAGCTTCCTGATACCGGCGTAGATTCAGTATGTAGTTCACGGAGTGTCTCATTTCTGATGCGGTCGCGTCAGCCAACTCTGCGATCTTCGCAAAATCAGATTCCTTTCCCATCGCCAGGGAAATAGCCTCGACGTCCTTCTGCAGGAGAAGAAGAGCAACTGAACGTTTAGAGATCAGATATTCCGATTTTATCAAGGACTCCATCTTAGTAATTTTTTCTTCCATGTCTTCGCCATAGTCAAGAAAAGATTTTCCTCCGGCACTGATATACTTCTCAATAACGTTTCTCAATCTATCCATCCCCCTGCCCGTCACCGAGACTGTCGGAATAACAGGTATCTGCAAATCTTTTTCAAGTGAAGTGACATCAATCATCATTCCCATTTTTTCAGCTTCATCCATGATATTAAGGACGAGAACGACCGGGAGTCCGGCCTCGATGAGTTGGAATGTGAACGGGAGCATACGTTCAAGATTCTTGGCGTCGATGACATGGATGAGGACATCCGCCTTTTCGGTGAGGATGATCTTCTGGGATACTCTTTCCTCCTCGGTTATCGGCATCAGGGCGTACATTCCCGGGGTATCGACGATGTCATATTCCTGATTGCCGATGCGGGCTGTTCCACGTGAGACTTCGACGGTCGTCCCGGGATAGTTCGAGACGGTAGCATAGCTACCGGTAAGGTCATTGAAAATGACGCTTTTCCCGACATTCGGGTTTCCCGCAATGAGAATTTTCTTTCTTGCTTCCATTTTGCGCACTCCAGACATATTCTGTTAACCGCTCAAAGTGGCACACCGAATTTACGTTCCATGACAAATTCCAAGTTCCAAGCTCCAAAATCCAAACAATTTCCAATCTTCAAATTCCAAACATGATTATTTTAAATCCTTGTTTTTCTAATGTTTGTCGCTGTTTGTTTGATATTTTCCCACTTTGTTTGGAGCTTGGATTTTGGAATTTGGAATTTTTAATCCATAACTCCCAGAGTAAAGCAAACAACTTATTTCAACAAAACGCATCCTTATAATATCCTACCCAACTACGATAAGAGCACAGGAGTAAGTTAGGTTGCCCTAACTAGCTCTTTTTAATAACTTAGGTCGCCCTAACTAGAAGTCAAGCCTAGATTCATATTTTTATTTACACCCATAGATTGGCAGGATATATTTAACAAAAAATCATTTCTATAGATATGTTGAAAATCCTTGGACAGCATTTGTGCATCGTCGATTTTAAGAAGGAATATTAACTGTATGAAATACCTGTTCCATAATTTCGTATATTTGGAACTCCTTGCGATCCTCACTCTCAGCGGTTGCCAGACAGAATTTTCCGGAACAGAATATGTTGAGCAGTACCAGATCATGGGCACAAATGTCGAAGTCAAGCTCTACGGAGATCCTGAACATGCGAATTCCGCAGCCCTGATAATCAAGAATGAACTCACTGCCGTAGAGAAGACGTGCAACCTTTTCGATCCCGAAAGCGAACTCTCCAAGCTCAACGCGACAGCCGCAAAAGAACCTTTCAAGTGCAGCGATCTCCTCTGGGAAGTGCTCATCTCCTCCCGCAAGTTCTATGATCTTTCGGAAGGTTCCTTCGACATCACCGTCACACCCCTGATGGAGCTCTGGGGATTCTACAGGAAAAGAAGTACCCTCCCTTCAGCTGAGGAAATCGCCGAGGCCAGGAAACATGTAGGACTCGACAAGGTTCTCTTCGACCTGCGGAAGCATACCGTGAAATTCACAGAGGAAGGAATAAAACTTGATCTCGGGGGAATCGCAAAGGGCTATGCACTGGACCGGGCAGTAGACGCAGTGATAAGCAGAGGAAAACTTACCGGACTTGTCAACCTCGGTGGAAATATCCGCTGTTTTCCCAGGCATCTGTTCAATAAGAAAAAATATGAGATCGGGATCCGTGATCCATTCGGTGGCGACGGGATATGCGGAAGCATCCAGGTTAGCGATACCTCTATCTCAACCAGTGGCAACTACGAGAAATATGTCACTATCGACGGCGTAAAATATACGCATATAATGGATCCCAAGTCCTGCATGCCGGTCAAGGATATGATCGCGGTGACCGTCGTCACTCCGCGCGCAACCGATGGCGACGCCCTTTCAACGGCAATATTTGTAAAAGGCGAGGACTTTGCCAGGAAGATCTGCCAGAAGATCCCTAAGACATATGTCCTGATCATCAAGCCCGATCCCAATGATCCGGCAAAGCCTGTCTTCATAAAAATCGGGGATATATGGAAGGATTGCGGGAAGTAGCTTGTAATTGGAAAATCGAAATTTGAAATTTGAAAAGATATTTCCTGGAGACACCCGCAAATTTCCAATTTCAATTTTCATCTCTCAAAACCCTTTTGCTTTCATCGGTTTCCAAGGTATGTTACCTTTTTAAACAGATTAATCTTTAGGTAGTATCATGGACAACGTTGACAACAAGGAAAAAGATCCGCATACGCCGATAGAAATATCCGCGGAGGACATCGGTGGCAACGGAGGAAGCCCAGCCAACATCCAGAGGCGCGACAGCTATTCTGTCTCACTGCTCGCGCTCAAGGACATTGTCATATTCCCATATACGCTTTCCCCGCTTGTAGTAGAAGGGGAACTCGTGATTAAAATGGTCGAAGGTTTGATAACCGGCGACAGGACACTGGCTCTCTTCCCCGAAGTACCTCACCTCAAGGAAAAAGCCATTGAACTGGCGGAACCTGTGATACAGACGTTTGACGTCGACAACAAGGCCCTCTGCACGATCGGCGTCCTCGCCCGTATCGTGAAGATGCTCAAGTTCCCGGACGGCACAGTAAGGATCCTTGTCAGGGGACTTAAGAGGATCCGTTTCCAGAAGAAGATCAACGATACCGCCCCGTTCGTGGTCGAGGTCAAGGACATCGTCGAGGAGAAGGACGACAAAGTAGAGACCATTGCCATGGCACGGAATGCCATCAAGCAGTTCCAGGAGATCATTTCCACCTCGCCGTTCTATCCGGAAGAGCTACGCATCGCGATCTTAAACATCGACGACAACGCGCGACTGGCGGACCTCATAGCCGACACACTGCACATTACATACATGGAGAAGCTGAACATACTTGCCCTGCCGAACCTGAATTCACGCCTGCAGTTCCTGACCATACTCCTCAACAGGGAGCTCGAGGTATTGCACGTCGGCTCGAAGATCCAGTCACAGGTCAGCAGCACCCTCGGCAAGACCCAGCGCGAATATTTCCTGAGGGAACAGCTCAAGACCATCAAAAAGGAGCTCGGTGACGACTCCAAGAATCCTGACTTCTCATCGATCGAGGAGAAGATGGCAAAGCAGAAACTACCTGAAAAGGTCGAGGCCACCGTCAGGAAGGAGATGGAACGACTGATGATGATTCCGCAGGCATCGCCGGAATACAATGTTGCATTTACTTATGTCGACTGGTTGGTGACGCTGCCATGGACAACTTTCACGGAAGACAGGATCAATATCAAGGAATCATCAGAAATCCTCGACGCAGACCACTACGACCTAAAAACAGTCAAGGAGAGGATACTCGATTTCCTGGCAGTGCTCCAACTGAAGAAGGACAGAAAATCTCCGATCCTCTGCTTCGTAGGCCCGCCCGGAGTTGGAAAAACCTCGCTCGGTCAGTCGATCGCCCGGGCTATGAACAGGAAATTCGTAAGGATGTCACTCGGAGGCATCAAGGATGAGGCGGAGATCCGTGGGCACCGTCGCACTTACGTCGGTGCGCTGCCCGGCAGGATCATCCAGGGCATCAAGAAGGCTCAGAGCGCAAATCCGGTGTTCATGCTCGATGAGATCGACAAGATAGGAAGCGATTTCCGCGGTGATCCGGCTTCAGCCCTGCTCGAAGTCCTCGATCCCCAGCAGAACTCCGCGTTCAACGACCACTACATCGAACTCGACTTCGATCTCAGTTCCGTGATGTTCATTGCGACGGCAAACATAACGGATACCATTCCGCCAGCGCTGCTCGACAGGATGGAGATACTCAGGCTCCCCGGCTACACCCTGATGGAAAAGAAACAAATAGCATCCAGATTCCTGATCCCGAAACAGCTAAAGGAGAACGGACTCGCTGCATCCCAGATAAGTATGCCGGCAAAGACCATCGAGTCCGTGGCTAACAAATACACCCGTGAAGCGGGTGTCAGGAACCTCGAGAGATCGATCGCCACGATATTCAGGAAGATCGCAAGAAGGATAGTTGAGAAGGAACTCCCTCCAGCAAAGAAGAATCTTATCACCCCGAAGGATCTGACGAAATATCTCGGTCCTCAGAAGTTCTTCATGGACGAGGTCGAGATAAAACCCGTAGTAGGCACCGCCACTGGAATGGCCTGGACAAGTGCCGGCGGTTCAATCCTCGCAGTCGAGGTCACCAGCATGCCAGGCAAGGGCAATCTCAAGCTCACAGGATCACTCGGCGACATAATGAAGGAGAGCGCGGAAACTGCGTTCAGCTTCATCAAGAGCCGCCAGATCGAGCTTGAGATACCTGCAGCACTGTTCACGGACAATGATTTCCACATACATATCCCGGACGGCGCCACACCCAAGGACGGACCTTCTGCCGGAATCACAATAATAACGGCGCTGGTCTCGTTATTGAAGAAACGTCCTTCTAAGGCAAGGACCGCAATGACCGGCGAGATCACGCTCCGCGGCAAGATCATGCCGGTAGGCGGGATCAAGGAGAAGGTCATCGCTGCACTTGTCTCAGGTATAAGGACCGTTGTCCTTCCTGACAAGAACGAAAAGGATCTGGAGGACATACCTGACGAAGTGAAGAAGAACGTGAAGTTCGTGTTCGTCACGAACATCATGGGGGCGCTCGAGACCACTCTCGGCCTCAAGCCTAAGAAAATTAAAGTTGCAACCAGCAAGAAAAAGAACGGCAAAGGCAGGAAAAAGAAAAAATGATGTTCACCAGATATTTCCTGTTGGTGCTGTTTCTCCTTCCTTCTGCGGTAACAGTCCCCTCCTTCGCCGAGGATGAGAATCCCGGAGAAAAGCTGGAAGCCACGGAATTCCTTAAGATAGCGCGCCGTCCCCCGCTCGAGGAATCCTGGGCGAA